>NZ_CP080383.1:1876140-2188830 GCF_019443325.1 Cryobacterium sp. PAMC25264
GGAACTCTTCAACCTGCTTGAGGTTGTAGCCGGGGGCTTTCTTGCTGGATCGCGGAAACGTTGTGCTCACCGCCTCATTCTGCCTCACGAGGGGCCGGCTGTCGAAAGCGACCCGGTCACGCGAAAATCAGGTACAGGGCGTAAGCCGCGGCGGCGGACGGAAGGATCGAGTCGAGGCGGTCGAGGAAGCCGCCGTGTCCGGGCAGCCACGAGCTCATGTCCTTGATGCCCAGATCCCGTTTGATGAGCGATTCGGCGAGGTCGCCGAACGTCGCGGTGATCAGGATCACGGTGCCGAAGATCGGGCCGAACCACCAGGGTTCGTCGAGCATGAAGATGGCCAGGAGGATACCCACGACCATGCAGACGATGGCCGCGCCTGCGAAGCCTTCCCAGGTCTTCTTCGGGCTGATGGTGGGCACCATGCGGTGCTTGCCGAAGGACAGGCCGGCGGCGTACGCGGCGGTGTCGGCCGAGATGACCAGGAGCAGGAACGCGAGGGTCCACCACTGGCCGCCCTCCTGGGTGACCAGGAGCACCGCGAAGCTGGCCAGGAAAACGACGTAGACCTGGATCAGGAATCCGCCACCGATATCGCCGAGCACGATCTTGGCTGGCGCCCGGTGCGCCGGAAGCACGAGCATGGCCACCCGCCACAGTGCGATGAATGCGATGCCGCCCAGGGTCGCCAGCCATTGCCCGGCGGCATCCCCGTAGAAGGCGGCGGGCACCACGGCGACCGCAGAGATGAGCACCGGAATGCGCGGGACGTTCCGGCCGCCGTGCCGCAGGGCCTGGGCGAGTTCGAACGAGGTGAAGCCCACGATGACGAAGGCGACGATCATGAAGAGTTCTTTGATGAAGATCAGACTCACCAGCATCGACCCGCCCAGCACGAGCCCGATCAGGGTCGCGAGGATCAGGTTGCGCCCGGTGCGGGCCTCGATGCGCTCATTCGTTGCGTCGAGCTGGGCCTTGGTCGCCTGCACCTGCCGCTCGATGTCGGCCTTCGTGGACTGCACCTGCGCCCGGAACTCGGCCCGGGATGCGCCGCGTCCCCGGTGAGGTGGCTTGGTGGGCCCTGGATCGTCCGTCATCACACTGCCCTCCCCTAGATGGCGAGGAGCTCGGCTTCCTTGCGCTTGAGAGCGTCGTCGATCTGGTCGATGTGCGTCTTGGTGATCTGCTCGAGTTCCTTCTCCGCGCGGGCCACGTCGTCGTCGCCGACCTCGCTCTTGAGAGCGTCGAGGTCGTCCTTGGCCTTGCGGCGGAGGTTCCGCACGGACACCTTGGCGTCCTCACCCTTGGTCTTGACGATCTTGACGTACTCCTTGCGGCGGTCGTTCGTCAGCTCGGGCAGCGAGGCCCGGATGACGATACCGTCGTTGCCGAGGTTGGCACCGAGGTTCGGGGTGTCCCGGATGGCGTTCTCGATGTCGCGCAGGGCGCTCTTGTCGTACGGCGTGATCAGGAGCGTGCGAGCTTCCTGGTTCTGCAGCGACGCGAGCTGTCCCAGCGGGGTCGGGGTGCCGTAGTAGTCGACCAGGATCTTCTGGAACATTTGGGGGTTTGCGCGACCCGTACGCACGGTGGCGAAGTCCTCTTTCGCGGACTCGACGGCCTTGGTCATGCGCTGAGTGGTGTCGGACAGGACATCCGTAATCACGGTGACTCCTTCTTCGGTGGCTTCAATAATCCTAGTTGGAGACGAGGGTTCCCAGTTCGGCGCCCAGGATGGCGGCCGTCACGTTTCCGTGCGGCGCCATTCCGAATACCCGCATGGGCATGCTGTTGTCCATGCACAGGCTGAAGGCCGTCGAGTCGACGACCTTGAGTCCGCGCTGGAGCGCATCCTGGTAGGTGATGCTGTGGATCTTGTGCGCGTCGGGGTTGGTGCGAGGGTCGTCGGAGTAGACCCCGTCGACACCGTTCTTGGCGACCAGCACAACCTCGGCGCCGATCTCCAGGGCACGCTGGGCGGCGACGGTGTCGGTGGAGAAGTAGGGCAGTCCGGCGCCGGCGCCGAAAATGACGACGCGGCCCTTCTCGAGGTGACGCTCCGCGCGGCGCGGGATGTACGGCTCGGCCACCTGGGTCATGGCGATGGCGGACTGGACGCGGGTCTCAGCGCCGGCCTGCTCGAGGAAGTCCTGCAGGGCCAGGGCATTCATGACGGTACCGAGCATGCCCATGTAGTCTGCGCGGCCGCGGTCCATGCCGCGCTGAGAGAGTTCGGCGCCACGGAAGAAGTTGCCGCCGCCGACCACGATCGCGATCTCGACGGTCTGTGCCGCCTCGGCGATCTCGCGGGCCAGGCCGCTGATGACGTCGGGATTGACGCCGAGGCTCCCGGCCCCGAATGCTTCGCCCGATAGCTTGAGGAGGACCCTGCGCTTCTTACCCGTGTCTGACATGCCCGTGAGCGTCCTTCCGTTGTGACCTGCTTCTAAAACTACCGGTACCAGCCCGGTTGGGGGCACACGCCGCCGGTGTGGGGTGTTGCTGTAGGCACAGAAAAGGAGACCGGATTGCCTGGGCGACCCGATCTCCTCCTCGTGGTGCTACGTGGTGCGTGTGCTGGTTACGCGCCGACCTTGAAACGGGCGAAGCCCGAGATGGTCAGGCCCGCGTCAGCGACGACCTTGGCCACGGACAGCTTGTTGTCCTTGGCGTAGTCCTGCTCGAGCAGGGCGACCTGCTTGAAGTAGGCGTTGATGCGTCCTTCGACGATCTTGGGCAGCGCGGCGGCCGGCTTGCCCTCGTTCTCGCTGATCTCGGTGACGATGCGACGCTCGGCCTCGACGGCTTCTGCGGGAACGTCTTCGCGAGCCAGGTACTCCGGGTTCGCGAACGAGATGTGCTGGGCGATGCTGCGAGCGGTCGCGGCATCCTCACCGGCGTAGCCCAGGACCACGCCGACCTGCGGGGGCAGGTCCTTGCTGGTCTTGTGCAGGTAAATCTCGAAGTTCTCACCGGTGACGGCTGCGACGCGGCGAAGTTCGAACTTCTCGCCGATGATCGCGGCTTCGCCGTTGATGAGGTCTCCGACGGTCTGCCCGTCGGCCGGAGCGGCAAGCGCCTCGGTGACGTTCGTGGCGCCGGCTGCGGAAACCGCATCCAGGACCTTCTCGGAGAGAGCGCCGAACTTCTCGCCCTTGGCGACGAAGTCGGTCTCGCAGGCGAGCTCCAGCAGGTACGCGGTGTTGCCGATCACCTTGGCGGCGACGAGGCCCTCAGAGGTGGAGCGGTCAGCGCGCTTGGCGTTGCCCTTTGCACCCTTGAGACGCAGGATCTCGACCGCGCGCTCGATGTCGCCATCGGCTTCGACGAGTGCGTTCTTGGTGTCGACCATGCCGGTGCCGAGGCGCTCGCGCAGGATCTTGACGGATTCGAGGTTGAAGTTTGCCATACCTGTTGTCCTTACTTGGTGTCGGCTACGGGAGCGTCGGCTGCAACCTCTTCGGTTGCGGCTTCGGCCGCTGCGGGCTCTGCTGCTTCGGTCTCAGCGACGGGCGCTTCTTCTGCAACCTGCTCGGTGGCGACGGTTTCGTCGGCGACCTTCTCGGTGTCAGCGGAGGACTGCTCGGGCGTGGTCTCGGCCGGAGCTGCGAGCAGCTCGGCTTCCCAGGCGGCGAGGGGCTCGACTTCGGCGCCCTCTTCCGGCTTCTGGTGACGCTGGATGAGGCCCTCGGCAGCGGCGTCCGCGATGATGCGGGTCAAGAGGCCCACGGAGCGGATGGCGTCGTCGTTACCCGGGATCGGGTACTGCACGTCGTCGGGGTCGCAGTTGGTGTCCAGGATCGCGATGACGGGGATGCCGAGCTTGCGCGCCTCGTCGATGGCGAGGTGCTCCTTGTTGGTGTCGACAACCCAGAGCGCGGACGGCGTCTTGGTCAGGTTGCGGATTCCGCCGAGGCTCTTGTGCAGCTTGACGAGCTCGCGCTTCTTGATGAGCATTTCCTTCTTCGTGAAACCGCTCTTGGCGGTGTCCTCGAAGTCGAGCTCTTCGAGCTCTTTCATGCGAGCCAGACGCTTGGAAACGGTCTGGAAGTTGGTGAGGAGGCCACCGAGCCAGCGCTGGTTGACGTAGGGCTGGCCGACACGCGTCGCCTGCTCCGAAATCGATTCCTGCGCCTGCTTCTTGGTGCCGACGAAAAGGATGGTGCCGCCGTGGGCGACGGTCTCCTTGACGAAGTCATAGGCCTTGTCAACGAACCCGAGCGACTGCTGCAGGTCGATGATGTAGATGCCGGAACGCTCGGTGAAGATGAATCGCTTCATCTTCGGGTTCCAACGGCGGGTCTGGTGCCCGAAGTGCACGCCGCTGTCGAGCAGCTGGCGAATGGTTACGACGGCCATGAGCCGTACTCCTTATCTGACGAATCTGCGCAGCAGAAAACGCCCATCGGTTTGTGTCGTGATCGGATGACCACTACTCCTGGTGCCCGGCGCACAACCCGCCCGTCTTCTTGCGAAGTCAGGACCGAATGGGTGTGTTGGCCGAATGGGCACGCGTAGTCAGCGCACAAAGCGCTGCTCAGAGAACTCTAGCACCAGCCCGGCCCCGTTCGCCGCCATGCGGCACTCCTCCACACCGCCGAGCGCCGAGCCGGTCTGCACCGTTCGCTCGCTGCGTGCGCGCCCGGGCGTGAATACCCCGAGGGTCGGGGCATGACATCATCCAGCCATCCTCGCTTCTCGGGTGATCCCCGTCGCGGCCGCCGAGGCTTCGAGCGCCTTCCCCGTCGCGACCGCCCTCGCCTCGGCAGCCTTCCCCATCACGCCCCCAATCGGTTCTGGAGCCTCACCCGCCGGGTTCTGCTGGTGGCCGCGACCACCCTCGCTCTCATCGTCGGCGGCCCCGCCCCGGGATCACCAGCGGCCCGCGCGGAGCGTCCCACGCCCGGTCCAGGCTCCCCCTCCGCTTCCTCGTCGGTCGCTCCGGCCGACGCAGTACGCCCGCCGGCGCCCGGCGCTCGTTCCGCTCCCTCCTCGGTCGCTGCGCCCGACGCAGTGCCCCTGCCCGAACCCGCCGGAGCCCCGGCAGCCGCACCGGCAGCCACGCCCCTGGTGGTCTGGACCTGGCCGGTCGGACCGCCGCGCGATCAGCTCCGCCCCTTCGAAGCTCCGAGCAGCCGCTTTGCCGCCGGGCACCGCGGCATCGATCTGGTGGCCCTGGCCGGGTCGCCTGTGCGCGCCCCGGCCGACGGAGTCGTCTCCTTCGCCGGCACCGTGGTCGACCGGCCGGTGCTGTCGATCCAGCACGGCGAAGACCTGATCTCGAGTTTCGAACCGGTATCGGCCACCGTGGCCACGGGCGAGCGGGTGCGGGCGGGGCAGGTGGTGGGCATTGTGGCATCGGGGGCGCACTGCTCGGATCGCTGCGTGCACTTCGGGGTGCGCCGGCACGGTCAGTACATCTCGCCGGTGCTGTTCCTCGGCGGAATCGCGCGGGCCATCCTCCTCCCCCTGCCGCCGACCGGTCCAATCCCCCACCCTCCCCGCTGACCCTCCACCCCTCCACCCCACCACCCCTGCCGCGAACTGTGACTTAAGCACCGAAAACGTCGGGTTTTGGGTGCTCAGCTCACAGTTCGCGGGCGGGGCGGGGCGGGGCGGGGCGGGGCGGGTCAGGCCCGGGGGTGGGCGAGGCGGTAGCTCTGCTGCAGACGCTCCGCCGAGACGTGGGTGTAGATCTGGGTGGTGCCGAGGCTCGCGTGCCCGAGCATCTCCTGCACGGCGCGCAGGTCGGCGCCACCGTCGAGCAGGTGGGTGGCCGCCGTGTGCCGCAGGGCATGCGGGCCGGCCGGTCCGGTGCCGGGCATCGACTCGAGGAGCGCGGCGACGGTCCGGTACACGGCGCGCACTCCCAGACGCTGCCGGTGCCGGCCGAGGAACAGCGCCGTGGTGGACCCGGTTCCGGCCGGAGCAGCGGCAGCGGCAGCGGCAAGGGCCGGCCGCGCGGTATTCAGGTAGCGCAGCAACGCCTTCTGCGCCGGCACCCCGAACGGCACGACTCGCTCCTTGCTACCCTTACCCGTCACGCGCACGGTCAACCGGGACAGGTCCACGTCGCCCACATCCAGCCCGACCAGTTCGGACACCCGCAGCGCCGAGGCGTACAGCAACTCGATGACGGCCAGGTCCCGAATCGCGGCCGGGTCCCCCGTGTCCGCGGCGAGCTGGAGCCGGTCAAGGAGCTCCTGCATCTGGGTGCGGTTGATCACTCGAGGCAGGGTTCGGCCGGGCTTCGGCGAGCGCAGCCTTACCGCGGGGTCGCTGGCCAGGGTGCCCTCTCGGGTCAGCCAGGCGGTGAAGCCGCGAGCGGACGCGGAGCGGCGGGCGATCGTGGCGCGAGCCAAGCCTGCCTCGGTCCCGGTCCATAGCCAGTCGCGCAGTAGCTCGAGGCCGATTTCGTGGACCTCGGTCGCTCCGCGGTCCTCAGCGAAGGTCGCCAGCCCGGCCAGGTCCGCCCCATAGGCACGCACGGTGTTGGCGGAGAACCCCCGCTCCGTCGTGAGGTAGCGAGCGAAGGCATCGATCGCCCGGTCCAGGTGCATGCTTCCAGCATCCCCTGCCCGGACCCGGATCGCGGCAGCGACGCGGGAATCCACGGGCGGGCATCCGCTCGGGGTCAGACCGTGTGCCGGGAGAACGCCTCAAGGCGGTCGGGTGCGCTGAGCGCCTCCATCCGCGCCAGGTAGGCGGGATCGAAGCGGGTGACCACGTCGAACGCGCCCAGCGGAACCGTCGAGTGCACCACCTGGTCGGCATAGACGTGCACGAGATTGATCGACTGTCCACCGTCCACGCCGGTGAGCTGTCGGGGCGGGGCGGCCACGTCGATCGTGTAACAGGTGGCCGCCGCGACCGAGACCGGGATCCCGGCGAACAGCCCGGTGGTGGCGTAGTGCAGATGGCCGCCGAGGATCGCGCGTACGTCGGTGCCCTCCAGGACCCGGGCGAGGGCGGCTTGTTCGCGGAGTTCCAGGATCGTCATCAGAGGCAGCGCCGTGGGCACCGGCGGGTGGTGCAGCGCGAGCAGGGAGCCGTGTTCGGCGGGTTGGCTCAGTACCTCCGCCAGCCAGTCGAGCTGCCCGGCGGTGATCTCACCGTGGTGGTACCCGGGCACCGTCGTGTCCAGTGTGATGAGCCTCAGGCCGTTCAGGTCGACCACGGCGTCAACGGGAGCGTCGTGGGCCTCGACTCGCAGCAGCTCGGTGCGGAACGCCTGGCGCTCGTCGTGGTTGCCCATCACCCAGACCAGTTCGGCACCCATCCTCTCGGTTGAGACTTCGACGATGTCGCGCACGCGGCGGTAGGCATCCGGTTCGCCACGGTCGGCGATGTCACCCGTGAAGACCAGCGCGTCGATCGGAAGCCCGGACGCCTCCAGCTGTGCCATCGCCTGGTGGACCGTGCTGTCGGTGTCGACGGCGTCGTAGAGGAGTCGTCCCGAGCCGTCGGACGCGGCACCGAGGAAGTGGGTGTCGCTGAGGTGGGCGATGAGGTGGGTGGCGGCCGGGTACTGCCCCAGTTGAGCTACGGCACTGTCGTCACGCTCGGTGGTGTGATCGGACGAACGCCCGGCGGGGCTCGGCCCGGGTTGCGCTGGTGCCGGCGCTGACATCTGCGCGTTGGTCGGTGTGGTGTCCGTCATCGGCTGGCCCCTCGCCCTCTCGGCTGATCCGGCGCGTGATGCGCCACGGTCTCCCTATCACCCTAAACGCCCCCACCGACCTCCCCGGCGGCCGCACGCGCAGCCGTGCCCGCCGCCGCACCCGGAACTGGCCACGATCCGGACATCTGGTCCCGGTGTGCCGGGACCAGATGTCCGGACGAGGAACAGTTGTCAGGAGGAGTGCTGCGGGGAGGTCACGCAGGGACCTCGAGGAGCGAGAGGCCGCTCAGGTGACCCGCACCCAGCCGGTGGCGCGCTCCCGCACGGACCCCTCCAGATCGAGGGTGCCGAGGGCGCCGAGCACCGCGGCCGTCGAGAGCCCGGACCGCCGGGCGAGCTCGGTCGGCACGCGTGGCGCCCGAACGCTCAGAGCGTCGAAGACCCGGATCTGATCGCTCGTGCGCTCCCGCGGCCCGGCACCGTCCACAGCTCCGCCCGCGCCGGGGAGGTCGAGCTCAAGATCGACCCCCACTCCGATCAGCTCGGCCATCTCGGCGGCCGTGGTCACGCAGATGGCGTCGTAGTCGCGCAGCAGTCGGTGACAGCCGGCGGAGGTGGGCGAGGTGACGGGCCCGGGTACGGCTCCGAGCGGGCGTCCGAGGGCGGCAGCGTGTCCGGCCGTGTTGAGCGACCCAGAACGCCAGCCGGCCTCCAATACCACCGTGGCCTGGCTTGCCGCGGCGATGAGTCTGTTTCGTTGCAGGAACCTCCATTTTGTGGGGGCCGCCCCGCACGGCAGCTCGCTCATCACCGCCCCTGCTTCCACGATGCGGGTGAGAAGGGCGTCGTGTCCGCTCGGGTAGAAGCGGTCGACTCCCCCGGCCAGAAACGCCACGGTGGTTCCGTTGCTGGCCAGAGCCGAGCGGTGTGCCATGCCGTCGATGCCGTAGGCGGCGCCGGAGACGATGGCCAGACCGCGGTCGACCAGACCAGCGGCGGCCTCCATGGCCACGTGTTCGCCGTACCCGGTGGCCGCTCGAGCGCCGACCAGGGCGATCGAATGGCGGAGCGCGGCCAGGGCCTCTGGGCGTCCGCGCCACCACAGGGCCAGCGGGGCATGCCGCTCCAGGTCGTCGACGCCGCCAGGCCAGAGCAGGTCGCCCGGCAGCAGGAGGGTGGTGTGGGTGCGTCGGGCCTGCTGCAGGGACCGGATCACCTCGGCGGACGACAGCCGGGGGCGCCAGCGGGCCAGCGCCAGCGACAGCTCCCCGAGCAGGCCGGCCGGGTCTCCAGCCCCGTTCTCGTCGACGCCGACCGCGAGGCTGTCCGACAGCCGCTCAGGCGGCCAGGCCTCCACGACGGCGGTCAGCGCCCGCACCGCCCCGAGCCGCTCGACGACGGCTCCTGCCACGCCGTCGCCTGGCTCGGCGATGGTGGACCACGCTGCGCGCGCGAAGAGCTCGGCGTCGAGCGCGAGCGCGGTTTCGGCCGCCGGGCCGGTCCTGTCCCCCGCGGCCTGGGCCGGGGGCGAGGCTGCGGACTGCGTTGGGGCGGATGCGTCCGGGGCGGCGCCGGGGCGCACACCGTCGGCCAAGGACCGCACGAGTTTCTCCTCCAGACCGAACAGGTTCATGACGCCATTCCCTTCCGCAGGTAGAGCGCCTGCCCCACTTCGTCGGCTCCCGGCCGGGAGACTCCGGTCAAGTCCGCTATCGACCAGGCGACCCGCAGCACCCGGTCGTAGCCGCGCATGGTGATGCCGCCGCGCTCCAACGCCCGGTCGAGCAGGGCCGTGACGGAGCCGGCCAGGCGCGTCTGGCGCCCGCGCAACCACGGCCCCGTCGCCTCGGAGTTGAGGGTCCACGGGGTGTCCTTCAGCCGCTCCGCCGCCGCGGCCCGTGCGGCGACCACCCGGTCCCGCGCCAGGGCGCTGGAGAGCCGCCCGCCATCGGCCGACAGGCGGAGTTCGGCGGCGCTCACCCGCTTGACGGCGAGCTGGATGTCGATGCGGTCCAGCAGGGGCCCGGAGAGGCGTGCAAGATAACGCCGCCGCGAGTTCGGGGCGCAGCTGCAGTCGTCCCCCGTGCCGTACTGGCCGCACGGGCACGGGTTGGCCGCCAGCACCAGCTGGAACCGTGCCGGGAAATGCGCGACCGAATTGGCACGGTGGATGCTGATCCGGCCGGACTCCAGCGGCTGGCGTAGCGCGTCGAGCACGGCCGCGGCGAATTCTGGTGCCTCATCGAGGAAGAGCACCCCGTGCGAAGCGCGCGCAGCGGCGCCCGGGCGGATCTGGCCGCTGCCGCCACCCACCATGGCCGCCGCGGTGATGGTGTGGTGCGGCGCCTCCAACGGCGGCCGGGTGATCAAGGACCGCCCCACTGGCCGGCCGCTCAACGACCGCAGCGAACTCACCTCGAGGGAGGCGGCCGGACCCAGGTCGGGAAGCAGGCCCGGTAGCCGGGCGGCGAGCATGGTCTTGCCGGCTCCGGGCGGGCCGAGCATGAACACATGGTGGCCGCCCGCGGCCGCCACCTGCAGCGCGAGGATGGCTTCGTCGTTGCCCACCACATCGATGAGGTCCAGCGACTCGTCGACGCTGTCTTCCTCTGCCGGTTGCGTCAGCACGTCCACAGCAATCGGCTCCAACCGCGCACCGTGCCAGATCAGGGCGTCCCGGAGTGAGGCGACACCGATCACCCGGATGCCCGGAACGAGCGCCGCCTCGTCGCAGTTGCCGGCCGGTACCATCACGGTGCGGTAGCCCGAACGGGCCGCGGCGATCACTGCCGGCAGCATTCCCGGGGTGGGCCGGAGCCTCCCGTCGAGGGCAAGCTCGCCGATGTGCAGCACCGCGCCCACGGATTCGGCCGGCACGACGCCATCCGCGGCGAGACACGCCACGGCTATGGCGAGGTCGAACCCCGAGCCGTGCTTACGCAGCGCGGCCGGCGACAGGTTCACCGTGAGCTTGTGCGGGTTCAGCGCGCAGCCGGAGTTCTTGGCCGCCGCCCGCACCCGCTCCGCGGCCTCGGCCAGCGCCGCGTCGGGCAGCCCGATGAGGCGGAGGCCGGGCAACTGGCTCGAGATATCGGCTTCCACCTCGACGATCGATCCGGCCAGCCCGATCAACGCCACCGACCGGGTGCGTGCCAGCCCCATCAGAACACGCCCTCGAGGTGCTCCACGACGGGTTCATGGCCGGCCCGGGCAATCACTCCGATGACGTCGATGCGAATCCGGCGGGCCCGAAGCCCGGACTGCTCACACCAGGCCCCGGCCAACCGTCGCAACCGGGCCAGCTTGGCCACCGTGATCGCCTCAAACGGATGCCCGTATCCAGTGCCCGAACGAGTTTTGACCTCGACGAACACGATGTCGCCGTCCTTGGCCACCACCAGGTCTATCTCGCCCTGGCTGCACCTCCAGTTGCGCTCCAGCAGCGTGTAGCCCGCCCGAGCCAGGTAATCCGCCGCGCAGTCCTCACCGCGCCGGCCCACTTCGTCTTTGCGTGCCACGAGCACCTCCGCCACCAGGGTGCGCAGGTGCCCGTTCGTCGCGGGGTGCCGGGACGCAGAGTGTGCAGACGTGGAGCAACGCGGGGCCTGTGGAGGACGGGCGCGGGTCGCCGGTCAGGCCGTTCAGTTGGTGTCGTTGCTGGCCTGCTGCTGCAACTCTGCCGATGCCCGGTCCAGTTCCTTGTCGAGCTCCTTGGCGTCCACCTTGAGCTCCTTCTGGATGTGCTTCTGGGCCACAAGACCGGCTTTGCGGAATTCTTCCTCCAGGCGGTCCTTGCCCACCACGATGAGCGCCGCCTCACCGGAGTCGAGCATCTCACCGAGTTCCTTGAGATCTCCACGGTCCAGGCTCCGCCAGAAGTGCCCGACGATGCTGCCGGCCGCGCCGCCCACGATGGCCGTACCGATGATTGACGGCGGGAAGAGGAGCCCAAGAACGGCGCCCGCGGCCACACCGGTCCACCCGGCGTGCTTACTGGTCTTGCGGCGCACCTGCACGGTGCCGTCGGCCTCCTTGGTCGCGACGGCGGCGTCATAGGTGCCGATGACCTTGTCGGAGTGCAGCTCGCGCACCACCTCGAGATCGGCCTCGGCCGTGGCCGTGTCGGGGTAGACGCCGAGGTAGAGGAAGACGGAATCGTCAGACATGGGAACTCCTTGCTCGTAGGGGACGGCTGGATGGTTCGGGCGAGGGCGGGCGACCTGATCTGCGCGTCCGCTCAGCGCTCGATGCGGAAGCTACTCACCCCCCGCCCGGGTGTCAACCACCTGCGGTCGTAGGCTGGTCGCATGACGAGGACTCTGGCCCACCGTTCGACCGATCTGATGATGCGCGTGATGAACGCTGCCCACCGGTCGCTGGTGGTGCTCTCCCGCGGCCGGTTGGGCTGGAAGATCGGCCCCATGCCGGTCGTGGAGCTCCACACGACGGGCCGGAAGAGCGGCGTCCGCAGATCCACCATGCTCACGGCGCCGGTCTACGAACCGGACAAAGTGGTGTTGATCGCGTCCAAGGGCGGCGACGAACGGCATCCGTACTGGTACCTCAACCTGGTCGCCGACCCGAACGTGGAACTCACCGAGAACGGGGTGACGCGCCCGATGCGGGCGCGCACCGCCGGCGAGGCCGAAAAGGCGCAGCTGTGGCCCCGCATCGTGCGAGCCAATCCCGGCTACGCCGGCTACCAGCGCAAGACCAGCCGCGACATCCCCGTCGTCATCTGCGAGCCACGCACGCCGTAAGCGGGTGCGGGCCGCTCACACGGTGAGGGCGGTGGTTGTCGAAGCTCCCCCGGCGAAGGCCGCGTCCGTGGCGCGCAACACCCGGAGGACGTTCGCGCCGGCCAGGGCGGCGAGGGCGGCGGCGTTCCATCCTCGACCGGCCAGTTCGGCAAGCAGGGCCGGGTAGCCGTCCACTCCCTCCAGCTGCTCGGGAAACTCGTCGGTACCGTCGAAGTCGCCGCCGAGCCCGATGTGGCGGATGCCGGCCACCGCCCGCGCATGCTCCACGTGGTCCGCCACCTGAGCGAGCGTCACCCTCGGGGCCGGTCCGCTCTGATCGCCGTCGAACCAGGCGGCGTACTCGGCCGAGACGAACTGGGGCACGAACGTGACCATGAGCACGCCGTCGTTGCCGGCCAAGCGTGCGAGCACGTCGTCCGGCACGTTGCGCGGATGCGGCGTGACACCGTGACAGCAGCTGTGGCTGAAAATCACCGGGGCGCTCGTCACGTCCAGCGCGGCATGCGCGGTGGCCGGGGAGACATGCGAGAGGTCGACGAGTAACCCCAGGCGGTTCAGTTCCCGGATGTACTCCACGCCACGGGCGGTGAGCCCGCCGTGCACCGGCTCGTCGGTGCCGGAGTCGGCCCAGCTGGTGTTGTGCACATGGGTGAGGGTGAGGTACCGCACGCCGAGCCGGGCGAGCATCCGCAGCACACCGGGCGAATCGTTCAGGCAATGGGCGCCCTCGGCGCCGAGCAGGGAGGCGATACGCCCACCGGCCCGCGCGGCCTCGACACCGGCCGCGCTCGTGGCGATCGCGAAGGTGTCCGGGTACCGGGCGGCGAGCCGGTAGACCCAGTCGATCTGCTCCAGAGCGCCTTGCACGGCGGCGGCGCCCTCGAGGGTGTCCTCCACGTACACCGACCAGAACTGTCCGCCCACCCGGCCCGCACGCAGCCGGTCGATGTCGGTGTCGGTCTCCAACGCCCCGTCCAGGCCTTCGACGGAGTAACCGCGGTTCTCGCGGCATTCCCAGGCCCAGTCGTTGTGCCCGTCGATGAGCGGAGCAAGTTCGAGGGCCGCATCCACGGCGGCCTGGGCCTCCGCGCTGGAAACACTGTGGGCGGGGATGCTGCCTGGGGTGCTGCGCGCGTTCATCCGCACACGCTAGCAGCCGGGCGACCGGCCGGGGTGGTTACTCGTCGAGTGCGAGTTCCTTGGGCAGTTCGAATTCCTTCGACGCGAGTTCTTCCACGTTGACGTCCTTGAACGTGAGCACCCGCACCGATTTCACGAACCGGTCGGAGCGGTAGACGTCCCAGACCCAGACATCCTTCATGGTCAGTTCGAAGTAGAAATCGTGTTCGGTATCGCGCCGCACCAACTCGACTTCGTTGGCCAGGTAGAACCGGCGCTCGGTTTCCACGACGTACTGGAACTGCCCCACAACGTCTCGATACTCGCGGTATAGGGCCAACTCGACCTCGCGGTCGTAGTCCTCGAACTCGTCTTCTTCCATGGTGAGACAATCCTACGCGCTACAGCTACCCCGCGATTTTGAGCCAGCTCAACCTGTGGTGCTCGCTGGCGCCGAGCGTGCCGAGTGCGGCCATGTGCTCGGCGCTGCCGTAACCCTTGTTTCCCGACCAGCCGTAGCCGGGGGTGCCGAGGTCGGCCGCAATCATGAGCCTGTCGCGGTGCACCTTGGCGATCACGGATGCCGCCGACACGGACGCGCAATCCTGGTCGGCCTTGATGCGGGTCACGACCGACAGCGGTGTGGCGAGGGCCTTGTTCAACCAGTCGTCGTTGCCGTCCAGCAGGACCACCCCGCCGAGGATGTCCACTTCGGCGGCGTGCAGCTGGGCCAGGGCGCGCTTACCCGCCAGCC
Source organism: Cryobacterium sp. PAMC25264 (assembly GCF_019443325.1). Taxonomy (NCBI): domain Bacteria; kingdom Bacillati; phylum Actinomycetota; class Actinomycetes; order Micrococcales; family Microbacteriaceae; genus Cryobacterium; species Cryobacterium sp. PAMC25264. The sequence goes on from NZ_CP080383.1 coordinate 1,890,395, forward strand.
CGAGAGCGGCGATGATGCCGTGGGTGTCGACTTCCTGAGCCGAGGCGAGCCCGACGGCGCTGTGCCGCACCCAGGCCGCGGCCAGCGGGGCGAGCAGCTCCCGGCGGGATTCGCTGAGCAGTTTGGAGTCCCGCAGCCCCACGGGAAAGGCGCCCACATCGGCCGTGACGACGGCCACGCCGACGGCCACGGGCCCGGCGAGGGCGCCCCGGCCGACCTCGTCACACCCGATCACACAGGTGGCTCCGGCGGCCAGCATGGCCAGCTCCACGTCCAGGGTGGGCTCGACAACGGCCATCATCATGACTGGTGCGTCACTCTTCGGCGTCCTCGACCCCGCGGAAGACCTCGGGGTAGTCGTCCAGCCAGCTCCACCGGTTCAGCGGCCAGCTGATCACCAGGGCGCGGCCCACGACGTTGTCCAGCGGCACGAAACCCTTGCCGGGGGCGGTGGGGTGATACCGCGAGTCGAGCGAGTCGTAGCGGTTGTCGCCCATCACCCAGAGCGAGTTCTTGGGTACGACGACGTCGAAGGCGTCCTTGGACACGCTCGTCTGGCCGACCGGAAGCAAGGCATACGGTTCGTTCAGGGGGACGTCGTTGACGCTCATCTGCCCCAGGGTGTTACAGCAGACCACGTGGTCGCCAGGTAGGCCGATGACTCTCTTGATCAGATGATCGTTGCTGTCGGGTGCGGACAGGCCGACAACCGCCAGGGTCCAATCGAGGGCCGCGACGATGGGATTCTGCTCGATGGGCGCCTGGGGCGGCAGCCATCCGCCCGGGTCTCTGAAGACCACTACGTCACCGCGGGAGACCGGGATGAGATCGGGTTCGAGCTGGTTCACGATGATGCGGTCGTTGACCAGCAGCGTGCTCTCCATCGACCCTGAGGGGATGTAGAACGAGCGCACGAGAAAGGTCTTGATCAGGAACGAGATGAGCAAGGCCACCACGAAGATGATCAAGAGGTCGCGAAGGAAGATCGCGATGCCGCGCTTCTTGCGCGACGAATCTGGTTCCAGGCGATGCGATCGCGAGGGCAGAGTGTTGTCTGTCATTTAACCGCCTGAGCTCCTCGCCCAGTTTAGCGGGGAGGAGCTCAGGGGGAAATCCAGCGTGCTGCGAAAACGCTCAGGGTTGAGTCAAGCGACGCAGCACCGCCGGTTCGCGGGATGTTTAGTCGCGCTTTTCCTTGATCTTGGCCTTCTTGCCACGCAGACCACGGAGGTAGTACAGCTTCGCGCGACGCACGTCGCCACGGGTGACGACCTCGATGTGGTCGATCACCGGGGAGTGCACCGGGAAGGTACGCTCGACGCCGACCTGGAAGCTGACCTTGCGGACGCAGAAGGTCTCGCGGACGCCTTCACCGGAGCGGCCGATGACAACACCCTGGAAGACCTGGACACGCGAGCGTGCGCCTTCAACGATGTTGACGTGGACCTTGACGGTGTCGCCGGCGCGGAACTCGGGGATGTCTGAACGCAGTGAAGGCGCGTCGACCTGGTCGAGAATATGCATGTTCTTCGCTCTCTGTACCCGCCACAGGTCGAGGACGTTTTAGTGGCGCCCCGCCCGCTCACATGCTGTGAGTTGGTGGCGACCAATTGAGTGTGTGCGTGCCGATATGAATGCAGCTCCCTGTGGCAGAGACATGCCGCGGCACAAACGCTTATTCTGCCACTAAACGGGGCCACACGCCAAAAGCATCCCTGGTGAGCGGCGCGCGGGGAGCTCAGCGTTCGTCGTGCTTCTCCTGGATGATGATCACGCTCGGGTCTGCCGGTGCGGTGTCCGGTCGCGACGCTGCAGGATTCGTCATGGTGGGGAATGAGGGCGACCCGGCCGGAACGCTACCGAACCTGGCGGTCTCGTCGATGTACACCAGGGCCTCGCGTACGCGCTTGCGGGCGGCGTCGAAGAGCTCCCAGAGCGCGAACCAGAACGCCGCCACCCCAACGAGGACCACAAGGACCGACAACCACGGGGCCGTCTCGGCGTAGATCCCCATCAGCACGATCAGCACGTGCCAGACGGTGAGAACGCCCACGTCGGCCCAGGACACGGTCTTGTCCAGCCGCACCTCCCGGCGGGCGAGGAAGAGCAGGCTCACCACCAGCAGGCCGAACCCGATGGCGATGGCTCCGAAGGTGGCTCCGAGCACTTGCCAGGCCGTGCTGCCGAAAATCGACGCGGCGACCATGAGCCAGAGCGGAAGCGCGACAACGGCCACGAACTGCCAGTAGTAGAAGACCCTGCGGAGAATCACAGTGCCCAGATTACCCGCGGGAGCCCCTGCGAGTCGTGGAGTTCGCTGCGGGCAGAAGTGCGCCGTCTGCTGACGGCTCGGCAGGCAGCAGGTCGGGGCGGACCAGGCGGGTGCGCTCGATCTGCTGCTCACGGCGCCAGGCCGCGATCGCGCCGTGGTTGCCGCTCAGCAGTACGGGGGGCACATCCAGCCCGCGCCAGCTGGACGGCTTGGTGTAGCTGGGGTACTCGAGTAGGCCGTCCTCGTGGGATTCCTCGACGAGGCTCTCCGGGTTGCCGACGACGCCGGGGATGAGGCGGCCGATCGCCTCGATCATGGCCATCACGGCTACCTCTCCCCCGTTGAGCACGTAGTCGCCCAGGCTCACCAGACGCACCCGGCCCCGCGTGGCGAAGTGGTCCACCACACGCTGGTCGATGCCCTCGTACCGACCGCAGCCGAAGACCAAGTGTGGTTCGAACGCGAGCTCACGGGCCATCGCCTGCGTGAACTGCTCGCCCGCCGGCGACGGGAAGATCAGGACGGGGCCGGTGTCGCCGGCCGGCGCATCCATCGACTCGGTGTCGGAGCCCGCCGCCGTGTTGAGCGGCGACCGGTCCAGGATGCTGTCCAGGGCCTCACCCCATGGCTCCGGCTTCATCACCATGCCGGCGCCGCCGCCGTAGGGCGTGTCGTCGACGGTGTTGTGTCGGTCGTGGGTGAAGTCGCGCAGATTGTGCACGGAGAGGTCGATCAGGCCGGCCTGACGGGCGCGGCCGAGGAGGGAGATGTCCAGCACACCGAAGAACTCCGGAAAAATACTGACGATGTCGATGCGCATAGGAGCCAGTCTACGAGTGGGCGCCGGTGAGCTCCGGCGCGGCCTGGGTGTCCTCGTCATGCTCGGAGGCGGCCCGGTTGACGGTCTTGCGGTGCGAGAAGTAGAGCGGCAGCGCGGTGAAGAGCACGGCGCCCAGGAAGTTACCGATGAGGACGGGACCGGTGTTCCAGCCCCACCACTGACCGAAGCTGATGTGTGCCCCGAGCAGCATGCCGGCCGGGATGACGAACATGTTCACAACAGCGTGCTCGAGGCCGAGGCCGAAGAACGTGAGCACGGGCAGCCACATGCCGAGGATCTTGCCCGCCGCCGAGGTGGACGTGTAGAACATGATCGTGCCGAGCGCGACCATCCAGTTGCAGAGCATGGCCTTGACCACCACAACAAGGATGCCGCCGGCGCCGACGGCCTCGTAGGGCAGCACCTTGTGCTCGGCCAGGTGGATGATGGCCTGGATCATCGGGTCGGTGGTGTCGGTGCCGAGGTAGGTGATGACGCCGACGTAGAGCACGGCGTACAGGCCGGCTCCGAAGATGTGCGCTGGGATGACGACGGCGAAGTTCTTCGCGGCCTTCGCGATGGTGGTGCGCCCCTCGAGGACGGCGAGCGGAATGAGAGCGAAGCTGCCGGTGACTAGTTCGAGGCCGAGCATGAGGATCACGCAGAACCCCACCGGGAAGACGAGCGCACCGACGATCGGCAGCCCGGTTTGCGCGGCCGCGGTGAGGGCCAGGGTCGTGGCGGCCCCGAGGATTGCGCCGGACAGGGTGCCGCGCAGGAACATCTGCTTGGCGGTGAGGTTGGTCTTGACGACCCCGGAGTGAACGAGTTGATCGATCAGCTGGTCGGGTTTCACGTAGGACATGCGACGGTACTCCTCTTCAACGGCCGCGATCTCTACGAACGTGAAGTAGGTGTGGCGCGGCGCGCCTCTCCCCGTGAATTGGCCGAGGCGCGTCTATGCGTCCTGGCCGTCGGGAGTCGGCGTCGCTGCCGGTTCATCGGTGTCCGGTTCCTCCGGGAGCTCTTCGAGCAGTCCGGGAGGAGGTGTGATCGTGATGATGCCCGTTTTGACGTCGACGGAGGGAACGATCGCCTTGACGAAGGGGATCATCACCTCGCCGGCGGCGGTCTTCACGATGAGAAGGTCCTGCGCAGGCAGGTGTTCAAGGCGGGTCAGCGTGCCGATCTGCACCCCGTCGCGCACGACGGCGAGGCCGACCAGCTGGTGGTCGTACCAGGCGTCTTCCTCGTCGGTCTGCTCGGTCGGGTCCTGATCGATCCAGAGGATCGCCTTGGCCAGGGTCTCCGCGGCCTCGCGGTCGGGAACATCCTTGAAGAACCCGACGGCGTGCTGGTTGTACCAGCGCAATTCGACGAGCTCGATGGTCTTGCCGTGCCAGGGGGAACTGGTCGGCACCTGGAGGGTGAACACGGCGCCCGGGACGAAACGTCGTCCCGGGTCGTCCGTGAACAGCTCCAGCTTGATGGCGCCCTTGAGGCCATGGGCCTTGGTGAGGCGCCCCACCCGCAGTTGGGTGGCCGGGGTCGTGCTGTCGTCGCTCATGAGGGGCTAGTCACAACCCGTTTCAGAAGTCCGTGTCGACAACGTCGACCCGCACGCGCTTGCCATCGGCCAGTGCGGCCACGAGAGTGCGCAGCGCCTTGGCGGTGCGACCGGCGCGGCCGATCACCCGGCCGAGGTCCTCGGGGTTCACACGAACCTCGAGCACCTCACCACGGGGTGAGTTCTGGGCTACAACATGCACGTCGTCCGGGTGATCAACGATCCCCTTGACGAGGTGCTCAAGCGCGGGAGCGAGCAAAATTACGCCTTGTCCTCTTCGGTTGCTTCAACAGCAACGTCTTCGGTCGGGGCCTTGGCCGCGGGCTTCTCGGCCTTGGGCTTGAGAACCGGCTTCTTCTTCTCGTCGGCGACGAAGGCAGCCTTGGGCTCCTTGATCTTGACGGTGGAGACGGCGTTCTTGTCGCCCTTGAAGATTCCCCAGTCGCCGGTCAGCTTGAGCAACGCCGCGACCTGCTCGGTCGGCTGTGCGCCGACGGAGAGCCAGTACTGGGCACGCTCGGACTTGACCTCGATGACCGAAGGTTCCTGCGTGGGGTGGTAGATGCCGATCTCTTCGATGACACGACCATCGCGCTTGGTGCGCGAGTCGGCGACAACGATGCGGTAGTACGGCGCACGAATCTTGCCCATGCGCTTCAGACGGATTTTGACAGCCACAATTCTCCTGTGATTTAGATGTTTGGCGAACTGACAGCCGTGAGCGTGGGGGCACACTCGGCACAAGCTCAATAAGGTTCGTGCTGCGCCGGATTAGAGGGTCGGGCGCAACGGAACTCGACTAATCATTGTGTCAGACATCGACCACTTTGTGATAATCGAGTTCCGCCGGAGGCTCTGCGGCAGATGACGTTGTGCAGCGCGGCGCGCGGCGGTCGCACCGATTAGCTGTCAGGATTGTGCCACATCGCCCCGCCCTGGGGCTCGGAACGTGAAGGAAAGCACCGTGAGCAGCCAGACCGTGGACGGCGACCCCTTGGGCGGCGAACCCGTGCGCATCGACTTCGCCCGCTCCGAACGCTCGACCGTCGGCATCGAGTGGGAACTGGCCCTCGTCGACCGCGAGACGGGCGACCTCGTGTCGATCGCCGACGAGGTCCTGGAGGCCCTGAAAGGCCCGGATGGCGCTGCCCACCCGCACATCACCGGGGAACTGCTCCTGAACACCGTGGAGCTCGTCTCCGGGGTGCACCAGACGGTGGCCGGCGCCGTCGCCGACGTCGCCGGGCAGGTCGCCGAGGTGCGTGCCATCACCGACCCGCGCGGCGTGGACCCGATCTGCAGCGGCTCGCATCCGTTCGGCCAGTGGTTCGATCAACAGGTCACCGACAAGGAGCGCTACCACAAGCTCATCGACCGCACTCAGTGGTGGGGCCGCAACATGATGATCTGGGGCATCCACGTGCATGTGGGCATCGAGGACCGCGACAAGGTCATCCCCATTCTCAACGGCTTGCTCAGCTTCGTCCCGCACCTGCAGGCGCTGAGCGCGTCGAGCCCGTTCTGGGCCGGGGTGAACACCGGCTACGCCTCCAACCGGGCCCAGATGTTCCAGCAGCTTCCCACCGCGGGGCTACCGTGGCGTCTTGAGGACTGGGCCGCGTGGGAGGCCTATGTGCACGACCTCACGCTGACCGGGATCATCGAGGACGCCACCGAGGTGCGCTGGGACATCCGCCCGTCGCCGCGCTGGGGCACCATCGAGGTGCGCGCCTGCGACGGGGTGTCCACGGTCGAGGAACTCGGCGCCATCGCCGCGCTCATCCAGTGCCTGGTGGAGTGGATGTCGAGCGAGATCGACGAGGATCGTCCGGTTCCTACGATGCAACCGTGGTTTGTGCGGGAGAACAAGTGGCGCGCCGCCCGCTACGGGCTTGCCGCCGAGATCATCGTGGGCTCCAACGGCTCCCAGCGCATGGTCACCGACGAGGTCCGCCGGCTCGTCGAGGTGCTCACCCCCACGGCCGAACGCCTGGGCTGCCTGCCGGAACTGCGACAGCTGCACCTGATCCTCGACCACGGTGCGAGCTACCAGCGGCAGCTCGCCGTGGCCGCAAGACACAACGGCAGCCTGCCCGCCGTCGTTGCCTCCCTCAGCCGCGAACTCCGCGAGGGCCTCCTCCCCTGAGCCCGCGAACTGTGAGAAAAGCCCCAAGAATCCGGGATTCTTGGGGCTTTTCTCACACCTCGTGAGGGGAGGTCAGGCGTTCTTGGCGTTCCGCCAGGCCAGCCAGTCCTCAACCGGGGCGAGGTCGTAGTCGGGGCCGGAGATGCCCAGGGTGAACAGGGTGGTGCCCAGGGCGTGCAGCTCGTCGGCCTCCTCTGTGGTGCGACCGCGGAGCTCTGTGGAGATCTCGATCTCGCCGATGTCGCGGCCCACGGTGTCACACCAGGTGCCGAGAACACCGAGCTTGTGGGTGAGCACGTCGGGGGTGGAGAACGAGTGCCAGATGTCGGCGTGCTGCGCCACGATGCGCAGGGTCTTCTTCTCGCCGCCGCCGCCGATGAGCACGGGGATATCGCGCACGGGTGCCGGGTTCAGCTTGCCCCAGCGCTCTTCGATGCGGGGCAGGTTCGAGGCGAGGGAGTCCAGCCGGCGTCCCACGGTGCCGAAGTCGTAGCCGTACTCGTCGTAGTCGCGCTCGAACCAGCCGGAGCCCGTGCCGAAGATGAACCGGCCGCCGCTGATGTGGTCGATGGTGCGCGCCATGTCGGCCTGGAGGTCGGCGTTGCGGTAGCTGTTGCAGTTGACCAGTGCGCCCATCTCGATGACGCTGGTCTGCTCCGCCCACGCGGCGAGCAGCGTCCAGGACTCGAAGTGCTTGCCGGCCGGGTCGCCGGACAACGGGTAGAAGTGGTCCCAGTTGAAGGCGATGTCCACACCGAGCGCCTCGACGGCGGCAACGGTGTTCCGGATCGACGTGTAGTCGGCGTGCTGGGGGGCGATCTGTACGCCGAGGCGCACGGGGCGGGGCTGGGGAGAGGTCATTGGAAAATCCTAATCCCCACCCGCGCCCGCGTGCGCGTGCGCGTGCGCGTGCGCGAAACGCTACCGGCCGAGCATCTTCTGCAAAGCCGCCATTTCCTCGGCCGACGGTCCACCGGCGGGAGCCTTCGCACCATTGCCGAGACCGAAGCCGGAACCGCCGCCCGCCGGGGTGCCGCCGAGCTTCTCTCCGGAGGCCAGAGCGGCGTTCTCGGCCGCGCGCTTGGCCGGGTTGCCCGACTTGGAGCCCTTCTTCTTCTGCTGCACCTGCGGGCGCTTGCCGCCCATACCGCCGGGCACAGGACCCATGCCGGGGATGTTGGGCATACCGCCCTTGGCAACCGTCTTCATCATCTTGGCGGCCTGTTCGAACCGCTGCACGAGCTGGTTGACCTCGGTGACGCTGGAGCCGGAACCGCGCGCGATGCGCAGGCGACGCGACCCGTTGAGCAGCTTCGGCGTGACGCGCTCCGCCGTGGTCATCGACTGGATGATCGCTTCGGTGCGCACGATCTCGCGCTCATCGAAGTTGTCCAGCTGCGCCTTCATGGCACCGGCGCCGGGCAGCATGCCCATCATCTTCTTGATCGAGCCCATGTTGCGCAGCTGTTGCATCTGGCCGAGGAAGTCGTCCAGGGTGAAGGTGTCGGTGGAGAACTTCTCCGCGATCTTGCGGGCTTCCTCCTCGTCGAATGCGCCCTGTGCCTGCTCGATGAGGGTGAGGATGTCACCCAGGTCGAGGATGCGGCTGGCCATTCGGTCGGGGTGGAACGGTTCGAAGTCGTCCAGGCTTTCGCCCGTGGACGCGAACATGATCGGGCGGCCGGTGATGGACGCCACCGAGAGGGCCGCGCCGCCCCGGGCGTCGCCGTCGAGCTTGGAGAGCACGACGCCGGTGAAGTCGACGCCGTCCTGGAAGGCGCGGGCCGTGGCCACGGCGTCCTGCCCGATCATGGCGTCGATGACGAAGAGCACCTCGTCGGGGTCGATGGCCTTGCGGATGTCCGCGGCCTGTTTCATCATCTCGGCGTCGACGCCGAGACGGCCGGCGGTGTCGACGATGACGACGTCGTGCAGCTTCTGCTGGGCGTACTTGACGCCGTCCTTGGCGACCTTGACCGGATTACCGACGCCGTTGCCGGGTTCCGGCGCGAACACGGCAACGCCGGCCTGCGCGGCGACGACCTCGAGTTGGGTGACGGCGTTGGGGCGCTGGAGGTCGGCCGCCACCAGGATCGGCGTGTGGCCGTCCTTGGCCAGCCACTTGGCGAGCTTGCCCGCCAAAGTGGTCTTACCGGCACCCTGGAGGCCCGCGAGCATGATGATGGTCGGCGGCTTCTTCGCGAACTCGAGACGGCGTTGCTGGCCGCCGAGGATCTCGATGAGTTCCTCGTTGACGATCTGCACGACCTGCTGGCCGGGTTCAGGGCCTTGCTGACCTCGTCGCCGAGGGCGCGCTCGCGCACCTTCCCGGTGAAGTCCTTGACCACCTCGAGCGCCACGTCGGCATCGAGGAGGGCGCGACGGATCTCGCGGACGGTGCCGTCGACATCCGCAGCGCTGAGCTTGCCCTTGGTGCGGAGATTTTAAACGTCTCGGCGAGGCGATCTGAGAGGTTTCCGAAAGTAGCCATTGTGGTCTTAGTTTAACCGGCTCCGGGGGCGTCCGCTCTCACTGGCGGGAATCCGTGCCGCCTCGCGTACGGTGGAAGCTCACCAGAACAGGGAGCAGCCATGCCAGTAGTCGTCGTCGCCGTGATCACTCCGCTCGACGGGCATCGTCAGAATGTGGTGGATGCGTTCGCCATCGTCTCCCCCCGAGTGCACGACGAGGCCGGCTGCGAGCTGTACGCGCTGCACCACGACGCCGAGACCGTGGTCATGATCGAGCGCTGGACGAGCGCGGACGACCTCGCCGCGCACGCCGCCGGCGCACCGATCGGCCAGCTCAACGCGCTCCTGGCCGACCATGTCACCGGCCCCAGCGTGGTGAGCGTGCTCGAGAACGTTCCGCTGGGCGACCCGGTCAAGGGCACTGTTCAGTAGCCACCGGGGATCATCAGACGCTCCACGGCGCGCACGACAGTGGCTCGCCGGGCCGCGATGGTGCCGGCATCCACGACGGGCGGCGTGGCCAAGGCCTCGGCCGGCTCGTGGTTCCAGCACGTCACGATCCCGAAGATCAGTGCAGACACGTGCTCCGGGTCCCACGAGGAGTCCACGGCGCCGGCGCGCTGCAGGGACATGATCCCGCGGAGCTGCTCGGCGTGGAAACTGTCCATGAGGGCCCAGGAGGGATCCACGACGTCCTGACGTTCGAGCCGCGCCCAGTCGATCATCCGAAGGTGCTCCGGATGCGCGACGGAATGGTCGTATAGCGCCCCAGCAAACTCGGGAAGGGTTCCCCCGGCCCCCGCCATCGCCTCGGCGAACTCGCCCAGGTTGAGCTCGAGGACCGCGCTGAACAACTCCGCTTTGTGGCGGTAGTAGGCGTACAACCGCTCCTTGCTCGCCGAGGCGTTACGCGCGATGCGGTCGATCCGGGCTCCGGCCAGCCCGTGGGCGGCAAATTCGGTCCTGGCGGCTTCGAGGATGCGCCGACGGGTGGGCTCGGGCTCCTTCGTCGACGAAGCAGCAGGTGAATGTTCGGGTTTCATGCCTCGATCGTACCAAAACGAACTAGTTCGTTTGGTAGAGTTCTCGGCATGTCAGAATCGAGCGCGACCGGCGTCTCTCCGGTTTCCACCCCCTCCCCGTCCCCTCAGAACCCCGCCGACACGATCGGACACAACCCACGCCGGTGGTGGCTCCTGGCCATCGTCGCCCTCGCCCAGCTCACCGTCGTGCTCGACGGAACAATCGTGAACATCGCGCTCCCGCACGCCCAGAGCGACCTGGGCATGAGCGATGGCGACCGCACCTGGGTCGTCACCCTCTACGCACTGGTCTTCGGCGCCCTGCTGCTTCTCGGCGGCCGTATCGCGGACTACTGGGGTCGGAAGCGCTCCTTCATCGTGGGCATGGCCGGTTTCGCCGTCGCCTCCACCCTCGGCGGCATGGCCCAGAGCACCTGGGAGCTCCTTGCCGCCCGCGGCCTGCAGGGCCTGTTCGCCGCCCTCCTCGCGCCCGCCTCCCTGGCGCTGCTCACCGTGAACTTTCCCGGCGGCAAGGACCGCATCAAGGCCTTCTCGGTCTACGGTGCGATCGCCGGCGGCGGCGCGGCGGTGGGCCTCGTGCTCGGCGGCGTGCTCACCGAGTACGCCAGCTGGCGCTGGTGCCTGCTCGTCAACGTGCCGATCGCCATCGTGGCGATCGTCGCCGCGATCCCGATCATCCGTGAGAGCAAGGCGCACGGCAACACCCGGTACGACATTCCGGGCGCCGTCCTGGTCGCCCTCGGGCTGGGTTCGCTGGTCTTCGGTTTCGCCCAGGCCGAGAACGGCTGGTCGTCCTGGCAGGTGCTGGTCTTCATCCCGCTGGGCGTGATCCTGCTGGCCCTTTTCGTCCTCGTCGAGAGCCGCTCCAACCACCCCTGCTCCCCCTGCGGATCCTCGCCGACAAGGTGCGTGGTGGCGCCTTCATCACCGGCACCCTGACCGGCGCCGCCCTGCTCGGTGGGCTGCTCTTCCTCACCTTCCACCTGCAGATCGTGCTCGGCTTCTCACCGCTGCAGTCGGGCCTTGCCTCACTCCCGATGACGGGAATGATCATCGTGGGTGCCGCCGTGCTGTCGAAGTTCCTCCCCCAGGTCGGCGTGCGCATCCCGATGACCGTGGGTCCTCTCGTGGTCGCCGCGGGTCTGCTCTACCTGTCGCGCATCACCGTCGACGGCAGCTACGCCGTCGAGGTGCTGCCGGGCCTGCTCCTGATGGGCGCCGGCCTGGCCATGATCTTCGTTCCCCTCCAGAACGTGGCCCTGGCCGGAATCGACGCACACGACGCCGGGGCCGCCAGCGCCGCCGTGACCGCCGTTCAGCAGATCGGCGGATCCATCGGCTCTGCGGTGTTCACCGTGCTCTACACCTCAGCCGTCGCGGCGTCCCTGGCCGGCGGTGACGGCACCCCCGTCGCCCAGCTGCAGGCATTCGTCGACGGCTACCAGGCGGCGTTCTTCTGGGCCGCCGTGGGGGTTTTCCTCGCCGCACCGGTCGCCTTCTTCATGGTGCGACCGCGCCCGCAGGACCTTCTAGGTTCCGAGCCGGCCATGCACCTGGGCTAGGCTCCCCGGCTCACGGGCCGCACGAACAGCGAAGGCCCCCGGATCACTCCGGGGGCCTTCGCTCGTTCCGCGACAGGTCAGCTGTCGGCGGCGATGCCGATGGTGTCCCCGTGCACGTCCAGGGTCACGACGAGCAGGGCATCCGTCTCGTGCGGGCTGATCGAGTAGTCGAGCACGGCGAAGTGCTGGTCGGCGCCGATGTGGTGCGGGTGGAACCCGATGCGCTGCAGCTGGATGGAGCGCAGGAAGTCGATCTGCTTGTCACCGGAATCCCAGATCAGGGCATCCTCGAGCACCTCGTCGTCGAGCTCGTCGAACTGGGTCGTGATGAACTGGCTCGTCACGGAGACCTCGGCGCTCAGGTCCGCCACGAGGGATTCCCTGGCCTGCGAGTCGAGTTCCTCGAGCGCATTGATCATGGCCGCGACGATGTCGAGGGCCTCGGACGACACCGACTCCTCGTCGGGAGAGCTCACGTCGACGTCGACGTTCTGGTCGCCCAGCTCGGCCGTGTCCGACCAATACAGTTCACCGCTCTCGTCGTCGCTGCCGAGTACTCCGAAGAAGTCGTGTTCGATGGTCATGGGGGCGTCCTATCCGACGAGTTTTTGCGCGAAGACGTGCGGGTGAAACCAGTGAGGTCGTTGATGCCCTCACCCTGCCCGACGAGTTTGATGGGGATTCCGGTCTTCTCCTGCACGGCGAGGACGAAACCGCCCTTGGCCGAGCCGTCGAGCTTGGTGATCACCAATCCGGTCACGCCGGCGTGCTCGATGAACGCCTCGGCCTGAGCCAGCCCGTTCTGGCCGGTGGTGGCGTCGAGCACCAGCAACACCTCGGAGATCGGGGTCTGCTTCTCGATCACCCGGCGGATCTTGGTGAGCTCGTCCATGAGCCCGCCCTTGGTCTGCAGCCGGCCGGCCGTGTCGATGATGACGATCTCGGTGCCGGTGTTGATGGCCCGCTCCACGGTCTGGAAGGCCACCGAGGCCGGGTCCTGACCCTGCGCCTGCGGGCGCACGATGTCGGCACCGGCGCGTTCCGCCCAGGTGGCGAGCTGCTCAACGGCCGCGGCCCGGAAGGTGTCGGCGGCGCCGATGAGCACACTGCGGTCGTAGACGCGCAGGAACTTGGCGAACTTGCCGATGGTGGTGGTCTTGCCCACGCCGTTCACGCCGACGACCAGAACCACGGCGGGCCGGGCGCTGAGGTTGAGGGTGGAGTCCAGTTTGGAGAGCCGTTCCTCGATGCCTTCCCGCAGCATCCGGTGCAGGTCCTTGGGGTCGGTGGTGTTGTACCGCGACACCTTCGCCCGCAGCTCGGCGACGATGCCGTCGGTGATATCGGGCCCGAAGTCGGCCGTGATCAACGAGTCCTCGAGGTCATCCCAGGTATCGGCGTCGATCGTCTTCTTCGCGAACACTCCGCGCAATGCGCCGGAGAGGGACCACGGGGTGCGTTCTGCCATGGTCCAAGGCTAGTCGGCGCTGACCCACCGCGCGCACCGACCGCTCACGCGAACCGCCGCACCGCCGCCGGGGGTGGCGGGATCGGCAGAGTGCTGGGTATCTTCGCCGTAGCAGCAGAGCGGCCCCACCGTAAGCGGTAGCACCAGAGACGGCTCGTCGAAAGGATGCCCGATGTCTCCCACTCCCGACGCCCGGCCGACCGGCCCGGCAGCGTTCGATCTGTCCGGCACCGCTCTGGGCAGAGCGGATGGCCGGAATGCGCTGGCGGCCCTGTCCGGCCGGCTCGACGGCGATATCCTGCTGCCGGGCGACGCCGGCTGGGACGATGCCCGTGCCGCCTGGAATCTCGCCGTTGACCAGCATCCGGCGGCCGTCGTCCTGCCTCGCTCGGTGCGCGATCTGCGACGGGTGATCGTCGCTGCCCGAGAAGACGGGTTGGGAGTGACCGTGCAGCCGCGCGGGCACGGCGCCTCCGACAGCCTGTCCGGGCGGATACTGGTGCGCACCACGGCGTTCGACGAGATCACGGTGAACGTGGTGGGCCGCTACGCCCGCGTCGGCGCCGGAGTGCCCTGGGGAACCCTGCTCAACCGGCTCGACGGCAGCGGGCTGGTGGCCCTGGCCGGCTCGAACCCCGACGTGAGCGTGGCCGGATATCTGCTCTCCGGCGGCCACTCCTGGTTCAGCCGGTGGAAGGGCCTGGCCTCGCACTCCATCCGGGCCGTCGAACTCCTCGATGCGACCGGTGTACTGCGGCGGGTCAGCCGGGACACCGACCCCGAGTTGCTCTGGGCGCTCCGCGGGGCCGCAGGGCTGTTCGGCGTGGTCACTGCACTGGAGATCGACCTGTTCAGCGCCCCCGACCTCTTCGGCGGCAAGCTTCTCTTCCCCGCGGAGTCGGCCGAGGTCGTGTTCGGTACAGCAAGCGACATCCTGCTGGATGCGCCGCCCGAGTTGAGCCTGATGCTCGGGCTGATCAACATGCCCGACATCGAGCAGGTTCCCGAACTGCTGCGCGGCCGCAGCTTCGCCCAGGTCGACGCCGTCTTCGTCGGATCGGCCGAGGCCGGCGAGGCCCTGCTCGCTCCCCTGCACACCATCGCCCCGGTGATCGCCGACCTCACCCGGCCGTTCCCGATCGGTCAGCTCGGCGAGGTCTCCGGCGAGCCGCAGGAGCCGTCCGCGACGCTGGACTGGTCCAGGAGTGTGACCGACCTGGACCCGGCCACGATGGCGGGCCTGGTCGCCGCGTTCCGCACCGCCAGCTACGCGGGTCTGACCCTGCTGCAGTTGCGCCCGCTCGGCGGCCTCATCGGCGATCCCACCGTGGGGCAAGACGGGGTGGCCGGGCATCTGGACACCACGTACCTGCTCTTCGCGGCGGCCATCCTGCCTCCAGGCGCCCCGATCCCGGCGCCCGCAGACCGGCACCTCATCTTCCAGCCGCTGGAAGACACCCTTCAGGGTGTGGGGGTGCCGCGCACGGTGCCGAGTTTTCTGGCCGCCGGCCAGGACCTCTCGTTCGCATTCGCGCCCGACGTACTGAAGCGGCTGGCCGCCCTCAAACGCACCGTTGACCCCGAGAACCTGTTCCGCAGCAATCACCCGCTCCCGGAGGAGGACGGCTGATCACGGCACCCTGCTCTCAGGAGGCCTGCTCTCAGGAGGCCTGCTCGACGTCGTCGCGCACCATCCGCTGTCCCACCACGGCCGAGACGCCGTCCTGCCGCATGGACACGCCGTACAGGGCGTCGGCGATCTCCATGGTGCGTTTCTGGTGGGTGATCACGATGAGCTGGCTGGTGCGCCGGAGGTCTTCGAAGATGGTCAGCAGGCGGCCCAGGTTGGCGTCGTCGAGCGCCGCCTCGACCTCGTCCATGATGTAGAACGGGCTCGGCCGCGCCTTGAAGATGGCGATCAGGAGCGCTACGGCCGCTAGAGACCGCTCCCCGCCGGAGAGCAGAGAGAGGCGCTCGATCTTCTTCCCGGCCGGTTTCACCGACACCTCGATACCCGTCGTGAGCATGTCGGACGGGTCGGTGAGCTGGATGCTGCCGCTGCCACCGGGGAACAGCACCGGGAACACCTCGGCGAACGCGGCCTGCGTGTCGTCGAACGCGCTGGAGAAGATGGTGCCCATCTTGTCGTCGATGTCGTCGATGATCGTGAGCAGATCGGTCCGGGTCCTGGTGAGGTCGGTGAGCTGTTCGGTCAGGAAGAGGTGCCTCTGTTCGAGGGCGGCGAATTCCTCGAGGGCGAGCGGGTTGATCCGGCCCAGCCGGGCGTACTTGCGTTCGGCCGCGGCGAGTCGTGACTGTTGTTCGTCGCGGTCGTACGGCGTACCCGGATCCGTCTCGGCGGCGCCCGGGGGCGCGTCGGCCCGGTCGGCCGCCGCGCCCGGCACCGGCTGGTCTGGACCGTACTCGGCAACCAGGACGTCTTCCACCAGGCCCAGCTCGTGTGCGGCCCGTTCGAGCAGGGCTGACAGTTGCAGCTTCTTCTCGTAGATCTGCAATTCGAGACCGTGGACGTTCTCGGTGATGGCCTGCAGGCGGGAGCGTAAGGAACTTTCGTCCCGGCGCAACGCGCCGAGTTCCTCGTTCTGGCTGGCGCGTTCGGCCTCAGCCGTACTGAGCAGCGTCCGGGCCTCGGCGACGGACGCGTCTATGGACCCCAGGGCCCGGGGCAGCGCGTCGGCCACGGCCGAAGCCGCATCCACTTGCCGGCGCCGGAGAACCGCCCGCCGCGCGGCCGCGTCGGCCTCGGCCCGGTCGGTCTCGAGCTGGCGGGTGAGGGCGGCCACCCGGCCCTGGGCGCTCCGCACCCGTTCCCTGGCGGTGTCCACCTGCAGACGCGCCTCGATCTCACGTTCTTTGGCGGCATCCAGTTCGGCCGCGAGCGAATCCCGCGCGCTGACATCCAGGATGGGGCGGGGCTGGGAGCGCCGGGTCTCCAGCGCGGCCGCGCTGGTCGCCGCCGCGCTCTCCGCCTCGACCACGCCGGCCGCGGCCAGCTCCGCGGCGGCCGACAGCCGGTCGAGGTCGGCGGAGGCGGCATCCACCTGCACGGTCAGCCGGACGCGTTGCGCGGCCGTGGCACTCTCGCGGGCATCCCGGTCGCGCACGAGGGCGGCCGCCGCCGTGGCTTGCGCCTGCGCGGCGGCGTGCAGTGCGCGCTGGTCGCCGAGGTCGCCGGAGACGATGGTGATCTCGCTGGTCACCTCGGCCAGGCGGCTCTGGGCGGTGTCGCGTTCGGTGACGAGCTCAAGCGTGCTCGGTGCCGCGCCGGTGCCGGCTCGCAGGGAGTGCGCGGTGAGCACGTCGCCGGCGCGGGTGATCAGCGTGACGGGTTCGTCGGCCAGGGCGTCCGCCGCGGCGACGGCGGCGTCCAGGTCGTCGACGATGAGGGTGCGGCCGAGCAGTCCGAGCACCCCGGGCGGCGCCTCGACCACGCTCGCGGCGGGCACCGTGCCCGGCAGACCCGGCAGGGCAGCCGGTGCGGCCGGACCTGCTCCGGTCAGCACGAACTCGACCCGGCCGAGGTGGTGGCGGTCGGAGTGTTCGACGGCCTGGATGGCCGCGGTGCGGTTCTCGGCGGCCACGGCGTCGGCGAGGGAGCCGAGAGCGGCGGCGATGGCACGTTCGAAGCCCGGCTGCACACTCATCCGTTCGGCGACGAGGCCGCCGATGCCGGCGAGATCCGCCTCGAGGAGCGCGGAGGAGCCGTCCTTCTGGCCGAGGGCCAACGTGAGGGCGCCCCGGCGGGCTTCGAGGGCGTCTCGTTCCCGTTCGTGGCCGTGCAGTATGTCGCGAAGACGCTCGATCTCTGTTCCGGACTCGAGCATTTGGGCCTGGGCGCGTTCCACGATCTCATCGAGGTCTGCCGGGTCGATGCCGGCGGGCATTCCTTCGGGGACGTCGCCGGGGGCCTCGTGCAGCTCGGTCTCCTCCAGCTCGGCCAGCTGGGCTCGGGCGGCCGCAAGGCGCTCGCGCGCGGCCGTCAGGGCTCCCTGCCGGCGCAGCACTTCGCCGCGCACGGCGGCGACGCGCGACGCGGCCGTGTCGGCCTGTCCGGCCAGGTGAGAGACCTCTAGGTCGTGACGGGAGACGAGGGCCGCCTGCGCCGAGATCTCGTCATCGAGCGCGTCGAGGTCGCGTCGGAGGGCGGCCGTGACGGCCCGGGTCCTGGTCCAGGTGTCCTCGGCGACGATGATGCCGCGTTCGAGCCGCTCCACCTCGGCGGCGGCCTCGGCGACACGCTGCGGGGTGACGCTCGAGGCCCGATCGGCCGGTTCGGCCTGGCTGCCGAGCAGGGCCAGGCGCTGGTTGGCCAGGGTGTAGAGGCCGCGCAGGCGCTCCTGGGCGGATTCGAGCGCGAACGCCGTGCGCCTTGCCACGTCGACGGCGTCACCCACCTGGGCCTCTTCCAGCCGGCGGATACGGGCCTGATTGTGGTCGAGCTGGTCCTGGATGACGATGCGCTCGGAGTGCCGCTCGCTCTCGGTGCGTCCGTGCGCGTCCAACGCCGTGCGCAGGGTGACCACGTCGTCGGCGAGCAGCCGCGCACGCGCATCACGCACAGTAGCGGCGATCTGCTGGGCTTCCCTGGCCACCTGGGCCTGCTGGCCGAGCGGCTTGAGTTGGCGCCGGATCTCCCCGGCGAGGTCGCTGAGCCTGGTGAGGTTGGTCTGCATGGCCTCGAGCTTGCGCACGGTCTTTTCCTTGCGGCGACGGTGCTTGAGGATTCCGGCGGCCTCCTCGATGAACCCGCGGCGCTCCTCGGGGCTCGCGCGCAGCACGGCATCCAACTGGCCCTGACCGACGATGACGTGCATCTCCCGGCCGAGGCCTGAGTCGCTGAGCAGCTCCTGCACGTCGAGGAGGCGGCAGGTGCGGCCGTTGATGGCGTACTCGCTGCCGCCGTTGCGGAAGAGGGTGCGCGAAATGGTCACCTCGGCGTATTCGATGGGCAGGGCGCCGTCGCTGTTGTCGATCGAGAGGGTGACTTCTGCGCGCCCGAGTGGCCCGCGGGTGGAGGTTCCGGCGAAGATGACGTCTTCCATCTTGCCGCCGCGGAGGGTCTTCACGCCTTGTTCGCCCATGACCCAGGCCAGGGCGTCGACCACATTGGACTTGCCTGAGCCGTTCGGGCCCACCACACAGGTGACGCCAGGTTCGAAGGCGAAGGTGGTGGGTTGAGCGAACGACTTGAAGCCCTTGAGGGTGAGACTCTTCAGGTACAACGCGCCCGTCCCTTCTCTCCTCGACCGACTGGCGGCCGTCACGGCCGGCCCTGACGGCATCGGTCAGTCCACGGTACCGGATTGCCGGTCGTTTACTGGGAACGGCCCGCTCGGCGGCTCTACTTCGGCTGCTCTGTTCGGGTCGGCGGCCGGTGCTCCGGATCGCGTGCCCGGTTGACCGCGTTGATGAGGTAGGAACACCTGCCCGCGAGCCGGAACTTCGTGTCCAGCGAAACCGTCCGCGGGTCACGCAGGGCGCTCGCCAGATCATCGATGGCGAGTCCGGTCAGCCGGGCAATGTTCGCGAGGGTGAGCCGGCACTCCACCGTGAGCGATTCGATAGTCGCCCGGAGCCGCTCGTCATCGCCGATCGGCAACCCGACCGTGAGCTGCGCCGCGAGAACAGACAGTCTGGTGCTCTCGTCGGTCGAGAGCACCAGCCGTTCGCTCGTGAGCCCGAGGACCCGCGGCCGTGCGTCGTCGAGGAACGACCGCAGCTTCTCCGCCGAGATACCCGTGATGGCCTCCAGCGCGTCTTCGGAGACCTGGCCGGCGGCGATGATCCGTCTGAGCTCGGCGCCAGTGTCGTAAATCTCCGGATTCATGGCTGGCCTTCCTTGTCACACCGTAGTTTCATCGCACCGTGGCGACGACCACAGGCTAGCTCCCAGGTCACCCCGCGCGCGTTCGGTGGCAGGGCGGAAGAAGGATCGCCCGGGCCCCTGTCGCCCGGGCCGGCCACCGCCTCGGCTCGGCCAAATGGGGACCACGGCATTCACCATCGACGAACTGACGATTCCATCGGAGAACTCCGGGCCGGGCTGGGATGATTTCGCCGCAGCCATCGAGGTGCGCAACAGGGTCGAGGCCCACGCGTACGGAACGGTCGTGTTGAACCAGACGGCCGAGGAGCTCTGGCCAGCCTGGCTCACGCCAGAGCACTCCCCCAGGCGGCTCTTCGTCGCCCGGGCCGGCGGCCAGATCGTGGGCCGGGGCGTGTACGAGACTCTCGCCGATGCGGAGTCGGAATTCGCGTGGTTGACGGTGGGGGTGCTGCCGGAGCACCGCACCCACGGCATCGGGACTGCCCTGACCGCACGACTCGACGCCCTGGCGGACGCCGCCGGACGCAGCATCCGTATCGTCTACGCCATGTCACCGGAGGGTCCTGGGCCCCGGCTGGCATCCCCGACAGGGTTCGGCTCGGTGCCGACCGGCAACGCCGAGGTGCGTTTCCTACTCCGGCACGGGTACACCCTCGAGCAGGTCGAGCGCGGCAGCGCGCTGGCGCTTCCGGTGGACCCGCGCCTGCTGGACCGGCACCTCAACGAGGCCAAGGCCCGCGCCGGCGGTGACTACGTGGTGCTGACCTGGACCGGCCGTACGCCCGAGCGCTGGCTCGACGACCTGGCCCGGCTGTACACGCGGATGTCGACGGATGCGCCCAGCGCCGGCCTGGAGGAGCCCGAGGACGTCTGGACCGTCGAGCGACTCCGGAGCGAGCAGGATGCCGCGGCCGGAGGACCGCGCGCCACACTCGTGGCCGCTGCCCTGCACCGCCCCAGCGGCCGGCTGGCCGGATTCACCGAGTTGTCCGTTCCCGGCCACCCGCGCCGGGCCGTCGAGCAGGAGGACACCCTCGTGCTCAGCGAACATCGGGGGCACCGGCTGGGGATGCTGCTCAAGGCGGCCAATCTGAGGCAGCTGGTGCTGACGCATCCTGAGCAGACGATGGTGACCACATTCAACGCCGAGGAGAACCGGTACATGCTGAACGTGAACGAGGCGCTTGGCTTCGTGCCGCTGGGGTACGAGGGCGCCTGGCGCCGGGTCAGCGCAGCCTGAGTCAGCGCAGCCGCTGGCAGCGCGGACAGTAGTGCGACGACCGGTTCATGAACCGTGCGCGCACAAGTTCGGTTCCGCAGCGCGGGCACGGCCGACCGTGCTGTCCGTAAGCGTTGAGGCTGTGTGAGAAATAGCCGGACTGCCCGTTGACGTTCACGTACTGGGCGTCGAAACTCGTGCCGCCTTCGGCCAGGGCGCGCAGCAGGATGGCGCGCACCGCCGCGAGCAGCCGTCGGGCCGTGGCCGTGGACAACGATGAGGCCGGCTGGTCGAAGTGAACCCGGGCCTCGTACAGGGCCTCGTCGGCGTAGATGTTACCGATGCCGCTGGCCACCTGCTGGTCGAGCAGCACCCTCTTGATGCCCGAGCGGGTGCGTGCAAGCGAGCGGTAGAACTCCGGCGCCGAGAAGGCAGGATCGAGGGGATCGCGGCCGATGTGTGCCACCTGGCTCGGGATCTGGGCTTCCCAGGCGGCGGGAACCCGTTCGCCGTCCAGGGGCCGTCCAGGGGCCAGCCCGGGTCCGGAGTAGCCGGCCGGCCGCCGGTCATCGGTGGGTAGGACGGTGTCCACGGCCATGCTGCCGAAGATGCGCTGATCCACGAAGTGCAGCGCCAGTTCGCCGTGCACCGGGTGCTCGAGGGCCAGACGGATGCGCAGCAGCTTCTCCGGGGTTTCGCCCGGGGTGCGCAGCAACACCTGTCCGCTCATGCCGAGGTGCGCCACGAGGGCACGGTCGGATCCGCCGGCGCGCTCGGCGAGCGGGAACCAGAGGAACTTTCCCCGGCGCACCGCGGCGAGGAGCCTGGACCCGGTCAGCAGCGCCTCGAACTCGCCCAGTGAGCGGTCGTGCCGGCGCAGGGAGCGGTCGTCGAAGACCTCGACGCCCGTCACGGTGGCGCCGGAGACGGCCGGCTCGAGTCCGGCGCGGACGACCTCGACCTCGGGCAGTTCAGGCATGGGTCACCGGTCGCCGTTCAGCGCCATCCAGAAGCATCCGGCTGGCTCAGCCTCGGGCGCGCAGCTGAGTCCAGGCCTCGAGGGCCGCGGCCATCTCGGCGTGCTTCTTGCTGGTCCCGGTTCCGGTGGCGCTCACCCTGGTGCCGACGGACACCGTGGCCACGAAGACCTTGGAGTGGTCGGGCCCGCTCTCGGCGACGGCGTAGACCGGCACGCCGGCGTTCAGCCGGGCGGCGGCTTCCTGCAGGCTGGTCTTCGGGTCCATCGACACGCCGAAGTGTCCCGGGTCGGCGAGCAGCGGCTGCACGAGCCGTAGGACGAACTCGGTCGCGCGGTCCCCGCCCGAGTCGAGGTAGACCGCCCCGATGAGGGCCTCGACGGTGTCAGCCAGGATGGACGATTTCTCGCGTCCTCCGGTGAGGGTCTCCCCACGCCCCAGGCGCACAAAAGCGCCGAGGCCGAGGCCTCGGGCAATCCCCGCGAGAGCGGCGCTGGACACCAGGCTGGCCCGGCGCTTGGCGAGGTCGCCCTCGCTGAGCTCGGGGTAGCTGCGGTACAACATCACCGTCACGGCCTGGCCCAAAATCGAATCGCCCAGGAACTCCAGGCGCTCATTGGTGGGCAGCCCACCGTTCTCGTACGCGTACGAACGGTGCGTCAGGGCGAGCTCGAGTAGGCCGGGATCGATCTGCAGGCCGAGGATCTCCTGCAGAGCCGACATAGACACGGCGTCGGTCGACCCCGCCGTTCCCGCGGTCACCGCTTCGGCCCGCACAGCAGAAACTCCCGCAGCGCGGGCTGCGGGAGATTCGGCGTGACGGGAACCGGCGTCAGACTTCGACACGGCAGTGCACCATCCTCTGACTAAACGTCAGCGACCTTGCGGCCCTTGTATTCCATGAACAGTGCGGTGCCGGCGGCATCCGTGACGACCTTCGCGCGGTGCGGGAGGCTGTAGACGACCTTGCCGTTCTCCATGGTCTTCACCAGGGTGGGGGCTTCGGCCTTCCAGCAGGAACGGCGTGAGCGGGTGTTGGAGCGTGATTGCTTGCGCTTCGGGACTGCCATGACTACTTCTCTTCTCTATCCGGTACAGCACGGATGTCTTCATCCGTGCTGATGCTTTCGGAAGCTTGGAATTCCAATAGTGCGGACCAGCGGGGATCCTGCACGTCACTCGGTTCAAGTTCAGGGGAAGTGGCACGCCGTTCCCCGGTCTCTGGGTCGAGACCTGGGCAATCCCGCCGGCAAACCGGCTGGAACGGCAGTGACAACACCACTGCATCCCTGATTAGTGGTTCAAGATCCACGTGGTCATCTTGAACCGCACACTCATAAGCTTCGTCTAGATCGTACGCGAAAAGCTCGACAAAATGAACTCGGACAGGCAATTCGATGTCAATCAGGCATCTTCCGCACTCTCCGGCGGCTTTTCCGGTCACATCGGCGGTCACCAGGATGCCTTCGTGGATGCATTCGAGGCGCAGCTCGGCGTGCAGGGTGGAGCCGGCCTTGACGGCCACTAGCGCTTCGCCGAGGTCGTTGGGCACAAGGATGTCGATGTCGCGCTCGTAGAGCGTTCCCGGGCGGTTGATGATGTCACGTACGTCAACCTTGTACGGGGTCTTCTTGAACTTGTTCACAAGGGAAAATTCTACGCGCCCGTCGGGGTGCGCTGGTTCGCCCCCTCGTCGGGGCCGGCCGCGGAGCCCCGAGCAAGTCCCATCCGGCGGAGGGCGGTGGAGCCGAGCGATGCCGGCGCCACGGTGGCCCGCACCCGCTCGGCAGCACTGCCGCCCTGCTGCACCGCGCGCACGACGGCATCCAGGTCGCGCAGGAGGTCGGCGCCACCGGCTGTTCCCGCCGACGTGCGGGCGTAGTGGGCCCGTTCGATGGCGACGAGCATCCGTTCGAGCGCGTCGCTCACCTCCGGCGTGTCACCGACTCCAGGACGGGCGCGGATGGCTCCAGCCAGCTCGCGCGCGGTGAGGGTCTCGTACACGGTGACCCCGTGGTCAAGAGCGGTGTCGGTGAGCTCCCGCCAGGCCAGCACTGCGCCGGCCCGATCGGCGGCGAGCATCCTCCGCCGGCGCCTGCGTCGCAGGACGCGCACCACCCCGGGCACGGCCAGCAGAACCAGGGCCGCAGCCACGAGCAGCCCCACCCGGGCCAGGATGCCGGGCAGGTCGTCTTCCGCCGCGGTGACGGTGCCGCTGGGGCCGCCCGTGAGACCGGGGTTGTCATTGGGGCGGGGGGCGACGGGCGCGGCACCGGCGCTCTCCGGCGCGCCGGCCACCGCGGAGCTCTCCGGCAACGCGTAGTCGGGAACGCTCCCCCGGCCCGGCGTCGGCTCGAAGGGCACCCAGCCGACCCCGGTGAAGTACAGCTCGGGCCACGCGTGCAGATCGTCTGAGTCGACGTTGTAGCGGTTGAGCCCACCCACCACCGTGGTGGTGCGGGTGCCAGGCAGGTAGCCCAGCGAGATCCGGGCGGGAATGCCGAGGCTGCGGGCCATCAGGGCCATGGCCGAGGAGAAGTGCACGCAGTAGCCCCGCTTCACCTCAAGGAAGGTGGCGATGACCTCCGCACCCCCGCCGTCGTAACCGTCTTCGACGGGAGCCTCGGCGTCGTAACTGAAGTCGTTGCCGCGCAGGTAATCCTGCAGGGCCACCGCGGCGTCGTAGTTCGATTCGGCGCCCGCCGTGACAGCGCCCGCGGTCTCCGCGATGATTCCCGGCGTGTCCTCCGGCAGAGACAGGCTCGACTCGATGCCCACCGGATACCGTCCGCCGGCCTGGCGCAGCTGCTCCCGGGTGGGTTGCACCTCCAAGGAGGTCACCGTGTAGCGCTGACCGCTCGTGGTGTTGTCCGGGCTGGTGATGGCCCGGGTGCCGTTGTTCCAGAACCACTCCCCGGTGAGCCCGTCGACCGAGGTGGCGGGCACCGGCACGGGCAACAGGTCGGTCCTCACACCGTCGACAGCGATGATCGTGGTGGCGGAGGTGCGTGTGACGGCCTCGGACAGTCCAGGCGGATCGTCGATCGACTCCACGGTCTTCTCGGGGTCGATCTCCACGGGCCGGGGCAGCCAGGTGGTGCCCTTGATGTCGTCGAGGGTGAGCAGCGCCAGGTACGGCTGTTCGCTGGCCGTTGTGCGGTAGTGCAGGGCGGGCGTCGGCGCGGGCCGGCGTAGGTCCTGACCCAGATTGATCATCGGGCTCACTCCCCCGCCGAAGAGGGCGCTGTTCGGCCGGGAGCCGCCGGTGACGCCGGAGACGATCGGGGCGGTAAGTCCGATGACGAGAGCCCCGGCTATACCGATCGCGCCGATGGCGAGGGCGCCGCGGACCGCGCCCGGGGGTGACGTCGCACTCCAGCCGAGCGACCCGCCCTGCCGGATCGCCTCCATGCCGCGCAGCCTGGCGTCCACGCGCAGCACCAGCAGGTAGGCCACGGCGGTGGCGACGAGGCTGCCCCACTCGGCGCCGGTGTCGATCACGAAGCCGGGCACGGCCAGGGGAACGAGCGGGGGGATGCCGGCCAGTGCGGGCCAGCGCAGCCCGATCGCCAGCACATCCATCAGGATCGCCAGCAGGCCGACCCCGCAGGCCAGGAGGAACAGGATGCCGTCCAGCACCTGCGCCGGTGTGCCCTGTGTCTGGATCGACCGCACGCCGGACGTGGCCAGGTCGGTGAATCGTGCGAATGTGTCGCCGGTGGGAATCAGCCACAGCACACCGGTTCCCCCGCCGAAAACCAGGGTGAGCAGGACGACAAGGGCCCCCGCCGACAGCACCGGCACGAGCGCGGCCGGCAGCCGGGCGCGCCGGAACCCGGCGGCGGCGGACAGGACCGCCGCTGCGATGACCAGGAGCACCCACCACCAGCCGGAGCCGGCCAGGACCGTGCCCAGCGCGGTGCACCCGGCGAGGAGCAGCACGATCAGTGCCGCGGAGAGCGGCCACCGCAATGGCGGGACCCGTCGGCGGGCCGGCCGTCGCGCGCCCGCTGACGGCGCAGACCCGGGCGGGCCGCCCGGGCGGATGCCCGGGGGTGGCAGAGTGCGACCCGGCGCGGTCATCGGGCCTCCGCCCGGTCCTGGCCGACCCGCGCCCAGGCCGCGTCGACGGGCGTGGCGGCCGTCACGGGCACGCACTGCCAGCCGGCCTCGGCCAACCGCTCGAGGACGGTGCCGCGCAGGGTGTCGAAGACGAAGGCGACGGCAGGCTGGCAGAGGCCCCGCAGTGCGGCCAGGGCCGCCGCATCCGCGTCGTCGAGGTCGATGAGCACGGCGAAGGTCGGAATCTGCCGCCCGAACGCCGCAGCGTTCCGGCGGGCATCGCCCGCCCCGTTCTCGCCGTCGGGGTGCGCGACGTGGTCCTGCGGGGTGATCTGGGCCAGCGCGTCGACCAGGGCCAGGGCTCCCTCCGGGCCGGTGAACGAAACCGGGTCGTCGCCGTGCAGGCCGCCGCGCCGCCCGACGTCCGGGTCCCGAGGCACCAGGGTGCTTGCCGCCCGTGACCGGCCGGGGGCGAGCTGGCTCGGGCCGAGCTCCACCACATCCAATCGGAATCCGGCGTCGATGAGGTGCACCGCGATCGACGCCGTCAACTCGACGGCACGCTCGAACTCGGCGTCATGTTCTCGGCCCTCGGCCCGGCCGCCGCGGCCGGTGTCCAGTACCATCCGGGCCTCCGGGTGGCTGCGCTGCTCTTCCTGCCGGATCATGATCTCGCCGTGCCGCGCGGTGGCGGGCCAGTTGACCCGGCGCATCGGGTCGCCCGGCCGGTATTCCCTGGCGATGAGTTCGTCGGAGTCGTTGTTGAGGTGCCGGAGGCGTTCGTGACGGGAGCCCTCGCCCCGGGTGATGGATACGCCGCTGCCGGGTAACGGACAGACTGTGGGCGTGACCGTGAGGTCGTGCGGCGCTCCGGCCGGCCATTCGCTGTAGGCCAGGCCGAAGGGGTCGGCGCGACCGAGCATGAGTGGGCCCACCGCGTAGACGCCGCGACGGAGCGGACGCACCTGGTAGCTCACGCTCGCGGTGTCGCTACCGGGTCCGCGGCCCCGCCTGGCCGGGCCGAGCACGGGCAGCGGTTGCACGGCGGGAACGGTGATGCCGCCCGCCGCCAGGTCCCGCCAGCGGAGGCCCGGCAACGACACCGACGCCAGGTTGCGCACCTGAACGGCCACGGTCACCGGCAGCCCGGCCGAGACCGTGCCCGGCCGGAAGGTACGGGCCACGGCCACCCGCAGCGGGTGCACGAGGACGTACCCCAGCGAGAGGAGCGGCATGAGGAGCAGCACCGAGCCCAGGAACAGGAGGTCCCGGATGTCGTAGGCCCAGGCGGTGATGAAGACAGCAAGCCCGACGCCCAGGAACAGGGCCCCGCGCAGGGTCGGGCGTACCTGCCGGCGGATGGCCCGGCGTGTGGCCGGAACCCGCCCGGGGCGCATCCTGACTGTCTGCGATCCGCTCATGACGCTTGTTCCCGTCGCCCGGCCGCCGCTAGGGCCGGCCCGAGGACCCGGTCGGCACCGGGGTGGCCGCCAGGATCCGCCTGACCGTCTCTTCGATGAGGAGGGCACTGTCCTGTGACCGATGCCCCAGCGCCCGTGATGTGGGCACCAGCCGGTGCCCGAGAACGGCCACGGCCAGCGAGTCGATGTCGTCCGGCAGCACATATTCCCTGCCGTGCAGCGCGGCCTGGGCCTTGGCCGCCCGGATCAGTTGCAGGGTGGCCCGGGGACTCGCGCCCAGACGAAGGTCGCGGTCGTCCCGGGTGGCCCTCACCACGGCCACCGCATATTCCTTCACGGCGGCGGAGGCGAACACGCCGCGGGCCGCGGTCATCATGCCGCGCAACTGCGCTTCGGTGACCACCGCGGAGATCCGGGAGAGCGGGCTGCTTGTGTCGCGGGAATCGAGCATGGCCAGCTCGGACGCCGGGTCGGGGTATC
This sequence comes from Cryobacterium sp. PAMC25264, assembly GCF_019443325.1. Lineage (NCBI taxonomy): Bacteria > Bacillati > Actinomycetota > Actinomycetes > Micrococcales > Microbacteriaceae > Cryobacterium > Cryobacterium sp. PAMC25264. The sequence continues at coordinate 1,917,751 of NZ_CP080383.1, forward strand.
CCATCGAGATGCGCGCCATGAAGCGGTCGCGCTGCGCTTCGGGCAGCGCGTAGGTGCCCTCCATCTCGATCGGGTTCTGCGTGGCGACGACGGTGAACGGGCGGGCCAGCCGATAGCTGTGCCCGTCCACGGTCACCTGCCGCTCCTCCATGCATTCGAGCAGGGCCGACTGGGTCTTGGGGCTGGCGCGGTTGATCTCGTCGCCGATCACCAGGTTCGCGAAGATGGCGCCGGGCTTGAACTCGAATCGGCGCTCGGCCTGGTTGTAGACGGAGACACCCGTGACATCGGAGGGCAGCAGGTCGGGGGTGAACTGGATGCGGCTGACCGTGCAGTCCACCGACGTGGCGAGGGCCTTGGCCAGCATGGTCTTGCCCACGCCGGGCACGTCCTCGATGAGCAGGTGGCCCTCGGCCAGGAGCACCGTCAGGGCGATCTGCACGGCCGAGTGCTTGCCGTCGATGACCGATTCGACGTTGCGCATGATGGCCACGGCGGCGTGCTGCACGTCGGCGAGCTCAACCACGGTCTCGGCCTCAACCGCCCGGCCGAGCGGACCGGCCCGGTCGCGCCCGGCCACGTCGACGGCCGCGTGCGCCGCCGGGGGCGCATCGGAAGCCAGGCGACCGGGCAGAGCGCTCATGCCAGAGGCCGGTTCAGGAAGGCGGCCACGGCGGGCGGCACGTACGGGGCGATGTCGCCGCCGAGAGCAGCGACTTGGCGCACGAGGGAGCTGGACACGTGCGCGTGCGCGGGGTCGGGCAGCATGAAGATGGTCTCGACGCCGGCGAGGTTGCGGTTCACGATCGCCATCGGTGTCTCGTACGCCACGTCGATCTGCGAGCGGATGCCCTTGACGAGCACGCTGGCGCCCACATCGACGCAGTAGTCCACGAGCAACCCCATGCTCCAGGAACTGACGATGACGTTGCCGGGCACCCCCGCCTCGGCGATGGCCCGTTCGATGAGCGAGACCCGCTGGGTGATGGGCAGCAGCGCGGACTTCCCCGGGTTGTGCACCACGAGCACGTGCAGCTCGTCGAACAGCCCAGCCGCCCGTTGGATCACGTCGAGATGCCCCAGTGTGACGGGGTCGAACGAACCAGGTACGACGGCGATCCTGCGCATACGGTTCACCCTAGCGCCAGCACGTAACGGGCGCTGCCCGGGGCAGCCGGATCGGCCGGACGTCGAGGGCATTGTCAGGCTGGCAGCAGCTGCGCCTCAGCCTCACCCCTTGGACAGGGAGGCACGCTCGGAGTCGTCGAGCCTGCGGCGCACGGCCGCCCGCAGCGCGGGAATGGTGCGGATCTCCGGGTCCCCACCGATGAGTTCGCGGGCCGCGGTGCGGGCGGCCGAGATGATGTCCCCGTCGGTGGCGACCCGCAGCAGCCGCAGCGAGGACTGCCCGCCGGACTGGAAGCGGCCGAGCACATCGCCCTCCTGGCGCTGTTCGAGGTCGACCTGGGCCAACTCGAAGCCGTCCAGGGTCTTCGCGACCGCCTCGATACGCTCCCGGGCCGGGCTGCCGATCGGAGCCGCCGTCACGAGCAGGCAGAGGCCCGGCACTCCCCCGCGTCCCACCCGTCCGCGCAGCTGGTGCAGCTGCGACACGCCGAAGCGGTGGGCATCCATCACGACCATGGCGGAGGCGTTGGGCACGTCGACGCCGACTTCGATGACCGTCGTGGCGACAAGGACCTGGATGTCACCGGCCGCGAACGCCCGCATGGTGTGTTCTTTCTCATCCGCGGTCATGGCGCCGTGCAGGGGCTCGATGCGCGCGGCCGCGAGCAGCGGATGCCGACGCAGGTCGGCGAGCAACTCCTCGACCGTCGTCATCGGGGTGGCATCGAAGTCGATCTCCTCGCCCTGCTCAAGCTTTTTTGGAGCGATGGCCGGGCACACCACGAAGCACTGTCGGCCGAGGGCGAGTTCCTCGGCCATGCGCTGCCAGACGCGTAACACCCAGGCCGGTTTCTCGTCGAGCGGCACCACGAAGGTCTCGATGCCCGGGCGCCCGGCCGGAAGCACGGCGATGGTGCTCACGTCGAGGTCGCCGAACACGGTCATGGCGATGGTGCGGGGAATGGGTGTGGCGGTGAGCACCAGCACGTGCGGCGGCAGTTCGGCCTTGAGCCGGAGAGCCTCACGCTGGTCGACGCCGAAGCGGTGTTGTTCGTCGATGACCACCAGGCCGAGGTCGAAGAATCCGACGGTGTCGCTGAGCAGGGCATGGGTGCCGATCACGATGCGCGCCTGGCCCGAGACCGTCCGCAGCAGTGCCTTGCGTCGCTCGGCCACGGGCAGCTGGCCGGTGAGCAGGGTCGGCATCAGCTCCGCCGTGAGGGCGGGGCCCAGGATGCGCGCCATCGAGCGCAGGTGCTGCCCGGCGAGCACCTCGGTGGGTGCCAGCAGCGCGGACTGCCCGCCCGAGTCGGCCACGGCGAGCATGGCGCGGAGGGCCACGACGGTCTTGCCCGATCCGACTTCACCCTGCACGAGACGGTTCATGGGTGCGGTCAGCCCCATGTCGCGCTGGATCTCGGCGCCCGTGAGTTCCTGGTCCACCGTGAGGGAGAACGGCAGGGCCGCGTCGAACCTCTCGAGGAAACCACCCGGAACGGGAAGCCGCGCGCGGGTGCGCCTGGCGCGGTGTTCGGTGTGCTGCTGCACGAGCACGCACTGCAATACGAAAGCCTCGGTGAAGCGCAGCGTATCCCTGGCCTCGTTCCACTCGTCGTCGGAGATCGGCCGGTGGACGCGGACGAGGGCGTCCCGGTGGTCCAGCAGGCCGCGCTCGGCCCGCAGCCGCTCGGGGATCGGGTCGTCGATGGGGCCGAGGTGGTCGATCACCTTGACGATCTGTTTCGCGATGGTCCAGCTGGTCACGGCCGCGGTGGCCGCGTAGATAGGGATGGGCCGGTCCGCCCAGAGGCGGGCCTCGAGGGCTTCGGCTGGCGAGATCGTGGCATCCAGGGGGTCGTCGCTACCCGGCACGATCTCGTAGGCGGGGTGGGCCAGCTGCCGGGTCTTGTTGAAGACCGTGACCTTGCCGGAGAACATGGCCCGCATGCCCGGGCGCAAGGTCTTGATCAACCAGGGTTGATTGAAGAACGTGAGGGTGAGCATGCCACGACCGTCGGAGATGACGACCTTCGTGCGATGCACCGCCTTCTTGCCCGGCTGCGGTCGGCCGTAGTCCTGCACGCTCACCGAGAGCACCTCGGCGAGCACGGTGACGGCCTCGTCGAGCGGCAGCTCCGCCAGGGTGGTGAGTTCGCCGCGCCTGGCGTAGCGGCGGGGGTAGTGGCTGAGCAGGTCGCCGACCGTGGTCATGCCGAAGGCTTTGGCCAACGCCGTGGCGGGGCCGGCGCCGAGAACCCCGCGCAGTCCGGAGTCGAGGGTGAGGGTGCCGGTAGCGTCGCCGGCGGGCTCCCCGTGGGGGGTGGCGGCGGCATCCGGACCGGTCATACTTCGATGCTAAAGGTCGCCACCGACACCAGACGTCGATCCCGCAGGATGTGGAGCGCGCCCGGCGGCTAGGCTCGAAGACAAATGACGCGAATCATCGCCGGGTTCGCCGGCTCCCTCACCCTCACCGTGCCGGCCAAGGGCACCCGGCCCACCAGCGACCAGGTGCGGGAGGCGCTGTTTTCCGCGCTCGAGGCGCGCGACGCCGTGCGCGGCTACCGGGTTCTCGATCTGTACGCCGGTTCCGGCGCCCTCGGCCTCGAGGCCGCGAGCCGAGGCGCCCGGGTGGTGACGCTCGTCGAGAACGGGTTCGCGGCCAGCCAGACCTGCCGAAAGAACGCTCAGGCGGTGCAGAAGGCCGCTCCCAAGAACTCCGGGCTGACCATCTCGGTGTCGAGCCAGGCCGTCCAGTCGTTCCTGGCCGGCACGCCGGACGGTTTCGACCTGGTCTTGATCGACCCGCCGTACGACCTCCCCGACGCCGAGCTGGCGGCCAACCTCGCCGGCCTGCTGCCGCTGCTGGATCCCGACGCCCTCGTCGTTGTCGAGCGGTCCTCGCGCTCCCCGAACCCACCTGGGGCCCCGGTCTCGAACTCGTGCGCCGCAAGGACTACGGCGACACCACCCTCTGGTACGCCGACGTCGCCGTTCCCGCCTGACTGTCGCCCTGAAGAGGGCTGGTCAGCGCAAGTTTTTAGGCCTAACGTGTGGTGTGTGGACAGCTTCGTCCGCCGCATCCGAAAGGTCGAGCCCGTGCGCGTAGCCGTGGTCTGTGCCAGCCATTACGGTGCCACCCGGGGCATCGCCGAGCGGATCGCCGCTGAGCTCGCCCTGGCGGGGCTCACGGTGCGGGTCTACGACGCGGCCGAGCCCCCGCACGCAGAGGACGTGGCCGGAGTCGACGCCTTCGTGATCGGCAGCGCGGTGTACATGGGCCACTGGCTCCGGGACGCCACGACGTTCGTGCGCCGCTACCAGCCCACCCTGCTCGAGCATCCGGTGTGGCTGTTCAGCAGCGGCCCGCTGGGCACGCCGGCGACGGATGCCGAGGCCACCGACATCCTGGCCGACACGGTGCCGGCGGAAATTATCGATTTCGACAGCACAGTGCGCCCCGTAGGCCACCGGGTCTTCTTCGGTGCGATCGACCCGGGCTCCCTGAGCCTGGCGCACCGCACCATCCGACGGTTTCCGGGAGCCGCGGAAAAGATCCCGGCCGGGGACTTCCGCGACTGGCCACAGGTCGAGGCCTGGGCTCGTGAGATCGCCCGCAGCCTGGTCAAGCCTGCCGCGTAAGCGTCCGATCGGCCCCGGTTCTAGCCCGCCTGGCCGTCCCATCCGCGGTAGGGATCCCAGCCGCCCTGCGTGTGCGGTTCGCCATCGACGAGCACCGTGCCGGCCTCCGCCGTCACGGAGCCCAGACGCCGGAAGCCCTCGGGCAGGGAACGGTGCGGCGGGAAGGTGGCCAGCAGGCCGTGGTCTTCGCCGCCGCCCAGGGCCAACTCCCGGTTGTCGCCGAGTGCGGCAGAGTCGAAGTCGATGCCCACGCCGCTGGCCCGCGCCAGCCGGCCAGCGTCGATCGCCAGGCCGTCGGAGACGTCGAGCATCGCGGTGGCCCCAGCCTCGGCCGCGGCGGGCCCCAGGTTGATCGGGGGCACCGGAGCCAGCTGGGCGGCGACGAGGGCGCCATGCCTGTCCTTGAGCAGGTCCGCCTGCTCCCGGCTCGGCACGCCGTGCTCGTCGACGCCGAAGCGGAACAGCAGTCCAAGGCCGATGCCGGCGTCGCCGAGTCGCCCGGCGTGCGCCACGACGTCGCCGGGCCGGGCCCCCGAACGCAGCACGGGTGGCCGCCCCTCGAGGTCGCCGAAGGCCGTGATCGAGAGGGTGAGCGCGTCAGCGGCCGAGAGGTCGCCCCCGACGACACCGCAGCCCGGCGCGAGAGCCTCGCAGCCGTCGCGGAGTCCATCGGCGATACCGAGGATCACCGAGATGGGCGTGGACGGCGGCGCGGCGATCGCCACGACGAGCGCCGTCGGTCGGGCCCCCATGGCGGCGACGTCGGAGAGGTTCGTCGCGGCGGCTTTCCAGCCCAGGTCGTGCGGGGTGGACCAAGCCAGTCGGAAGTCGGGCCCCTGGATCATCATGTCGCAGGTCACCACGAACCGGCCGTCCGCGGCGCTGAGCACCGCGGCGTCGTCGCCGGGGCCGAGCAGCTCGGTGTCCGCCTGCGGCAGCCGGGGAAGATCCGCGCGAGAACCTCGCCCTCGCTCAGGTCGGCCAGGGTGTCCTCCGTCGCCCAGGAGGGCACGGCTGCGGCATTCGTCATACTTCAAACGGTAACCTGAATGGAATGACTCCCCCGTTCACGACCCCGTTCCCGGTACCGCATCCGGCATCCGGCCCGGCCCGGCCCCTGACAAACGACGGCCCCGCCGGCCGCCCCCGGCGCATCCGCCTGCGCACGGCCTGCGCCGGGGTTGTCGCGCTCGGCGCGATCCTACTCACCGGCTGCTCGGCCGCCATTCCCCTCCAACCCGCCGCGGATGCCGTGAACCCGGCCTGCGCCGACATCATCGTGCGACTGCCCACCACGGTGGCCGACCAGCCCGAGCGGGAGACCAACGCCCAGGCCACGGGCGCCTGGGGCGACCCGGCGGCCGTGCTGCTCACCTGCGGCGTCGATGTGCCAGGTCCCACGACGCTGCCCTGCGTCAGCATCAACGGCATCGACTGGATCGAGGACGATTCGGACAAGCCCCGCTACCGTTACACGACCTACGGGCGCGACCCGGCCACGGAGGTCTACATCGACTCAGAGCTTGTGAGCGGCTCGACAACCCTGGTGGATCTCGCCTCCGCCATTGCGAACGTTCCCGCGACCACGCAGTGCGTGGGCGCCAACGACGTGACACTACCCGGCAACACGCCCTGACCATGACGGCCTGGCTGCTCCTGGCCGGGGCGATCGCGAGTGAGGTCGCAGCGTCGCTGTCACTCAAGGGCGCTCTGGACCAGCCGGCCTGGTACGTGCTCGTCGTCGCCGGATACGCCTGCTCCTTCGTGCTGCTGGCTGCCGTGCTGCGCCGGGGCTTCCCCCTCGGGGTGGCCTACGGCATCTGGGGTGCCGTGGGAGTCGCCGCGACGGCGTTGCTGGCGGCCGCAATTTTCGGCGAAGCGCTCACACCCCTGATGCTGGCCGGGATGGCGTTGATCATCTGCGGCGTCCTGTGCGTGGAGCTCGGCTCGCAGCAGGCCGGGCGCCGGTCGGCAGCGAGAGGGGCCCAGGCCGGCCACCCGCCGGTGCCGCCCGAGGTGGCCCCGTGATGGGATGGCTGTTCCTGGCCGGCGCGATCCTGACCGAGGTCACGGCCACCCTCTCGCTGCGCGCCGCCGTGCACGGCCGGCGCGCCTGGTACCTCGTCGTGGCGCTGGGGTACCTCGCGGCGTTCTCCCTGCTCTCGTTGGCCCTGGGCGCGGGCCTACCCCTCGGGGTCGCATACGGGGTCTGGGCCGCCGTGGGCGTGGCCCTGACTGCCCTGGCCAGCAAGGTGCTCTTCGGTGAGCCGCTCACCTGGCTGATGGCCGCAGGGATGGCCCTCATCATGGGTGGGGTGCTGCTCGTGGAGCTGGGCGCGGCGCACTAGCGTCGCACCCGTTGGAGTCGGCGCCGCCCGGTCGGGCGGCGCCGGCGACTACTCGGCTGTAGCGGCAACCGGCTCGGAGCGCCGGCGACGTGCCGACCGAGCCAGGGCCACCTCGATGAGCTCGTCGATCAGCTGCGGGTAGGTGTAGCCGCTGGCCAGCCAGCAGCTGGGGAACATCGAGATCGGTGTGAAGCCGGGCATGGTGTTGATCTCGTTGATCACCCAGCCCTGCTCGGTGAGGAAGAAATCCACCCGGGCAAGGCCGTCGGCATCGATGGCTTCGAAGGCCCGCACGGCGATGCGTTGCATCTCGGCCAGGTCATCGGCCGGAAGCACCGCGGGGCAGACCAGGTCGATACCGTCGGCATCCAGATACTTGGCGGCGAAGTCGTAGAAGTCGCGGCCGGTGACCACGACCTCTCCGGCGACGGAAGCGTGGGTGGGCTCGCCGGGGCGGCCCTGCAGCACGGCGACCTCGAGTTCGCGGCCGACCAGGCCCACCTCGATGAGCACCTTGTCGTCCTCGGCCAGCGCCACGGCCATGGCCTCGGCCAGCTGGTCGGGGCTGGATACCCGGCTCACGCCCACGCTCGAGCCGGCCCTGGCGGGCTTCACGAAGGCGGGCAGGCCCAGTTCCTCGAGTGCCGCATAGGCCATGCCGGGCGCTTCGTCCCAGTCGTCGGCGGTGATGGTGCGCCACGGCGCAACGGCCAGCGACGCGTGCTGGAGCACGGTTTTGGTGTAGTGCTTGTCCATGCCCAGAGCTGAGGCGAGCACGCCGGAGCCGACGAACGGCAGGTCGACGAGCTCGAGCATGCCCTGCACGGTGCCGTCCTCACCGTACGGGCCGTGCAGGATCGGGAACACCAGGTCGACGGTTCCGAGGCTGCGGCGCCCCGAGGCGTCCACGATGCTGAGTTCCCGGTTGCCGGCGCTGTCGGGCCAGAGCACCCTGGTGCCGTTGTCGGTCACCTCGGGCAGGGCCGATGCGGTCAGCGCAAATTTCTCCGGGTCGTCGTCTTCGAGCACGAAGGCGCCGTCACGTGTGATGCCCACCGGGATGACGGTGTAGCGGTCACGGTCAATTGCGGCCAGCACTCCGCCCGCTGTGGCGCAGCTGATCGAATGTTCGCTTGACCGCCCCCCAAACAGCAGCGCTACCGTGAGTTTGTCCGTCATCAATGGTCCTTTCACCCTGCGGTGCGCCGGAGTCCGTCGTGAGGTGCGGCGCAATATCCCGCGGCTTCAGCGTACCGGCCAGCACCTGGCGCACCTGTTCGACGATGGGCATGTCGACGCCCTTGGCCCGGGCGAGTTCGAGGATCGGGCTGACCGAGGCGAGCCCTTCGGTGGTCTGTTGCATCTGGGCGATGACGTCGTTGTAGCTGTAGCCCTGGCCCAGCAGCCTCCCAGCGGTGTTGTTGCGGGACAGCGGGGACTGGCAGGTGGCGATGAGGTCGCCCAGGCCCGCCAGACCAGCGAGGGTCTCGGGCTGCGCCCCGTACGCCACCGCGAAGTCGGTCATCTCCACGAGCCCGCGGGTGATGATCGACGCCTTGGTGTTCTCCCCGTAACCGACGCCGTCGACGATGCCGATCGCCACAGCGATGAGGTTCTTGAGCACGCCGCCGAACTCGGTACCGATGACATCCGTGTTGACGTAGGAGCGGAAGTACTTCGTAGTGGCCAACAGGGCCACGGCATGGGCGGTCTCCAGGCTGGACGAGGAGACCACGGCGGCGGTCGGCTGCTCCTTCGCGATCTCCAGGGCCAGGTTCGGCCCCGAGATGGCCGCGATACGGGCCGGATCGATGGGCAGGACCTGCTCGATGATCTCGCTCATCCGCAGCCCGGACGCCCGCTCGACGCCCTTCATGAGCGACACAATGGTGGCCGTGGGTGCCAGGAACGGCTCGGCCTGGATGAGGTTCTCGCGCAAGGACTGGCTCGGCACTGAGACGAAGACGTGTTCTGCTCCCGCCAGCGCCAGGTCGAGCCTGGAGGTGGCGCGCAGCCCGACCGGCAGGTTGATGCCCGGCAGGTAGTCGCTGTTGCGACGGCCCTCGGTGATCTCCCGCGCCAGTTCAGGGCGGCGGGCCCAGAGAACGACATCGGCGCCGCCGTCGGTGAGGATCTTGGCAAAGGTGGTGCCCCAGCTTCCCGCGCCGAGAACGGCTACCCGGGTTCCTGGCTGGACTCTAGGCTTCAAAGCGGCCGGTCTCTTTCTGGTCGTGCTCGGACGGGTTCCAGCGCTTGATCGGCGCCTTCTCCTGACGGAGGTCCTCGAGCAGGGCGGTGATGGCATCCATCACCACGGCGGTCGCTTCGTTCAGCGTGGCCGTGTCGAGGTTGCGGCCGCGGAATTCGGCCAGGTCGAGCGGGTCGCCGATTTTCACGAGGATGGTCTTGCGCGGGAACAGGTGCAGCTTGTTGGAGTAACGCTCCATGAGCTGCTGGGTGCCCCAGTGCGCTGCGGGGACGATGGGGATGCCCTGCTCGAGGGCGATGCGCACAGCGCCGCTCTTGCCGCGCATGGGCCACAGTTCCGGGTCACGGGTGAGCGACCCTTCCGGGTACACCACCACCATCTGGCCGCGTTCGACGAGGCGTCTGGCCGCCTTGACGGGTTCGCTGCCGCGCACCGATCCGCCGCGCTGCACGGGGATCTGGCCCGACTTCGTCAGGAGCCAGCCGGCAACGGGCAGCTTGAACAGCGACGCCTTGGCCAGGAAGCGGGGCAGGCGGCCGAGCTTCCAGCTCACCATGCCCATGACGATCGGGTCGATCTCGCTGTAGTGGTTGGGCGAGAAGACGAACGCGCCCTGCCGGGGGAACTTATGACCGTCGGTGATCGTGTAGCGCGCCGCCACGTTCATCGCCGGAACGACCAACGCGGCCAGCAGCCAGAAGATCGACGGTCTGCTCTTTTCGGAGCGAACCTTCCGGGTCACCGGAGACGATGAGGAGGCGGGATCGGGCACGTTCGACTGTGGCACGTTTGCATCTGGCACGGTGCCATTATCCTTCGAGATCGAAGTCAGCCCCCAACAGACGCAGCTTGGTGATGAAGTTCTCGTATCCACGGCTGATGATTCCCACGTTGCTCACGGTGGAGGTTCCCTCGGCCGTCAGTGCCGCGATGAGGTGGCTGAAGCCACCGCGGAGGTCCGGGACCTCGATGTCGGCGCCGACGAGCTTGGTGGGGCCGGCGATGACCGCGGAGTGGTTGAAGTTGCGCTGGCCGAAACGGCACGGGTGCCCGCCGAGGCATTCGCGGTGGATCTGGATGGTCGCGCCCATTTCCACGAGTGCGTCGACGAAGCCGAAGCGCTGCTCGTAGACGGTCTCGTGCACGATCGAGACACCGTGGGCGTGCGTGAGGGCGATCACGAGCGGCTGCTGCCAGTCGGTCATGAAGCCGGGGTGGACATCCGTCTCGATGATGACGGGCTTGAGGTCGCCGCCCGGGTGGTAGAACCGGATGCCGTCGTCGTGGATGTCGAACGCGCCGCCGACCTTGCGGAAGACGTTGAGGAAGGTGAGCATCTCGGCCTGCTTGGCGCCGCCGACGAAGATGTCGCCGTCGGTGGCCAGTGCGGCCGCCGCCCAGCTGGCGGCCTCATTGCGGTCGAACAGGGCACGGTGCTGGTAGCCCTGCAGGCTGTCGACTCCCTCGATGCGGATGACCCGGTCGGTGTCGACCGTGATGATGGCGCCCATCTTCTGCAGGATGTTGATCAGGTCCATGATCTCGGGCTCGATGGCCGCGTTCTTGAGCTCGGTGATGCCCTCGGCGCGCACGGCGGTCAGCAGCACCTGCTCGGTCGCCCCGACGCTCGGGTAGGGCAGCTCCACCTTGGTGCCCTTGAGGCCGTTCGGTGCCGACATGCGGATGCCGTCCGGCTGCTTCTCGACAACGGCGCCGAACTTGCGCAGCACCTCGAGGTGGTAGTCGATCGGTCGGTCTCCGATACGGCAGCCGCCGAGCTCGGGGATGAATGCTTCGCCGAGGCGGTGCAGCAGCGGGCCGCAGAAGAGGATCGGGATGCGGGAGGAGCCGGCGTGTGCGTCGATGTCGGCGTAGTGCGCGCTCTCCACGTCCACCGGTCCAACTGCAGGCTGCCGGGCTCGTCACCCTCGGTGACCTTGACGCCATGCGCCTCGAGCAGGCCGCGCACGATGCGCACGTCGCTGATGTTCGGCACGTCACGCAGGATGCTGGGCGTCTCACCGAGGAGCGCGGCGACCATGGCCTTGGTGACCAGGTTCTTGGCACCCTTGACCTCGATGCGACCCACCAGGGGGCGGCCGCCGCGGATGGTGATCTTGTCGCCGATCAGGCCCACATTGGCTCCGTGACTTTGCGCGTTTCCGCGCTCTGAGAGGTCGTTGACGTTCTCGTGGACCTGGTTGGATTCGCCGACGATGATCACAAATTTACCTGCCTTGCGGGGAGAGTGCGGGGGCGCCAGGGCTCCCGGTGGGATTCGAATTCTGCGATCCGCGCTTCGTCGCGCAAAGTCAGGCCGATGTCGTCGAGGCCTTCCAGCAGTCGCCATCTAGTGTATTCGTCGACCTCGAATGAGACTGTGAGGTCGCCGACACTGGCAGTACAGGCAACCAGATCGACTGTCAATTCTATTCCGGGGTCTGCCTCGAGCACGGCCCAGAGGGTCTCCGCGTCGGCCTCGCTGATCTGGCCGGCGAGCAGGCCCTGCTTGCCCGAGTTGCCCCGGAAGATGTCGCCGAACCGGGGGCTGAGCACCACGTCGAAGCCGAAATCACGCAGCGCCCAGACGGCGTGTTCCCGGGAGGATCCGGTACCGAAATCGGCTCCGGCCACCAGCACTCGGGGGCTGCGATAAGCCTCCTGATTGAGAATGAACTCAGGATCCTGACGCCAGCCGTAGAACAGGGCGTCCTCGAATCCGGTCTTGGTGACACGTTTGAGGAACACCGCGGGGATGATCTGGTCGGTATCGACGTTCGAGCGCCGCAGGGGCACGGCTACGCCGGTGACGGTGGTGAATTTTTGCATGTCGGATCTCCTACAGGCTTGCCGGGACGAGGCCGGCGGGGACCGTGCCGTCTTGCACGAGGTCCCACGGGCTGGACAGGGTGCCGCGGATGGCCGTGGCCGCCGCGACGAGCGGGGAGACCAGGTGGGTGCGTCCGCCCTTACCCTGCCGGCCCTCGAAGTTGCGGTTGCTGGTGGACGCGCAGCGCTCCCCCGGGGCGAGCTGATCGGGGTTCATGCCCAGGCACATCGAGCAGCCGGCGAAACGCCATTCGGCGCCGAAGGCGAGGAAGATCTTGTCGAGCCCCTCGGCCTCCGCTTCGATCCGCACGCGGGCGGAACCGGGAACCACGAGCATCCGCACGCCGTCGGCGATGGTCTTGCCCTTGATGATCTCGGCTGCGGCGCGCAGGTCTTCGACCCGGCTGTTGGTGCAGGAGCCCAGGAACACGGTGTCGACGTGGATGTCCTTCATCGCGGTCCCCGCGGCGAGGTCCATGTACTCGAGGGCACGTTCGGCGGCGCTGCGCTCGTTGGCGTCGTCGATCTCCGCGGGGTTGGGCACGGTGTCGCTGAGCGACACGCCCTGGCCGGGGTTGGTTCCCCAGGTCACGAAGGGTTCGAGGGTGTCTGCGTCGAGGATGACCTCGGCGTCGAAGGTCGCGCCCTCGTCGGTGGCCAGGGTGTCCCAGTACTCCACGGCGGCGTCCCAGTCGGCGCCCTGCGGCGCGTGCGCGCGGCCGTCGAGGTAGGCGTAGGTGGTGGCATCCGGTGCGACCATACCGGCGCGGGCGCCGGCCTCGATCGACATGTTGCAGATGGTCATGCGGCCCTCCATGGAGAGCGCGCGGATGGCGCTGCCACGGTATTCGAGCACATAGCCCTGGCCGCCGCCGGTGCCGATCTTGGCGATGACAGCGAGGATGATGTCCTTGGCCGTCACACCGGGGCGGAGGGTGCCGTTGACCGTGATGGCCATGGTCTTGAAGGGCTTGAGCGGCAGCGTCTGGGTGGCCATGACGTGCTCCACCTCGCTGGTTCCGATGCCGAGGGCCATGGCGCCGAAGGCCCCGTGGGTGGAGGTGTGCGAGTCCCCGCAGACGACGGTGATGCCCGGCTGGGTGAGACCCAGCTGCGGGCCCACCACGTGCACGATGCCCTGTTCGATGTCGCCCAGCGAGTGCAGGCGGATGCCGAACTCGGCGCAGTTCCGGCGGAGCGTCTCGATCTGGGTGCGGCTGGTGAGATCGGCGATGGGCCGGTCGATCGCCAGGGTCGGCGTGTTGTGGTCCTCGGTCGCGATCGTCAGATCCGGCCGGCGCACCGGGCGCCCAGCCAGCCGGAGGCCGTCGAAGGCCTGCGGGCTGGTGACCTCGTGCACCAGGTGCAGGTCGATGTAGATGAGGTCGGGCGTGCCGTTCTCGCCCTTGGCAACTAGGTGCTTGTCCCAGACCTTCTCGGCCAGGGTGCGCGGACGGGAACTCTCGATCGCCGCGTCGTTGATCAATGCAGTAGTCATGTTTGTGCGTCTTCCTCGGGAACGGTGGTCAGCCAACGACAGACTCCGCGACGAGTGGGCCTAGTTAGATACGAGACTCGTCGCGGCACAGAAGAAGAAGTCGACTAAACAGCACACCATAGGCTAACACTGCACCCAGCACCCGCCGCGAACTGTGACCTGAGCCCCTCTGATTCGCGCATTCCGGTGCTTTGCTCACGGTTCGCGCACGGTCGACGTATGGTGTGCGCATGACGGAGACAATCGCTCCAGCGAAGACCGGCCGAGTGCTGGTCGTGATCCTGCTTGCCCAGTTCATCATCGTGGTCGATTCGACCTTCATGAACGTGTCGTTGTCCACCCTGGTGGCGGATTTCGACACCACGGTCCCCGGCATCCAGAACGCCATCACCCTGTACACCATGGTGATGGCGGCGTTCATGATCGCCGGCGCCAAGGTGGGCGACATCATCGGCCGTAAACGCGCGTTCGTTCTCGGTCTCACCGTCTACTCCGTCGGGACGACCATCACCGCGCTCTCCCCCACCCTGGGCGTCTTCATCCTGGGCTGGTCGATCCTCGAAGGTCTCGGCGCGGCCATGATGCTCCCGGCCATGATGTCGCTGATCGTCTCGAACTTCGCCGCCGGTCCCGCCCGCGCCAAGGCGTACGCCGGTTTCGCCGCGATCGCGGGAATCGCCGCGGGAATCGGGCCCATCATCGGGGGCCTGTTCACTTCCTATCTGTCCTGGCGTCTGGCCTTCGCCAGCGAACTCCTCGTCGCGCTGTACATCTTCACCCAGCTGAAGATCATCAAGGATGCGCCGTTCCTCGGCCGGAAACCGCGCTTCGACTGGCCGGGCTTCCTCCTCAGCTCCGCCGGACTGATCACCGTCGTCGTGGGTATCGTGCTGGCCTCGGCCTATGGCCTCTTCGTCAGCCGTGTCGACGTCGAGGTGCTCGGACAGGTTGTCCTCACCGCCGGTCAGATCTCGCCCACCGTGATGCTCGTGTCGATCGGATTGCTCTTCCTCATCGTCTTCATCCTGGTGGAACGGAGCCGCGACCGGCATCACCACGACACTCTCCTCGACCTGACTCTGTTCAGCCTTCGGGCGGTCTCAGCGGGAACGTCCGTACAGCTGCTTCAGTACCTCGTACTGACGGGGGCCATCTTCGCCTTGTCCCTCTATGTGCAGATGGAATTGAACTACTCGGCCATCCAGAGCGGACTCACCCTGCTGCCACTGTCCCTGGCCGTGCTGCTCTCGGCCGCGGTCAGCGGGCGGGTGCTCAGCCGCCGCTTCGCCCCGCGCTCGGTCATCCTCGCCGGGTTCGCCATCATCGTGCTCGGTGCCGCGATGATGGGCCTCTTGGCACGGGATGCCACGAGCGGCACCGAATTCATCCTGGGGCTGGCGCTGGTCGGGTTCGGCGCGGGCACCATTGCCTCCCAGAACCAGAACCTCATCATGTCGTCGGTGAAACCGCAGCGGTCCAATGAAGCATCGGGAGTGATCAACACCTCTCAGAACATCGGGGCGTCCCTCGGCACGGCGCTTGCCGGGGCGCTGATCCTGTCGGTATTCGTGCTGACCGCCACGAGCCTCATCGACGAGAGTCCGGCGTTCACCTCGTCGGAGCAGTCGCAGTTGGACACCGCGGTGACCGAGAAGGCCCAGATCATCAGCGACGCCCAGCTCAGCGCGGCAATCTCGGAGTACCCGGCCGAGCAGCAGGATGCGATGATCACGATCAATGCCCAAGCCAGGCAGACTGCACTGACCGTGGTCTATGCCGGACTGGCGCTTGCCGGCCTGCTCGGATTCGGCGCCGCCCTGTGGTTGCCGAGGACACCGCCGCTCTCGAACACCCCCACGACGGCAGGATCGTCGCCGCCGCTGAACGGGGACGACGCGGACACCGAGCCGTAGCCACAACTGGTACCCGTTCGGACAACTGGGCCCGGCACACCGGGCGCACATGTCCGTTTCGGGAACCGTCAGGCGCGGGAGACCTCGACGGCGAACTCGCCGAGCAGCAGGCGGGCGCCGTCGCCGAGGACCGTGCGGATGCCCGGCTCCAGCGGCACGCGCTGCCCGGCGGCATCGGCCAGGCTGACACCGTTGGTGGAGTGCAGGTCGGTGACCGTGAGCTCGCCGGAGGCGGAGAGTTCCACCAGGGCGTGCGACTTGGAGACCGAGAGCGCCGGGTCCTGCACGCTGACCATCGTGGCCGCGCGCCGGGTGACCGGTGCCGGGTCGCGGCCGAGCACGAGGGACCCCGTCACGGCAACGGCCTGCCCGTCCGCGAGCCGGAGGGTCCACCCTGTCGCAACGGAAGCGGGCGGCTCGACCGGCGGCAACGCCGGGGTGATGTTCTGGGGGGCCGTCGGCGGTGCCGCGGCCGCGGCAGCTACAGAGGCTGCGGACGGGTGTTCGGCTCGGCCGGGGTGACCGTCGTGGGCGGGGTGATCGCCGTGGCCGCGCTGGCACCTGTCGGGGCGCTCGTGGCGGCCAGGTCGGCACTGGGCGGGGTGATCGGTGCGGCCGGCGTGGCGCGGGGCGGCACCGGAAGGGTGCCCAGCGGTGCGGGGAGGAACGCCGGGATGCTCATCATGGACGACGGAGCGGCGGCGGCCGGCCCGGTCCGGCTACCGGCAGGCGCGGGTGCCGCAGCGCCGGTCGGGGGCGCGATGCGGGCATCCGCTTCGGGCCCGGCGGCCGGAGTCCGGCCGGGCTCCGGCGCCGGCTCGCCCGGCATCGGGTCACCGCGCGAGACGCCAAGGAGGCCTGGGCCGGCGCCCGGTCGCCGGCTTCGCGGGCGTCCGGCCGGTCGTCGCCGGCGGGGAACAGGCCCGGAGGGGGAACGATGAAGCCCGGCTTATCCACTGGTGTATCCACCGTGCAACCCTACCTTCGGCCTCGTGCGGAGCCCCGGGAGCCCTCGCGGGCCCCGCGGAGATTGACCTGGTTCCAGTCGCGCTTGGAGCGCAGCCGGAACCGGGCGAACAGACGGCGCAACCGGCCCGCGGAGGCACTCGCTGTGGCGAGGGACGCCAGCGCCTGGACCCAGGTCTCGTCGACGACCTCGTCGTCGATCTCGCGGCCGCCGAACACGGCGCTGTCAACGGCATCGGCCACCGGCACCAGCCGGTGTGCCGCCACGACCTCGGCCGCGTCGATGAGGTCCACCGACCGGGCCGGGGCCGAGCCGGCCGTAGCCGGCCCGTCCGCGTCAGTCAGGTCCGGGGTGGACCCGGTCGATACCGGCGCAACCGCTGTGGCAGCGTCGGTCCGCGGCGTCTCAGAGGCCAGAGCGCCAGAGGCCGAAGCATCAGAGCCACGCGCTCCGGCGGTCAGCACGTCAGACGCGGGAGCGTCGGCGGTCGGCCGGGGACCAGCCGGCTCTGGCCGGGTGGCCAGCTGGGCGATGAGCTGGCTGTCCAGGCTCGCGGCGACCTGGCGACGGGTGGAGTCGCGAGGCACGTCGTAGCCGAGCTCGGCGAAACCGTCGGTCAGTTCCGACCAGGCTCCTGCGGCGCGCTGATCGCCCGTTCCCCTCGTCTTGCGCCGGCGTCGGCGCCGGGACTTGAGCAGCGCCACGATGAGCAACGGGAGGCCCAGGAGCAGCAGCGGGATACCGACGACGCCGATGGCGATCCACGCCCAGACGGGCAGAACGAAGTCCTTGTCCTTGGTCTCGTTCTTGGTGTCGTCGATCTCCACGGCAGTGAGCAGGTCGTCGGCCTCGTTGTCCATGCGCGGGGGCTGGCGCACCTGCGGCTGCGGCTCGGTCTTGGGCTTCGGGGTCTGGTCCTGAGGCACATCCGTCTGATCGGGGGTCGGGTAGAAGGGCACCCAGCCGATCCCCTCGAACGCTACTTCCACCCAGGCGGTCACATCGGTACCGGTGACCTCCACGCTCGCGGCGTCCTCGGCCACCTCGGGTGCGAAGCCCATGACCACGCGGGCCGGGTAGTTCAGGCTGCGGGCCATCAGGGCCATGGCCGCCGCGTACTGCTCCTCGTCGCCCACCATCTGGGTGCGGGTGAAGAGCTCGTTCAGCCGATCGGCGCCGTGGCCGGCCCGGGACGGGATGCCGTCTGAGGCCAGGCCGTGGCTGAGGAAGCCCTTCGTCTTCAGGGACTGCTCGATGGCGCGCAGGCTGTCGATGGGGGTGTCGGTGCCGCCGGAGAATTCGATGGCCTTGGCCACGACGACATCCGGGATGTTCTGCACGGCCGGCAGGGTGACATCGGCGACGGGAACGTTCTGGAGGTCTTCGTCGCGGTACGTCTGCTGCAACTGGGCGCTCACGGTGTACTCGTAGCCGGGTTCCACCCCGCTCGTGAGCACGGCGGTGCCGCTGTCGCTGTTGTAGCGCAGGCTCTCCGACTCTTCCTGACTGCCGGCGTCGTCGAAGTCCACGGTGGTCGGGTAGCCCACACCGGGCAGCCAGACGTCCTCGTATCCCACGACGTCGATGGTGACCGTGCTGTTCTGGATACTGGTGGCCAAGGCAGGCGCAGGAATGGTGCGTCCCACGAGCCGGAAGCTGCCGGACCCGCCGACGAGGGTGTCGGGCGCGGCCACGTTCCACAGCTTGCCGTCGTAGGCGTCCATGCTGGCCAGCCGCAGGACCTCGCCGGGCTGCAGACCGGTGACGGTGAACAGCGGGGTGTCGGCCAGCGTCTTGGTGTACTGCCGGAAGCCCGCAAGCGGGCTGGAGAACTCCAGCGGGTCGAATGGCGGCTGGATCTCCTCGCGCAGCACGAACCGGTCCTTCGGGTTCGGGGCGAGGAAGCCGCCGACGAGGGCGCCGATGAGCACCGCACCGAGCATGACGGTGGCCGTGCCGATGAGCTTGCGGCGGAAGAGCCGGCGGGTGCCGGCCGCATCCGCGCCGGACAGGGCGGCGCCCGAGCGGCTGGCGGAGCCCTGGTTGCTGCGCCGCCAGCCGATCCAGACGATGGCGACGACGGCAAACGCCACACCGCGCAGGCCCGCGAAGTAGGTCTGGTCGGTGCCCATCAGGATACCGGTGAGGTAGAGCAGCACCGGGCCGATGAGCAGCAGGCCCGTGCGCCACACCGTGCGGCGGTGCCGGGGCAACCAGCGACTGGCGAGCATGGTGGCGACCAGCGCGACCAGCCAGGCTGCGAAGTACGGCAGCACCGGCATGTAGTACGGGGCCTCGACGGGGGTGCCGAGGGTGACGATGTCGGCCCAGCCGAAGACCGCGCCGAGCGCGAGACCGGCCGTGGACGAGACGCTGGGCAGCACGCCCAGCAGGGCCTCGCCGGGCATGGTGAACGGCGTGCCGAGGAGGAAGTAGACCAGGATCGCCAGGAGGACGTTGGTGACGACGCCCAGCCGGAGGGCGTAACCGAGCACGGCGGCGCCGGTGCCCACGATCAGGCCGCCGAGTCCCGCCACGAGGAAGTTGTAGTCGCCGAAGGAGGTCTCCAGGCCCAGGACCCCGAGGAGCGAGAGCAGGCTGAGCACAGCGACATCCGCCCAGGCGGCGGACGGGAACGGACGCAGGGCGGCCAGACGGGCCCGGACCGGACCTGGAGCGGCCGGTGTGACCGGGCCCTGCGGCGTCGCGGTGCGCGGGGTGGGGTCTGAGCGGCTCATCGGTGTACCCGTCGGAGAAGTTTGGGCAGATCGGCCAGATCGCCGATGGTGACGACGGTGAGGCCGGACACGGTGGACAGCCGAGACTGCGCGCCCGGCTCGATCCGGAAGGCGAGGGTGGTCGCGTCCTTGCCGAACAGGGTCTGCGCGGCACGGAACTCGGTGAGGTCGATGGTGGAGCCGGCGACGATCATCACGACGCTGGGCGGCGGGAGCCGGCGGGTGGCGGCGCGGGCGAACTCGCGCAGGCCCGGGAAGAGGTCGCTCACCGGTTCGATGCGGGACGAGTCGTCGAGCAGGGCCACCGGAGTGGCGGTGCGGAGGGCCAGTTTCTCGCTCACCACGCTGAGGCCGGTGCCGTCGCGGATCACGCGCAACGCCAATGAGGCGGTGACGGACACGGCCAGCTCGAACTCGTCCTCCGAGGCGTAATACCGGTTCTCAGCGCTGTGCACGAGCGTGAGCTGGGTGCGTCGGGTCTCTTCGAACTGCCGCACCATGAGCTGGCCGGTGCGCGCGGAGGTGCGCCAGTGCACATTACGCAGGGCGTCGCCGGGCTCGTAGGCGCGCAGGGCGTGGAAAGAGATGTCGTCGCTGGTGATCTTCTTGGTGATCTCGCCCTCGAGGTCGCGCATCAGGCCGGCTGCCGAGGAGGCGATCCGGGTGGTCACCGGGTGCACAAACAGTTCGACGGCTTCGGTCCAGCGCACGGTGCGGCGCAGAAGACCGAGCTGGTCGCCGCGGACGGAGATGGCGGGACCGGCCACGATGACGGCCCGACGGTGCGTGGGCACCGCGAAGAGTTCGTCGTGTTCGGCGGCTGGTGCCAGGCCGGGGATCACGAACTCCGCGATACCGCTGCCGACGGGCAGTTCCATCCGCGCGGGCAGCAGGGCGCGTTCACCGGAGTTGGTGACGGTCATCTGGCCCAGGGCCCGCTCCCCCGCCACCACACGGTGCGGGTTGAGCTGCAGGTCGACGGCGTAGGTGGCCCGACCGACGATGAACGGCACCGCGACCAGGAGCGCCGCCAGGAGCGTGCTGGCCAGGTAGGTGAATTCCACCCAGCCGAACAGGGCGCTCACGGCGAAGGCGAGCACGGCGACCAGGAACACCAGGCGTCCGGCCGGTCCGACCACGTCCGTGACCGGGCGGATGCGCTGCAGTACGAGTGCGACCAGCTGCCGGGCCAGGCGCCAGGCATTGCCGGCGGCCGCCCCGAGCGCGCGCCCCAACGACCTCAGGGCGTGGACGGCCGGAGAGGTTCTCTGGGGGGAACGCTCGGTGCGAAGCGTCATGCGGCGCGGAAGGCGGGAGGAGCGACCTCGACCAGAATGCGGTTGACGATCTCTTCGGCCGTGACGCCGGCGAAGTCGGCCTCCGGGTCGACCATGATGCGGTGGGCCAGCACGGGCACGGCGAGGTCGCGGATGTCGTCGGGGGTGACGAAGGTGCGCCCCTGGGACAGCGCCCAGGTCTTGGCGGCGCGGGCGAGAGCCAGGGCGCCACGCATGCTGACGCCCAGCGTGGAGGAGACGTCGGTGCGGGTGGCGGTGACGATCTCGTTGAGGTAGCCGAGCACGGCGGCGTCGACGAAGACCTCGGAAGCGAGTTGGGCCATGGTCACGACTGAGCTGGACGCGATGATGGGCGTGATGCCGGCATCCCGGGCGCGGTTCGAGGAGTCGAGCAGCAGGGTGACCGCGGTGTCGTGGTCGGGGTAGCCGAGTGAGGTCTTGAACAGGAACCTGTCGAGCTGGGCTTCAGGCAGAGTGTAGGTACCGGCCTGCTCGACGGGGTTCTGGGTGGCGATGACCATGAACGGGCTGCCCACCTCGTGGCTGACGCCGTCGACGGTGACCCGGCCCTCCTCCATGACCTCCAGCAGCGCGGACTGGGTCTTGGGGCTGGCCCGGTTGATCTCGTCGGCGAGCACGATGGACGCGAAGATCGGTCCCTTGTGGAACTCGAAGATGCCCTTGCCCTGGTCGTAGATGGTCACACCGGTGACGTCGGAGGGCAGCAGGTCTGGGGTGAACTGGATGCGCGAGTGGGTGCCGTCGAGGGTGTTGGCCAGCGCCTTGGCGAGCACGGTCTTGCCGGTGCCGGGAAAGTCCTCCAGCAGCACGTGGCCGTTGGTGAGCATGGCGGCGACCACCAGGCGGATCACGTGCTCCTTACCCAGAATGGCCTGTTCGACGTTGCCGACCAGCTTGCCGAACGCCTCGGCGAACCAGTCTGCCTGTTCCTGTGTGACGCTCATTCGATGGTGTCCGTTCTGTTGGTCGTGGTCGGGTCGATCGGGCGGGAGGGCATTACATCGAGTTCCATTCCGCCCCGCTGATCGTGTTGCTGTAGAAGACGAATCCGTCGCTCACCCGGGTCAGGCGCACCCGGATGTTCTCTCCGGCCGGGCGGCTGCCGAGGGTGTTCGTAAGTTCCTGGGTTCCAGTGCGGCCCAGGGAATACCGGCTCTCAGAAACCGAGCCGCCCGAGACCTCCGTGGTGATCAGATAGTCGCCAGGCTCGACATTGGCGTAGGCGACGTTCACGCGGTGACAGATGGATGCGTCGGGGCAGCCGGACACGGAAGCGCCGCGGCCCTTCTGAATGGTCGCGCTCGGCGGGGGCGGCGGCGGGCTCGGCTGCGGAGTAGCGGTGTCAGAGGAGGTCCAGGCGCCGCAGCCGCGCGGGTTGCAGGCCTGCACCCGGTACTGGTACGGCTCGTTCACGTTCCCCTTGGCCGTGGCCGTGCGGGCTCCGCTGGTGGAGCCGTTGGAGGCGCTGCCCTTGATCCACTCGTACTTATAGCTCGACACTCCGCGGCCGCCGTCGCTGCCCGGCGCGGCCCAGCTCAGGCTGAGGTCACCGGTACCCTGCCCAGGCGCCTTGAGAGTGGCCGAGGCCGGGGCGCCGGGAAGCCCGTACGGGGTGACCGTGTTGCTCGCCGCCGAGGGAGTGGAATCGCCGATCGCGTTGCGCGCGGTCACCGTGAAGGCATAGTTGGTGCCGTTCTTGAGACCCGTGATCGAGTGCGTGCCCGCGCTGGCCACGGTCTGAGAGTCGCCGTTCCAGCTGATGACGTACTCCGTGATTCGCGAGTTGTTCGACGACGGGGCCGTGAAGCTCACCGTGGCGCTCCCGTCGCCCTCCACGGCTTGTGGCCGGTTGGGGGCGTCAGGGTTGTTGCGGATCACGAAGGTGATGCGCGCCTGGGTCTGGCGAGCGGGATCCCTGGTGGCGTCCTGGATACGGTAGACCACGGTGAGGGTCCCGGTGGCACCCGAGCCGGTGTTCACGGTCACCCCGGTGGCGGTGTTGCTCACCGTGGCGGTGCCCACCTGCTGTTCGATGACGGCGGAGAGCACCGTGAGCGGCTTGCCGTCCTGAGCGAACGGGTTGTAGTCGTTGTCGAGCACGGGCACCGTGATGGAGGTGCTCGGGCGGGTCTCGATGCCGGCGCCATTGGGTCCGGCGTCGTCGACGGCCTGCGGCAGCGGCCGGGTCGAGGAGACCACGCTCACGTCCACCGATCCGGGGATCGTGAACTCCTTGTAGGTGACCGTAAAGGTCACCCGCACCTTGGTTCCCGGTTGAGTGCCGAGCGGGGAGGAAACCACCAGGTTGGCGCCGTCGAGGGTCGCGGCGACATCCGCCGTGGCGCCGGCCAGGGCGCCGTAGCTGAGCTTCTCGATGATGGCGGGGTTGGGATGCCCGCTGGAAGAGCGCAGGTTGACGATCGTCGCCGCTTCTCCGGCCTGAACCGTCACCTTGGGCGGGGTGAAGGTGGGGGCGACGTCCTCGAAGTTGGGGTCGCCGACCGTGATCGGGATCGTCAGGGTGGCCTGGCGGCCCTTGGGGTCGCCGGCGCTGGTGCCGTCGGTGACGACGAAGGTGAGGGATGCCGGTCCGCGGTAGTCGCGTGCCGCCACGAACGTGAGGGTGTTTCCGCTCACGGGGTTGGAGCCGTCGCTGTTGGTGGCGGTGGCGCTGAGCAGCAGGGCGGGCTGGCCGGAGGGCACCTCGACGATGTCGGCGAGGCTCCAGGACTTGGAGCCGTTCATCTTGACGACCTGCGGGCCGATGTCGCGCAGGAACGGCGGCGGGAACTGCTCTTCTTCGGGGGTCGGTGCGGTGGTCGGCTGGTTCTCCGGCTCGACGGTTTCGGCCTTGGGCGTGGGTGGAACGATGATGAACGCGGTAGCGCTGAGCTGGTCGATCTCGTTTGTGAGCCGGTAGGCGATGGCCTGGCGTTGGGTGGAAGGCTCGACGCGTACGGTGCCGTCGGTTTGCAGTTCGGCGTTGGCCGCGTTGGGGCCTTCGAGGCTGATGACGAGGTCTTCGATGAGGCCGCTGGGGTTCTCCGCGCCGTCGAGCACGGGCACGTTGATGGGCGTGCCGGCGAGCACCTCTTCGGGTTCGACGAAGTGGTCGATCGCGACCGGGTACTGCGCCTTGGCGTCCTCGGTGACCTTGACCTGCACGAAGGCGGTGTCGGCGCCGCCGTGCCCGTTGGTGATCTCGTACCGCAGCGTGTAGGTGCCCTCCTCGGCAGGAGCCTCCACGATTACGCGGCTGCCGTCGACCTTCGCGGTCAGACCCGGGTCCACCTCCGGCAGCTTTTTGGTCAGGGTGAGCTTGTACCCGTTCGGGTCGGAGTCGTTCAAGACCACGGGGATCGAGCCGGTGCGGCCCGGCTTGATCTCAATGGCATCATCGACGGCGTTCGGCGGCAGCAGCTCTATGGGGCGGGGAATCACGCCGATGCGCACGGTGCCCTCGGCGGTCGCGCCGAGCGTGTCGGCCACCTGGTAGGTGAAGGAGTCGGTTCCGGCCGTGCCGGGGAAGGCTTCGTAGACGAAGAAATCGCTGCCCTGGTCGACGATTCGACCGAGCTCGGGTGCCGAGGTGACCGCGGTGAGATAGACGGAGTCCCCGTCAGGGTCGATGCCGTCCAGCGGCACCTGCACCTTGATGGTGGACTCGGCGAAGGTGCGCATGGTCAGCGGCAACGGGGTGGGTGCGCGGTTGCCGGCGTCGTCGGGGCCGATGACCGTGAAGCGCACGGTAGCCGTGGCCGTTTCGGCGAACGCGTCGCTGATGCGGTAGGTGACGCTGTACGAGCCGGGTTGCGCGGGCGCCTGGAAGCGGACGCTGTTGCCGGACACGAAGGCCAGGCCACCCACGTTCTCGGTGTCGGTGAGGTTGGGGTCCACGGTCATCGTGGCGGAGTCGGGGTGGTAGTCGTTGTCGAGCACGGGCACGGTGACGATGTCACCCGCGCGCACGGACACGGTGTCATCGACCGCGACCGGGGGCTGATGCTTGATCAACGGCGGCACCGGCACCACCGTGACACCGGCCGTGGAACTGTTCTCACCATCACTGATCGTGTACGTGAACTGCACCTGCTGCGTCAACGCAGCAGATGCCGTGACCCGCAGCACCGTGTTCGTGAGAATCTCGACCGTGACCAGGTCATCCGTCGTGCTCAGATCCACCGACTGCACCGCCAGGACCCGGCCACTGGGCGACACATCGTTATCCAACACCGGAATCATCACCGGCTCCGCCGCCCGCAAATACGCCGTGTCCTTCACCGCGATCGGCGGCAACACATCCGCCGGATTCTCCACCACATCCACCCGGATCAAACCAACACTCGACGTCGCCCCAGCACCCAGACTGTACGTGAAAACGTAACTGGCCGCCTTACCCGACGACACCGCGACCGTACCCCGCTCCAGATTCGCCACCGCGGACAAATCGTTGGGAACCTCATTCACCCCGATCAACGCCAAAGGCGCCCCCGACGGCGTCACATCATTCTTCAACGGCTCAATCAACGCCGTCTCCCCCACAAACACCGTCGTGAAATCCGGAGTCCCCACCGGGTTCAACGACCCCGCAGCCTTCACATCCACCGTCAACACACCCGTAGCGGTGAGAGTGCCATCCGACACCACGAACTGCACCTCCTTCACCCCCAACTCAGCCGTCTTCGACTCAAACGTGACAAAACCCTCCGGACCGAACCGCACCCCATCACCCGTCGTCGGCGACGCCGACACCAGATAAATGTCATCCCCGTCCGGATCAATCCAATCCGAGAGCACGTTGTAACTGACCAGCTGACCCTGCTCCACACTGATCGCACCAACCCGGTTCGACACCGGAGCCACATTCTGATCCAACGGACGCATCGACACATTCACCTGCGCCTCAGCCACCGCACCCCGACCATCGGCCACCGTGTACCGGAACGACACCGTCCCCGCCACCGACTCCGCCGGCGTGAACTGCAACGCCCGCCCACCATCAATGAAATCCAGGCGACCCTGCGACTGAGAAAAACCACTCACATTCGTCACCGTCAACACATCACCATCAGGATCCGTGTCATTCTCCAACACCGGCAACACCGTCGTCTTACCCGGCCGCACCCCATACTCATCATCACGAGCCAGAGGCGCCCGATTCACATTCGTCCGCTCCGCCAGAGTGTCCTCAAACGACTGCTGCGCCGCCTTCTCCGTCCCGTCCTCAGCCTCCTCCTCCTCCGGAGGAGTCACCTCTTCCCAGTTCTCCACCAGGCGCATATTCGAATCAACCAACCACACATTCCCATTCGACAGGTTGTTCAACGCAATCACATCCCGATTCACCCGGAACTCCAACACACTGCCCACCGTCGGCTGCTCGATCGTCTCCCGCAGCACCTCGGCACCATCGCACGCGGCAAGGTAACGCTGCGCGCCGCCCCACGCGCCGTGCGCGCAGCCGTTCAACCAGACCGGGGAAGAAACTCCGGCGGGGTCGGTGACCGCGGTAGGGAGGTCTGCGTCGACCGCCACGATGTCGCTGCCGTCGGCGGCGCCGTCCAGGGGAATCTGGAGCAGGGACTGGCCCGTGGCCACGAGGACGGCGTCGTGTTCGGCGCCGGACTGTTGCAGTTTGACCGCACCGGCCGGCAGCTCGGTGGCGGAGCCGTCGACGATCAGGGTGCCATTCTCGGTGTCGAGCAGGACAGGCTTCTCGCCGACGGCGGCGATCTGGAAGTCGCCGAGTTCGGGTAGCTCGCTGGTCGTGGGTTCGGATTCCTCGGCGGTGGGGTCGTAGCTGGTGAGTGTTTTATCTTTTTTCGAAGCGCCGAAGACGACGCCGTCGGGTGACACGGCGATGTGGCCGCCCTTGCCCAGGTTGAACACCGGGTCGGTGGTCTTCGGGTCGAAGCTCAACTCCCCCGCGGCGTTGATCACCCACACGTCACCGGTCTGAGCCATCACCGCGATCGAATCACCGCCGTAAACCACCTCAGACCCCGGAGCCACATCCACCCGTTCACCGAGCGTCGTGAACGCCGGGTCGATGCGCTCGATCGACCCGACACTCTCGTCGATGAGAAAAACGTCGTCACCGTCCTGCAACACATCGAACGCGCTCGACGCAGCATTGACCGACCCGTTCAACTCCTCGATCTGCCGGTTCAACCGACCCGCCAGCAACTGCTTACCGTTAGTCACCCAGACATCCCGGGCCGAAAGGTCCACATCCGTCACCGGGAAACCCTCGTGCAACACCGCAAACGTCAACGGCACACCCGCCAACACCGACAACGCCACCACGGATGCCGACATCCGCCGACCACGCAACCACGAACTGAGCGTCCCCACCCGTGTCCCCCTCGTAGCTGTTGCCTGTGCTGCTGAATGCTGTGCTGCTGAACTGTAGAACTGCTGCGGTGCCCACTCGTGCGGTGCCGAACTCGCCCACGCCGGGACTATTGGCACTGCCCCCTGACCGGCTTTTACGCTAGCACGCAAATGAGTGCCACCCGCATGGGGAGCGCTCCCCATACGGGTGTGTTCATCAGCAGTTCGGAATCGGCGAGCCGTTGGTGTCGGAGATGCGGATGAACCAGCCGTCGTAGCTACCGTCTTCGATCTGGAAGTAGTACCAGTTCTTGCCGTTTCGCACCGAGAGGCAGATGGCGTCGATCACGGTGCCTGGCTGCAGGTAGCCGCGGGCGTTCATGGTGCAGCCGACGTCGGCGTTGGTGGGCGGCGTGTAGTACGTCGAGTCGGGCTCAGGGCAGGCCCGCTGGGTCACGGAATAGCCGTAATGGGTCGGCGCCCACGGCGGCGGCGGAGTGGTCGGCGTGGCGGCGTTCGACGCCGTCCAGGCGCCGCAGCCGCGAGGGTTGCACGCCTTGACCTGGAATCGGTACTGATCGTTCGCGTTGCCGGTGGCGGATGCCGTACGCGCGGACGTCGACCCGCCGTTGACCCCGCCTCCCTCCAGCCACTGGTACTCGTAGCTCGTCACACCGCGGCCGCCGGTACTGCCGGGGGCCGCCCAACTGAGTCCGAGGGCACCGCTGCCGGTGTTGGAAGCGGTGAGCTTGGCGCTGGCGGGGGCTCCCGGCACGCCGTACGGCGTGATGGTGCTGCTGGGGGCCGACGCAGACGACGTGCCCTTGGCGTTGTGGGCGACCACCTGGAAGGCGTAGTTCGAGCCGTTGGTCAGCCCGGTGATGTCGTAGGTACCCGCACCCGTGACGTCCTTGCTGCCGCCACCGGTCCAGGTGATGGTGTAGCCGGTGATGGGCGAGTTGTTCGACGACGGGGCGGCGAAGCTGACGGTGGCCGTGGCGTCGCCCTCGGCGGCGGCCGGCGCGTTGGGCGCATCCGGGCGGTCGCGGATGACCAGGGTGATGCGGCCCTGGGTGGCGCGGGCCGGGTCCCGGGTTGCGTCCTGGATGCGGTACACCGCCGTGAGGGTTCCGGTGGCGCCGGGCCCCGTGGTGATGGTGACGCCACTGGCGGTGAAGGCGACGGATGCCTTTCCGCCGCTGACGTCCTGCTCGAGAGCGGCGGAAACCACGGTGAGCGGTTTACCGTCCTGCGCGAACGGGTTGTAGTCGTTGTCGAGGACCGCCACCTGCACGGTCGAGCTCGGCGTCGTCTCAATGCCCGCGCCGTTGGGTCCGGCGTCGTCGACGGCCTGGGCCAGGGCCCGGCTGGAGGAGACGACCGTGACGGTGACGGAGCCCGGCACGGTGAACTCCTTGTAGGTCACGGAGAACGTCAGTGTGACCTTGGTGCCCGGTTGGGTGCCGAGCGGAGCCGAGACCGAGAGGGAGCCGCCGTCGAGGGTCGCCGCGACATCCGCCGTGGCGCCGGCCAGCGAGCCGTAACTGAGCTTCTCGATGATGGCGGGGTTGGGGTGGCCGCTGGAGGAGCGCAGGTTCACGACCTGGGCGGCCTCTCCGGCCTCGACGGTGACCTTGGGCGGCGTGAAGGTGGGCGCGACGTCTTCGAAATTGGGGTCGCCGACCGTGATCGGGATGGTGAGCGTGGCTTGCCGGCCCTGGGGATCGTCGGCGCCGGTTCCGTCGGTGACGACGAAGGTGACGGATGCCGGTCCGCGGTAGTCGCGCGCGGCCACGAAGCTCAGTGACGCCGACCCGGTCATGGGATTGGAACCGTCGCTGTTTGTGGCGGTGGCGCTGAGCAGCAGGGCAGGTTGGCCGGATGGCACCTCGACGATGTCGGCGAGGCTCCAGGACTTGGAGCCGTTCATCTTGACGACCTGCGGGCCGATGTCGCGCAGGAACGGCGGCGGGAACTGTTCTTCCTCGGGCGTCGGTTCGGTGGAGGGCTGATTCGACGGTTGGGCCGGTTCGGCCTTGGGCGTGGGTGGAACGATGATGAACGCTGTGGCGCTGAGCTGGTCGATCTCGTTCGTGAGCCGGTAGGCGATGGCCTGGCGGTCATCCGACGGCTTGACGCGAACCGTGCCGTCGGGCTGGATGGTGCCCGACCCGGCGTTGGGGCCTTCGAGGGTGATGACGAGGTCCTCGATGAGGCCGCTGGGGTTCTCCGCGCCGTCGAGCACGGGCACGTTGATGGGAGTGCCGGCGAGGACCTCTTCGGGTTCGACGAAATGGTCGATCGCGACCGGATACTGCGCCTTGGCGTCCTCGGTCACCTTCACCTGCACAAACGCGGTGTCGGCGCCGCCGTGCCCGTTGGTGATCTCGTACCGCAGCGTGTAGGTACCCTCCTCGGCAGGAGCCTCCACGATTACGCGGCTGCCGTCGACCTTCGCGGTCAGACCCGGGTCCACCTCCGGCAGCTTCTTGGTCAGGGTGAGCTTGTACCCGTTCGGGTCGGAGTCGTTCAAGACCACGGGGATCGAGCCGGTGCGGCCCGGCTTGATCTCGATGGCATCGTCGACGGCGTTCGGCGGCAGGAGCTCGACCGGCCGCGCGATGACGCCGATGCGCACGGTGCCCTCGGCTGTCGCGCCGAGGGTGTCGGCCACTTGGTACGTGAACGCGTCGGTTCCCGCGGTGCCCGGGTAGGCCTCGTAGATGAAGTAGTCGCTGCCCTGGTCCACGATGCGGCCCAGAGTGGGGGCGCTCGTCACGGCCGTGAGGTAGACGGAGTCCCCGTCGGGATCGATGCCGTCCAGCGGCACCTGCACCTTGATGGTGGAGTCCGCGAAGGTGCGCATGGTCAGCGGCAACGGCGTCGGCGCCTGGTTCCCCGCGTCGTCGGGGCCGATCACGGTGAAGCGCACCGTGGCGGTCGCGGTCTCCTGGAAGGCATCCGTGATCGTGTAGACCACGCTGTAGGCGCCGGGCTCGGTCGGGGCCTGGAATCGCACCTGGTTGCCCGTGACAAAAGCCAGCCCGCCGGCGTTGGCCGTGTCGGCCAGTTCCGGAAGAACCGTGAGGGTGGCGGAGTCGGGGTGGTAGTCGTTGTCGAGCACGGGAACGGTGACGATGTCACCCGCGCGCACGGACACGGTGTCATCGACCGCGACCGGGGGCTGATGCTTGATCAACGGCGGCACCGGCACCACCGTGACACCGGCCGTGGAACTGTTCTCCCCATCACTGATCGTGTACGTGAACTGCACCTGCTGCGTCAACGCAGCAGATGCCGTGACCCGCAGCACCGTGTTCGTGAGAATCTCGACCGTCACCAGGTCATCCGTCGTGCTCAGATCCACCGATTGCACCGCCAAGACCCGGCCGCTGGGCGACACATCGTTATCCAACACCGGAATCGTCACCGGCTCCGCCGCCCGCAAATACGCCGTGTCCTTCACCGCGATCGGCGGCAACACCTGATCGGGGTTCTCCACCACATCCACCCGGATCAAACCAACACTCGACGTCGCCCCGGCACCCAGACTGTACGTGAAAACGTAACTGGCCGCCTTACCCGACGACACCGCGACCGTACCCCGCTCCAGATTCGCCACCGCGGACAAATCGTTGGGAAGCTCATTCACCCCGATCAACGCCAAAGGCGCCCCCGACGGCGTCACATCATTCTTCAACGGCCCAATCAACGCCGTCTCCCCCACGAACACCGTCGTGAAATCCGGAGTCCCCACCGGGTTCAACGACCCCGCAGCCTTCACATCCACCGTCAACACACCCGTAGCGGTGAGAGTGCCATCCGACACCACGAACTGCACCTCCTTCACCCCCAACTCAGCCGTCTTCGACTCAAACGTGACAAAACCCTCCGGACCGAACCGCACCCCATCACCCGTCGTCGGCGACGCCGACACCAGATAAATGTCATCCCCGTCCGGATCAATCCAATCCGAGAGCACGTTGTAACTGACCAGCTGACCCTGCTCCACACTGATCGCACCAACCCGGTTCGACACCGGAGCCACATTCTGATCCAACGGACGCATCGACACATTCACCTGCGCCTCAGCCACCGCACCCCGACCATCGGCCACCGTGTACCGGAACGACACCGTCCCCGCCACCGACTCCGCCGGCGTGAACTGCAACGCCCGCCCACCATCAATGAAATCCAGGCGACCCTGCGACTGGGAAAAACCACTCACATTCGTCACCGTCAACACATCACCATCAGGATCCGTGTCATTCTCCAACACCGGCAACACCGTCGTCTTACCCGGCCGCACCCCATACTCATCATCACGAGCCAACGGCGCCCGATTCACATTCGTCCGCTCCGCCAGAGTGTCCTCAAACGACTGCTGGGCCGCCTTCTCCGTCCCGTCCTCAGCCTCCTCCTCCTCCGGAGGAGTCACCTCTTCCCAGTTCTCCACCAGGCGCATATTCGAATCAACCAACCACACATTCCCATTCGACAGGTTGTTCAACGCGATCACATCCCGGTTCACCCGGAACTCCAACACACTGCCCACCGTCGGCTGCTCGATCGTCTCGGTCACGACGTCGCTGGAGTCGCAGGCGGCCAGGTAGCGCTGCGCGCCGCCCCAGGCGCCATGCGCGCAGCCGTCCAACCACACGGGTGCGGAGATCCCGGCGGGGTCGGTCACGGCGGTGTCGATGGAGGCGTCGATGGTCACGACATCCGAGCCGTCTTCGGCACCGTCGAGCGGTATTTCCAGCAGCCCGGTGCCGGTGGCGACGATGGCGCGGTCGCTGTCGGCCCCGGACTGCTGCAGCTTCACGGTTCCCGACGGCACCGTCAGGGTCTTGCCGTCGACGAGGACGCGGTCCTCCCCCGGTTCCAGAATGACGGGAGTCTCGCCGACGGTGGCGATCTGGAAGTCACCGAGTTCGGGCAGCTCGCTCGTGGTGGGTTCTGACCCGTCCTCTGAAATGGGGTCGTAACGGGTCAGGGTCTTCTCGGCGGCGGAGGCGCCGAAGACGACGCCGTCGGGTGACACGGCGATGTGCCCGCCCTTGCCCAGGCTGAACACCGGGTCGGTGGTCTTCGGGTCGAAGCTCAACTCCCCCGCCGCATTGATCACCCACACATCACCGGTCTGAGCCATCACCGCGATCGAATCACCGCCGTAAACCACCTCAGACCCCGGCGCCACATCCACCCGTTCACCCAGCGTCGTGAACGCCGGATCGATCCGCTCGATCGACCCGACACTCTCGTCGATGAGAAAAACGTCGTCACCGTCCTGCAACACATCGAGCGCGCTCGAAGCAGCGTTGACCGACCCGTTCAACTCCTCGATCTGCCGGTTCAACCGGCCCGCCAGCAACTGCTTACCGTTAGTCACCCAGACATCCCGGGCGGCCAGGTCCACATCCGTCACCGGGAAACCCTCGTGCAACACCGCAAACGTCAACGGCACACCCGCCAACACCGACAACGCCACCACGGATGCCGACATCCGCCGACCACGCAACCACGAACTGAGCGTCCCCACCCGTTTTCCCCTCGTGTGTTGCCGGTGCGTCAGTGACGAGACCCGGCCGCAGGACCCGTGCGCGTCATCCGCTACTGCGGGACGTTCAGCACAGGCTCCTGACCGGGTTCACGCTAGCACGCGAACGGGTGCCGCTCCTATGGGGACTGCTCCCCATCGACGAGGCCGCCGGTATCAGTGCCGGGCACTGCGCCGGACGCCGACAGCCGGGATTCCTCGGCCGCACGGTCGAGGAGCATCACGTCGTCCAGGCTCACCAGCCGGGTCGCGACCGCGTACTCGACCAGGCGCGCGCGCCGATTCGTGGCGAGATGGCCGGCACCGCCGCGCAGGCCGGCCACGCCGAGCTTGTCGAGCTTGCTGCACACGTTGTCGAGCTTGCGGTTGAAGGTCGTCATGCTCCATCCGAGCCTGGCGGCGGCCTCGGCCGAGCTGGGAATAGCGCCCCGGCCGGGAACGGCCTGGGTGAGGATGCTCTCGGACAGCGCCACGATGAGCAGCCGCTGGCTGGTGGTGAGTATCACCGGCAGGATCGTGGTGGTTCCGCCCTCGTGGGCGGCCGACAGCGACGTGTTGTAGAAGTCGTCCTCGGCGTGGATGGTGAAGTCGTAGGTCGAGGACCCGGCGCTGAACATGACATGCATGGTCTGGAAGACGATGGGCAGTTTGGCGCCCGGTGCCAACCACGCCTGCACGGTTCCCGTGCTGTCGGAGACGGTGGCCGAGAGCAGGTTTCCGACGTTGGCGATCCACCACAGGCCGAAGTCCTCGTAGAGCCGGAGGAAGGTGCGGTGCAGATAGGGGTTGTCGTCGATGGTGAGATCGGATTCCCGGCCGATGGAGAAGGGTGTGCCGGAGTCGACGGAGTACCACTCGCCGCAGAATTCCACGCGGAGCGGCTTCACCAGGATGGTCTCACCGGTTGCAGGCACGGTTCGCCTCCGAGATCTTGCCGTCGGCCCGCTGCAGGTAGATGTCCAGGCACACCGTCGATCCGGGCACGACGCCCTCGACGGTGATGTCTGCGGTCTTGCTCAGGGTGGGCTGGTCCGGGTTCTCGGCACGTGCCCACCGGAACACATCGCCCTCCTGCGGGCTGGGGTTGCTCACCGTGAAGGTCACCTGGGTGCCGTCCTCCGAGGTGGATGTGCCGTCCAGGACGGGTGCGGGGACACCGACCACGGCGTTGATGCCGGCGGGTTTCGCGGGCGCCGCGGACTGGGTGGGGGTCAGCGCGGACCCGGTGGCTCCGGTGAGGGTGACGGCCGTAGCCACGCCTCCGATCAGGAGGGCACCCACGACGATGGATCCGATCAGCAGGAGAGGTCGCCGCCGGGCCGGGGCGTCGATGGGCGGCTCGGTAGCTTCTTCGACGGGTTCGGCGGGAGTGGTCACGGGGGCGGGCGCCGGCCGGGACCCGCGTGGGCGAACCACCGTGCGCTCGCGGACCGGTTCGATGACCCGAGCGCCGCGGAGGCGGGTGGCGTCGGCTTGGTCGGGTTCGCCGGCCGTCGGAGACTCCGCTGTCGGGGCATTCGGGGGCACGGGGCGTCCGGGCGCGGCTGCGGGTGCCTGGGCGGAGATGGAGACGACCGACCGGGCCCGGGTCTCGTCGTCGCCGGCCGGCGCATCTGGCCGGGAGTGCTGGACACCGGCAATGGTGGGGATGTCGATGCCGGTGGGCGCGTAGCCGAGCTCGAGTTCCACTCGCTGCAGGGCACGGGCGAAGTCCACGGCAGTAGCGAACCGGTCATCCCGGCGGCTGGCCATGGCCTTGGCCAGCACGGCGACCAGCGAGCTGGGCACGTCGTCCCGGCCGATGGGCGTGATGGCGCCGCGTTCGATCCGGCCGATCAGGTCGAGCGTGCCGTTGGACCGGCCGCGGATCTCGAAGGGCGTCTGCCCGGCCAGCAGGGTGTGGATGGTCGCGGCCAGTGAGAACACGTCGCTGCGCACGTCGGGGCGGGGGTCGTCCTCGAACATCTCCGGCGGCGACCACGGTACGCTCATGCCCACCGACTGGCTTTCCCCGGTTCCGGTGGCCTCGGCACCGCCCGGCAAGCCACCGCCGGTCACGGTGTGCACGGGCAGCTCGTCGTCCAGGCTCGACGAAATGCCGAAGTCGGTCAGTGCGGGCCAGCCGAAGTCGTTGGTGAGCACATTGGCCGGTTTGATGTCGCGGTGCAAGATTCCGGCCGCGTGCGCGGTGGCGACGGCGCCGGCCAGGCGCACGCCCGTGCGCAGGGCGTCGTCGACAGCGAAGCGTTCCCGTTTGTACCGCTCGGCCATGCTCGGGCCCGAGCAGTGCTCCATGACGAAGTAGGGCCGGCCGTCCCCGGCGACGTCGGCGTGGTAGATCGTGACGATGTACGGATGCGTCGACAGCTGCGCCATCAGGTTCGCCTCGTCGACGAACTGGGCCTGGGTGGAGGGGTTGAGCTGTTCGGTGAGCAGGACCTTCACCGCGACCCGGCGTCGCGGCAGGCGCTGCTGGTAGAGGAAGACGTCAGAGAACCCACCGGAGCCGAGAATGGAGACGAATTCGTAGCCGGGTAGCTCGGGGGCGACGGAGGGTGCGCGGCGCATCACTCCTGCCCGACCGTGATGGTGATGCCGCTACCGAGGTCGACGACGGTTCCCACGATGACCGCGGTGGGTTCGCCCTGCCGGAGCTTCTGGGGTGGTTTTCCGGGCAGCGCCACGAGGGTGCCGTTGCGGGAGTGCAGGTCGGTGACCACAACGGTGTCACCCTCGACCGTGAAGTGCACGTGGTTGCGGGAGACGTCCTGGTCGGCGCCGCCCAGGCTGACCAGGCGCGGCACCAACCCGCCGGACATCTGGCTGACGCTGGGCGCCCGGCCGATGCGGATCGGCTGGCTGAGCGGTTCGCGAACACCGCTGGGCAGCAGCAGGTACAGCCGCGGCGCCGGAGCGGCCGCGGGGGCGGCTTCCGGTCGGCGCCGGGACGCGCGCAGTTTCTGCAGGTCGCCGCTCATGACGGTGTGGCCGTCGTGGTCGCCGGCAAGCTCGTCGTCGATGTCGGGCTGCGCGGCCGCGGGAGCGGCGGCTGGCGCGGCCGCGGGATGAGCCTCGTCGTCGGCCTCACTGTCGGGTCGGACGGCGGCTTGTTCGACACCGCGCATGACGGTGGCCCCGAACAGGTGGTCGTATCCGCCGAGGTCGGCGGCAGAATCGGGGCTTGACGCCCCATCGGCGCCGTCCGGAGCAGAGTCCGCGGGAACAACATCCGCGGCAGCATGATCGGCGGGCACGATGTCGGTGATGGTCTGTTCGCTGGCGGGTTCGGCGATATCCTCCTGCGGCAGCGGCAGCGGCGCGGGAGCCGTGACCGGGGCGACGGCCGGGGTGGCCGATTCGGTGGGGCTCACCGGGGCCGCGGGCGCGGCACCGAGGACCGCGGGTGGCGGCACGATCCGGGAGGCCTGCGCTAGCGGAGCCGAGGCGGATTCCGTCGAGTCGACAGGATCGACGGCCAGGTGCAGACGCCGGGTGCGCACCAGGCCCGCCACCAGCGGAAGCCCCGCGTCGATCGACAGGGGGGCCTGGTCGTCGACGTCCGGGTCGCTGCCCGGCTCCGTCAGCGGAGTCGCCGTGATCGACGCGCCGGTCACGTCGGCGACGGATCGTTCCACCCAGGTGGAGATGCCCAGTCCGCCGATCGAGACGTCCCCGCCCGGGGTCTGCAGCACCACGACGACGTCGCCGCGCACGAACACGCGCACCGTGGCCGGCACCGTCTTCTCCCACGAGAGAAGCGCGAACGGCGGGGTGCGGGACAGTCCGCCGGAGGTGAGCTCGTCGAGCACCGTGCGTGCGCCGGCGTCGGCGGAGACCTCCGCGGTCAGACCGGCCCAGATGCGCAGTGCGGCAGGCACGTCGGCCGGTAGCAGCAGCACCCGGTCCCCCGTCGCCGCGGCCAACCAGCCGCCCGAATTGTCATCGTCGTACGAAAGCACAGATCCCCCCATTGCCTTTCCTGTCCCTGCCTACTGCGGATTCGCGTCGCGCGGTCGCGTGTCTTCGAGGTGCTCGTGCAAGCCGCTCGAGCGCTCCCGGGTCACCCCGGAGTCCTGACCGGGGTCGCCCCAGGTGGATTCCACGATCACAACGGTGACGTTGTCCCTGCCGCCCTTGGCCAGGGCCGCCGCAACGAGCACGTCGGCCAGCGAGCCGAGGTCTTCCGGCACGGTGTGCGAGGCCAGGAGCGCGGCGATCTCTCCCACGCTCAGTTCTTTGGTGAGGCCGTCGGAGCAGATCAGGAAGCTGTGGCGCCCGGTCGCCGGCAGCAGCCAGACATCCGCGTCGACGAACTCGTCGGCGCCGATGGCACGGGTGATGACGTTACGGTCCGGATGTTTCTCGGCATCCGTCGCCTTGATCAGGCCGGCGTCGACCATCTCCTGCACGGCCGAGTGGTCGACGCTGAGCTGCTCGAGTGTGCGGCCGTCCCAGGTGTAGATGCGGGAGTCGCCGATGTTGAACGCCATCCAGTGGAAGCCGACGTCGTCGCCGGCGTCCACGAAAGCCACTCCGGCCAGGGTCGTGCCGCTGACGGCGGTGCCGAAGTCGTCGGCCGAGCTGAGGAGCCGAACGGCGTCGTTCGAGGAGTGGATCGCATCCAGGATGCGTTCGGGAGTGGAGGGGATGTCCTGTTCGATGTGTTCGACGAAGACGCGGATGACGGTTTGGCTGGCGGCGTCTCCGTGGGCGTGGCCACCCATTCCGTCTGCAACGAAGAAGACCGGCGACTGGGCCAGGTAGCTGTCCTCGTTCACCTTGCGCACGCGGCCGACATCGCTGCCGGCGCTGAAGCTGAACTGAACACTCGACTCCCCGAGAGTGATTGCACTCTCGCCATTCACCGCCATGTGCACTCCACGAATCGCGTCCTTGCTCCGAGCGAGCGCTCCACCCCGTCCGGGGGAAGTGGAGCTACCACCGTACCAATACCATCGGTCGGATCAGACGCACGCTGACCGGGAGATTCCCGGCCATGGCGCCTGGCCCGCACGGTCACTCGCCGGTCGGCCCGCCGATCTCTTCCCTGGCACTCGTGCCCGCTCGGCGCGCGTCCCGCCGGGTCTTCACGAGACTGGCGACGGTGGCAACGGCCATCGACACGATGATCACGGCAAGCGAGGTCCAGGTGTCGATCTCGGGGGCCCACTCAAAGCCCTTGCCACCGTTGAGGAACGGGACCTCGTTGGTGTGCAGGGCGTGGAAGACGAGCTTGACTCCGATGAAGAACAGGATGAAGGCGATGCCGTACTTGAGGTACTCGAGCCGTTCGAGCAGGCCGCCGAGCAAGAAGTACAGCTGACGCAGGCCCATCAGGGCGAAGACGTTGGCCGTGAAGACGATGAACGGGCTCTGGGTGATGCCGAAGATCGCCGGGATCGAGTCGAGGGCGAAGATCAGGTCGGTGGTGCCGATGGCGATCAGGACGATCAGCATGGGGGTGAAGAGCTTGCGGCCGTCGATCGTGGTGCGGATCTTCGAGCCGTCGAAGCTGGGCGAGATGCGGATGTGGCGGCGCAGGTAGCGCACCAGGCCGTTCTCGGCGTCGTCGTCGCCGCCTTCCTTGGCGAAAGCCTGGTGGATGGCCGTGTAGAGCAGGAAAGCACCGAAGATGTAGAAGATCCAGCTGAAGTTCTCGATCAGCTGGGCGCCGAGCAGGATGAAGATACCGCGCAGCACGAGGGCGATGATGATGCCCACCATCAACACTTCCTGCTGGTATTTCCGCGGCACGGAGAACCTCGCCATGATGATGACGAAGACGAACAGGTTGTCGATCGACAGGCTGTACTCGGTGAGCCAGCCGGCCAGGAACTGCCCGGCATGTTCGCCGCCGCCGAAGATCAGCATCAACAGAGCGAAGACCAGAGCCAGGCCCACGTAGAACACCACCCAGAGGGTCGCTTCCCGCACCGAAGGGACATGGGGGCGCTTGTAGACGATCAGCAGGTCGGCGACGAGGATCAGCGTCAGGATGACCAGCGACGCCACCTCGAACACAATGGGCAGCTCAAGATTCACGAAAAAGGGGCCTTTCAGAACGCGGCGGGTGCTGGAGTCAGCGATAACCCGAAAGTCTCTCCCGTACCGGATGTCCGGTACCACCGCCGCCGGGACCACCGGAAAGCGGTCCGTGTTGACGACCACGGCATAGGGCCCGCCCGAAGGGAGCCCACAGGGATACTCCCCTTCGACCATCCGATCTTACCCGCGTAGGCCCGCACCGGCTCGTCCCGGGGATCAACCGGTCGAGGGATGGCCGGGCCCCGGGCCCGGCGCTACTGTCGGCACATGAACAACGACGAACTGCGGCTACTCGCAACCAAAAGACTCAAGGCACGCCGGGACTTCTGGAACTACTGCGGTGTGTGGCTCGGGGTGTCGATCATCGTGGTCGCTGTGTGGCTACTGACCACTCCCGGAGGGTATTTCTGGCCGATCTTCCCGATCGGCGGCATGGGAATCGCCGCCTTCTTCATTGGCCTGGATGCCTTCGGCCCCAATCGCGGAATCATCACGGAAGAGGACATCGACAACGAGGTGGCCCGCATCACCCGCTCGAACCCGCGCGGTGGGTCGAACTAACCGCCGGCCGACACGATAGAACCGGCCACCCCATGGGGTGGCCGGCCGGTACTGCTGGAGTGCGGTGTCGCTGGAGTGCTGGTCCTTAGATGAGCCAGGTGTACTTCTGAACGATCGGCAGGGCCTTCCAGGTCTTGCCGAAGCCCCAGGTGTCGCCGGCGGCGAAGACCGCGACCACGATCAGGGCCAGCGCGTAGATGATGTGGTAGTCGACGAGCGGGTTGGTGGAGGCGGCGCCGGCCGTGAAGGGCCATTCGGCCAGGTACATGAAGACCATGATGAGGCTGCCGGCTGCCGCGCTGATGCGCAGTCCCACGCCGAGCATGACGGCCAGGCCCACCGCGATCATGCCGAGCATGAAGAGGAAGTCCACCAGCGGGCTGGCGATGCCCACGAAGAACGGCTGGAGCGGTCCGGTGACACCGGGGCTGTTGAGGAAGCCCTGGGCCGGGGTTCCACCATTCAGCCAGGCGCGCTCCGACGGAGTGGAGAAGCCCAGGCCGAAGGTCTTGTCGAGGAATGCCCACAGGAAGATGAATCCAGTGGCCAGACGCAGCACCGCGAGGGTACGACGCTGGAGCAGGGTGGTGCCGGTCGTCGCGGCGGGGGCGGTAACCGCGGCCCCGCGGGTGGTGGTGCTGGCCATGGGAGGGTGTCCTTCGGGTTGTGTCCGGAGTTCGGTGCCGTCTGACACTGGACTGTGAGTTCTAGACTCCCAGCCATTTTCAGCTACGACAGGGTCGAACGTCCCGCCCGGGTACAAAAAAGCCCGGCCTCCTTCACAGAAAGAGACCGGGCGTTTGTGACCCCAACCGGATTCGAACCGGTGTTACCGCCGTGAGAGGGCGGTGTCCTAGGCCGCTAAACGATGGGGCCGTTTTTGCAACTTCACGAGTATGCCACAGCCTGGATACTCAGTTCAAATCGAGTGCCGTGTCCGCGCGTCGTGCCGCGCACGTGCGGTGCATCCGCATGGCCTGTCAGAGTGCTGCACGGGACTGCGGGTGCTCACAGGATGCGCGTGTCGCGCGTTGTCCGCACCCCCGTTTGGGTATTAGCTCAGAACATGAAGTTGACCAAACTGGAGCACGCCGCACTCGTCCTCGAAGCCTCCGGGCAGAAGCTGTTCATCGATCCGGGCTCGTTCACCACAGCGCTGACCGAAACGGCCAATGCGGCGGCCGTCGTGATCACGCACGAGCACGCCGACCATTGGACGCCCGAGCAGTTGAACCGCGTGATCGCCATGAACCCGGGCGTTCCCATCTACGGGTCGGCCGGCGTGGCCGCCGCCTCTGGCGATATCGCCGTGACGATCGTCTCCGCCGGCGACACCATCGAAGCCGGTCCGTTCACGCTCCGGTTCTTCGGTGAGAAGCACGCCGTCATCCACTCGTCGATTCCAGTGATCGACAATGTGGGCGTGCTCGTCAACGACGAGTTGTTCTACCCGGGTGACTCGTTCACGATTCCGGAGGATGTGAAGGTCAAGACGCTGGCCGTTCCGGCCGGTGCGCCGTGGTTGAAGATCGCCGAGGTCATCGACTACGTGCTCGCCGTCAAGCCGATGCGGAGCTTTCCCACTCACGAGATGGGCTTGTCGCGTAGCGGCAAGGACCTCGCCAACTCCCGGATCAAGGCGGCCACCGAGCAGAACGGCGGCACTTTCTTTCCGCTCGAACCGCACGAATCGCTCGACCTGTAACCGTTCCAACCGCACCACGCACCGCCTGACCGCTGGAAGGATCGAAGGAGATCTCATGCGCTTCTCGTTGCTCATCATCAAGGCCGAGAGCGAGGAGGGTGACGTCTCCGAGGAGGAGCTGCCGCCGTTCCGCGAGCTGTTCGACGCCTACGCCGCGTCGCTCCAGGAGTCGGGTGCTCTGATTGCGGCGGACATCTTCCGGCCCGCCGCGGAGTCCACCACGGTGACCCTCCGCGGCGGCAGCCGTCAGGTGCAGGAGGGCCCCTACCTCGACGCGGTGGAGACGCTCTCGGGCTGCTTCGTGATCGACGTACCGAATCGCGCCGTCGCGCTGGCCTGGGCTGAGAGATGCCCGGCGGCCCTCTACGCCGTGGTCGAGGTGCGCCAGGCCGCGGTGTCGTTCCGGGAGGGACGCTGGCGCGAGCACTGAACACTGCTCAGTCGGGGGCGAGGGGCAGACGAAGCCTGCGCACGACGATCACGTCCAGGGGTGCAGGCCGAGCACCACGATGTTGCGGCACTGGAGGAGCCGGGCCAGTTGCCGGCCGGCATCCGCTCGATCGGCGACGAGGGTTACGACAGCAGGTGGCGGGCGAACCACTCGGCGGCCAGGTCGGCGGCCGCGCCCAGGGTGCCCGGTTCCGAGAAGAGATGCGTGGCCCCGGGCACGACGGCCAGCCGGTTCTCGCAACGGAGAAGTCGTTGCGCGTCCCGGTTGAGTTCGAGCACCGTGAGGTCGGCGCCGCCGACAATGAGCAGGGTCGGCGCGGTAACCTGCGGCAGCCGGTCGCCGGCCAGGTCAGGTCGGCCCCCGCGGGACACCACCGCGCCGATCTCGAGATCCGGCTCGCCGGCCGCCCATAGCGCCGCGGCGGCTCCGGTGCTGGCGCCGAAGTAGCCGACACGGAATCGGGAGGCATCGGAGAGGTCGGTCAGCCATCGGGTGACCGCGGCCAGTCGCCGGCCGAGCATCTTGATGTCGAACACGTTGGCGCGGTCGAGTTCCTCGGCCGGGGTGAGCAGGTCGACAAGGAGCGTGCCGAGCCCGACCCTGTACAGCACCTCGGCCACGTACTGATTGCGCGGGCTGTGCCGGCTGCTGCCGCTGCCGTGGGCGAAAACCACCACAGCGCTCGCGGAGGCGGGCAGGTGTAGGTGGCCGCGCAGGGTCACGTCGGACAGCGGGATATCCAGGTCGGCATCCGTGTCGGTGCCGGGCGAGGCGTCACGGCCGGACTCGCCGGCGATCCGCCGG
Source organism: Cryobacterium sp. PAMC25264 (assembly GCF_019443325.1). Lineage (NCBI taxonomy): Bacteria > Bacillati > Actinomycetota > Actinomycetes > Micrococcales > Microbacteriaceae > Cryobacterium > Cryobacterium sp. PAMC25264. The sequence goes on from NZ_CP080383.1 coordinate 1,959,801, forward strand.
TCCGCCTCCTCCAGCAGCCGGGTGACATCGTCATCCTCGGTCGCCGAGAAGTCGGAGTAGAACTGCCCGACCGCCCAGAACGACTCCGGCGCGTCCACGTAGACGATGTCGTCGGCCCCGGTGAGATTCGGCAGCGTGCTGGCGGCGATCACGGGCGCGGCGAGGATGACGCGCTCGGCACCCAGCCGCCGCGCGACGTCGCAGGCCACCTGGGCGGTGGCGCCGGTGGCGACGCCGTCGTCGACGATCACCACGGTGCGCCCCCGAAGGTCGATCCGGTCACGACCGGGCCTGAGCCGGGCCACCCGGGCGTCGAGCTCGATGCGTTCGCGGGCCTCGACGGCCTCAACCTCGGCGTCGGTGACGCCGGTGAGCGCCACGATCGATTCGTCGACGAGTTCCTCGCCGCCCTCGCCGATGGCGCCCATCGCGAACTCGGGCTGGAAAGGCACGCCGAGTTTCCGCACCACGATCACGTCCAGCGGGGCGTCCAGGGCCGAGGCGACCTCGAACGCCACCGGCACTCCCCCGCGCGGAATGCCGAGAACGACGACGTCCTGGTCGCGCAGGGAGAGCAGCTGCCGGGCCAAGAGTCGGCCGGCTTGCACTCGATCAGTGAAGTGCACCATCCAGCCATGATCACCCGGGAGCCGGCCGACCGCTAGTCGCCCGCGGTGGCGCCCGTGGAACGAGGTCCCCTTTTGCGCCGACTGCGGCCGACCGCCCCACCCTGGTACCGTGACGCATCGACAGTCGGTCCCCGAGAGAGGAACTGCTTCCGTTTGTGACGGTTGCGACCGATGTAACACCTCCTGCCGAACCCACGCCGTTCGAGGCGTCCGCGTCAGGTTGCCGTCGCTCTTGGCGGGTTCGTGTCGACAAGGCAGGGAACCGGTACGACCATGAAGAGAATTTCGTATTGCGGAGATTCGTTCCTGACCTCCGACAGGGCTGCGGATGCGCTCCTGGAGTTGGTCGTCACTTTTCCGGGCGACCACGACCCTGAGTTGCTCGAGCTGCCGGCCGTCAACAGCGCCGGGAGTGAGATTGTCGTGCACGTTGTGGTCGGTCCCGGTAGTGAGCTCATCAGTGTTCCGGAAGAAACCACCGCAGGGGAACCGGATACCCTCGAAACGGTGGCATATCTCCGCAGGCGCATGCATGCCATGTCGGTTCACCGCAACCTGAGCTATTCAGAGGCGTCGTCCTTCGCGGAGTACGAGTGGGACGCCCTCCGTCAAGACCCACCTCCCGCCGCCATGTCAGCAGCATCCTGATCCCGTAGAGCGATCAGGTGGAGTATCGGGGCAGCTGACGGGTCTCCGAGATCGCGCCGAGCACACGAGAGTCCGGGACGGTGACGCACACATTCTCACAGCGGTCCTCTTCCCGTGCGGCATTCCCGCAGCAGGCATAACATGTGCGTGACCGGCCGTGCGGGTCGGTCGTCGGAGGAGCAATTATGCGTGCACTGGTGGTTTACGAGTCCCTCTGGGGCAATACCGAGAAGGTTGCACAGGCGATCGCAGCCGGGTTGGCCGATCTGGGTTCGGTCGACGTCATGACATCTGATGCCGCGCCCGGCGCAGTCGACGGCTACGACCTCGTCGCGGTGGGCGGGCCCACACACGCATTCTCCATGACACGGGCCTCGACGCGCGCCGATGCCGTCGCATCCCGCCACGCCCCACATGAACCGACCAGAGGCATCCGGGAGTGGTTGGGCGAACTGGCCAGGCCGGCCACCGCGATCCCCGCCCTCGAATTCGACACTCGCGTCGACAAGCCGCGCCTACCCGGCTCCGCTGCGAAAACGGCCAAACACGAATTACGTTCGCTGGGATTCGACACATCAGCGAAACAGGAGTCGTTTCGCGTGCACGGGTATGAAGGTCCCCTGCTCGACGGAGAAGAGGACCGGGCTCGTGTGTGGGCGGAAGGCATCGTCGCATCGCTCGGGCACACCGTCTGAGCGCCGCCTGCGCCCACATTCGTTCATCCGATCCACACCAGCGATTAATCGACTTCCCGCCCCGTAACCTCCAACATTGTCCGAACGGCATCGTCGTTGTTTGGTGGGTGCCGTCGGATGCGTTCGACGCTTCGCCATCCCCCACTGTGTGGTCATGTCCCGAGAGGCGTCGCGATGAACCGTCCTATTCGAGTGCTGTCGCTGTATGAGGGTTTCTTCGCCGGCGGTGCCCGAATCCTGCATACCGATGTGATCGCCGGACTGCACAGCGAGGGCCACCAGCAGCACAGCGTGCTCTCGATCGCATCAGCGGCCCGTCGCGACGCATCCGTTCAGTATCTGCACCACGACCCCCGCTATGTCCGCCTCACCCGCGCCGGCGTCGACGTGACAACGTTGGGGCGGCTGGGCGGCGCGGATGCTCCCGCACCGGCCACCTTCACCGAGCGTCAACTGCGCATCGCGGCCGAGGTGGTGCGGCACGCGGACGTGATTCTGTCGCTCAAGGAGCAGCCGATCGGGCTGCTGCTCGCGTTGCGCGAACGCGGATTTATGCCGGACATCCCCGTTGCCGCCTGCCTCCACCGGTCCGACCCTCTGCACTCGGGGCCGGCGCTGTCCTGGCTCAGCGAAGCAGCCTCGATCGGTCTGGTATCGGCCGAAATCTCGTGCGCCCAGTCGACCAGCAAGGCCTACGACCCCTTCCTCTCCCCCACGACCGCGCGCTTCGTCATCGCCAACGGGATCGACACGGATCGCTTCCGCCCTGGTACGGCGGCCGAGACCGAATCGACCCGGCGGCAGTTCGGGATACCGGCAACTGCGCCCGTCGTTGTTTTCGCGGCCAGGTTCGACACGATGAAGGATCCGGGCCTGTTCCTGCGTTCCGTCGCTCTGCACTCCCAGCAGCGTCCAGAGACGTACTACCTCGTGTGCGGCGCCGGGATGACTCTGGAGAACGACGCCTTTCGCACCCTGCTGAACGAGTCGGGTGTGAGCGGAAGAGTGAATCTGCTTGCCCTCGGCATCCGCGATGACATGCCGGCGATCTACCGCATTGCCGACATCGTCGCTCTCACAAGCGCATTCGGCGAAGCATCACCCCTGTGCCTGATCGAAGGCGCCGTGTCGGGTGCGACGCCGGTCACAACGGATGTCGGCGACTCCGCCGCATCGGTGAACGGCATCGGATTCGTCACCACGCACGACGCCGCCGACATCGCGGCGACCTGGGATGACGTGCTCCAGCGTCGGCCGGAGCTCCGCAGCTACAGCCTCGCCAGTCGCATCCGCTTCGGGCGCCAACGGATGATCGATGCCTATGCAGAGGCCGTCGGTGAGCTTCTCGGGAGAGAACGGGCCGCCGCCTGAACGATGCGCGCCGACGTCGTCACCGCCGGCGAAGACGGTGACGACGAGTCGCTATCAGTTCGTCGGGGCACTTGCTCCGTCGGGCCGAGTTCCGCCGCCCATGCCGCCGGTGGCGGCCTGCTGGGTGACGCTGTCGGCGTAGTCGTTGGTCGGGTCGCGGTAGATGGTGTGTACGTGGCCCCACCCGGAGGTGGTGACCCCGTCGACGTCCGCGCCGGCCAAGCCCTGCTGAGCCTCGAACGCGATGTACACGTTCGGGCCCGATATCGAGAAGGAGATGCCGTCACCGATGCTCATGTCGTATGTCGTCTCGCCGGACCAGGCGATGACAGTCTCGTCGAGGGCGGCTTCGATCGCGGCCAGTGCCGTCGCGGTGGTCTCCTCATCGGCCATACCGGCCCAGTTGGCGATGACGTCGAGGAGGAGCTGCTTCTGCTCTCCAGTGAGGTCGACACCGGTGAGTCCGGTGCCGGTGGAGAAGTCGCAGGTGTTCCCCGGCGCATACATGCTCACATCGCCCGAGGTCAGAGAGGTCTCTCAGCAGGCTTGTCTCGGCAGAAAAGCAGGAACCGATGGTCCGTAGGCCGACGCCGAGACCGGCATGGATTTTGCGGCGAAGGATGCGGGCCCGCGTGATGAGGTCCCCCAGCGCCAGACTATGGGCGACCGCCTCTCTGGGCCGGTCGTAGACACTCTTCACGACGTTCACGTCGGTCTGGGCGACGGCGGTGACGCAGACGGCTTGGCCAGTCAGTATCGACAGATCACCCACGAAGCGACCCCGCCCATGGGCGGCGATCACGCGCGGCTCTCCGTCCGGATCCTCCTTTTGGACAACCCGGAGAGGGAGCCTGCCGGTAGCCAAACCGTGGAATCGACGGTGCCCACCGCTCCGGTCGCCAGAGCCGCTACGAAAGCGGACTTGAGACCAGTCGCGAGGAGCCAGGGACGATTGGTGAGCACCATGACCGAAGGTAACCGAACAGGGCACGGTTGGGCCCCAAGCTCAGGTCGAGGTCAGGTGAATCCGGTTACACCGTCACGTGGCGTCCCATTTCGAACGCGCAATCACGTTTAAAAATGTGCGGCTTGTCGCAGAGCAAGCTGATTACCGTCAGCCCAGACGTGGGAAACCGTGAGATCAGCGGTGAGGCCCACGAGGTCTGCGGCGAATCCGGGAGCGAGGTATCCGAGCCGGTCCGACAGCCCGAGCGCAGCCGCAGGTGTGGCAGTGAGGGCGGTGACGGCGTCGGTCAAGCTCAGGCCGACCTGACCGACAGCCATCCGAAGTGCCGAGTCCTGAGTGAGGGTAGAACCTGCGATGGTTTCTGTCCCGTCGACGCGCGCGATGCCGTCCGCGACGGTCACGTCCAGCGAGCCGAGCCGATACGCACCGTCAGGTGAACCCGCCGCCGCCATCGCATCTGTGATCAACGCGACGCGGCCCGGCACCGCCTGGAAGAGTGTGCGGGCGACGATCGGGGCAACGTGAACTCCATCGAGGATAAGTTCCAACGTGACACTGTCATCCTCTGCCGCCGCCATGATCGGCCCCGGCTCGCGATGGTGGATGCCCGGCATGGCATTGAAAGCATGAGTGAGCACTGTCGCTCCGGCGTCGAACGCCCTCCGTGTGATGTGCTGGGAGGCGACGGTGTGACCGACCGCCGCGACGACGCCGCCGTCAACGATTTGTTTGATCGCGTCATACGCGCCGACGAGTTCGGGCGCGATGGTGATTTGGGCGAGCACCCCTTGGCCGCGATTCAGGAGCTCATTCACGTTCGCTCGCGATGGCTCAAGGAGATGGTCCGGTTGGTGCGCGCCGTGGTTGTCGGGAGAGAGGAACGGTCCTTCCAGATGGGCGCCGAGTATCAACGGATCGTTGGACATCGCTTCCCGGATGCTGTCGAGCGATCGGGCCAGCATCGGAAGGGGGTTGGCGACCAGGCTCAGCACGGCGCGTGTCGTACCGTGCCGCCGGTGCATGGCAAGCGCAGCAGCGATCTCGTCCGGCCCGTTGTCGTAGGCGCCATCCGCACCACCGTGCCCATGGAGGTCGATGAAGCCGGGGACGAGCGTCGTCTCCCCCAGCTCGACCACACGGTGCGCGGCCGGCGCGTCCCGTCCGCTGCCGACAGCCTGGATCGTGGTCCCGGCGATGAGCACCCAGACGTCGTCGATGATTCTGTGCGCGTCCACCGCGCGTGCCGCGCGTATCAGCGTCGTCTGCGATAACGTCTCAGTCACTGGTCGAGTTGCCAGGTCGGCTTGTTGGCGTATGTATACCGGTAGTAGTCGGCGAGTTGCAACTCCGCCGCCGCAGCTTCGTCCAGGACGACGGTGGCGTGCTGGTGCAGCTGCAGCGCGCTGCCGGGCACGAAAGAACTGAGCGGGCCTTCGATCGCGGCGGCGACAGCTTTCGCCTTCGCCGAGCCTTGCGCCACCAGCAGAAGCTGCCGTGCCTCGAGGATCGTGCCGAGCCCCTGAGTCATGCAGTGCATCGGCACCTGCTCGATCGAGTCGAAGAATCGCGCGTTCGCTTCGCGCGTCAGCGGGGCAAGCGTTTTGATCCGGGTCCGTGAGGCGAACGACGACGTCGGCTCGTTGAAACCGATGTGCCCATTGGTGCCGATACCGAGAATCTGCACGTCGATCCCGCCGGACGCTCGGATGGCGGCGTCATAGGCCCGCGCGGCGGACTCGAGGTCATTGGCCCGGCCGTCGGGCACCTGGACGCGCGCGGGGTCGAAGCCCAGGGGAACGACAACGTCACGGGTGATTACGCTCGCGTATGACTCCGGGTGGTCGAGCGAGATCCCCACGTACTCATCAAGAGCGAACCCGTGTGCGTCGACGAACGAGATGTCGCCGGCCTGCACGCGTCGTTTCAGGTCGCTGTAAAGCCCCTGGGGGCTTGATCCGGTGGCGAGCCCGATGACGGCCGATGGCTTCATTGCGACGACGGAGGCGACCCTGGCCGCCGCGACGCGGCCCACCTCGGTCGGCGTGGGAACGATGATGATTTCCATAGTGCTTCTTCTCCTAGCGACCGGAACTCATCGGCTCAGCGGTCATTGGTGCTCAGTCATTTCGACATAGAGACGCGTTGTGTGCAGGGCGAGATACGAGATTTCGTCCTTCGTGATGACGCGATTGATCGCGTCGCCGATCAGCGCGGCGATGTCCAATGCGGCCTCGGCAGCTTCGGGATAGGCCAGCTGTACCGCGCTGAGTACGTCCAGGCGAGACGTTTGCAGTTGCTTGTCGCTGGCGGCCCGCGCAAAGACGTAACGGAGATGCGTCACGAAGCGCGCGGCGCTGCTTGCGTTCTCATCGATCGGCCAGCCCCAGCGTTCCGCCAGACGAAGGAACACCCGGCTGATGGTTTCGGTCATGGCGACGGTCTTCGAAAAGTCCCCCTTCGTCCACTGCTGGTTCACGAAGTGCAGCGCGAAAGCCACCCACTCGTCATCCTGCAGCTGGACGCCCAGACTGTCGTTTACCAGTGCCACAACCTGACGCCCCAGAGCTGCCTCTGCAGGGTAGAGCTGCGCAACCTCCCACCGGAGTGGGAAGTCGATATGAGTGCCTTCCTGCGCCCGACGCACCGCAAAAGTGAGGTGGTCAAGAACCGGGATCATCAGCGATTGTCGGGGCTCAAGGCCCAGTGCAGCGTGGCCCAACTCGGTGATTGTCTGAGCGACCGCGATGTGGTCTGAGGATGCCTCGCTGAGCAGGTCCGCCAGTTGAGGGGCGAGGTAGAGCCCTTCGTCGACGAAACGTTGATCGGCCAAGGAAGTGTCCACGGTTTCACCCGGTCGGCGCTGGAAACCGATTCCTTTGCCCAGTAACACGACTTCAGTGCTGTCGGCTTCCGTGGCGAGCAGCACGTTGTTGTTATAGACGCGCTTGATGGTGGCCGATTTTCCCAGCGTTACGTCCATGGTTGCACTCTCATTTCCGCCGAACCGTGATCACGGAGGCGCCGTCTGCGTAAAAATCCGGCGCACTCATGGCAAATTTGGCCCCATTGGTCAGCAGGACGGGGGTGACCATGGCCGGCACCTTCGACCTCATGGTGTCGAGGTCGCAACTGATGATCACGTCACCGCGAGCGACCGTCTCGCCTGCCTGCCGATGTCCGGTGAATCCTTCGCCCTTGAGGGTGACGGTGTCGATTCCGACATGGACCAGGATCTCCGCCCCCTCGGGCGTGCGGACGGCGAAGGCGTGCAGGGTCTTGGCGACCAGAACCAACTCGCCGTCCACCGGGCTGCGAAATGAGCCTTCACTTGGTTCGACGGCAAATCCGTCGCCGACAGATCGCTGTGCGAAGACCGGGTCCGGCACTTCATCGAGAGAGACGATCCGCCCTGCGACAGGGCTGTAGACGGATTCGCTCTTCTGTTTCTTGAATGGGTTTAACATATGCGTGATTCCTTAGTCGTCCAGGCCGAGGCTTTCATTGATTGCGCTCTTGTACAAAATGGCTTTGCCGCCGTAGACCGCTTGGACACCGCCCCGCACTTCGAACACGTCCGTCGCTCCCAGTTTGCGCAGCGCGGGCTTGTCAACTTTGGTGGGGTCCTTCACGGAGACGCGCAGGCGGGTGATGCAGGCGTCCACCTCTTCGAGGTTGGCTGCCCCGCCCAAGGCCTCAAGGACCCTGGCGGCTTCCTTTTGGATCGTGGTCTCGCCGCCGCCGCCCACCGTGACGGGTACGAGTGCGGGGTCGTCCTGGGCTTCCGGCTCGATGGCTCCGATGGTGTCCTCCAGATGTCCCGGAGTGCCGATCTTGAACCGTTTGATGGCGAAGCGGAAGGAGAAGTAGTACAGGGCGAACCAGACCGCACCGATGGGCAGCACCAGGAGCCAGTTGGTCTGGTCGTTGCCTTGCAGGATGCCAAAGAGCGTGAAGTCGATCGCGCCACCAGAGAACGTGTTGCCGAGACGAATGTCCAGGATGTCGGCGAGGAAGAAGGAGACGCCGTCCAGGAAGGCATGGAAGACGTAGAGCAGGGGTGCGACGAAAAGGAACATGAATTCGATGGGTTCGGTGATGCCCGTGATGAACGAAGTCAGCGCGACGGAAAGGAACAGGCCGGTGTACTTGGCGCGACGGCCCTTGGGGATGCAGTGCCACATGGCGAGGCAGGCAGCCGGAAGGCCGAACATCATGGTCGCAAAACGACCGGAGAAGTAGCGTGTGCCCTCGGTGAACAGTCCCACGTGATTGGGGTCGGCGAGCTGTGCGAAGAAGATCTTCTGAGCTCCCGAGACCGAGACTCCGTTGACCAATTCGGTTCCGCCCAGTGGCGTGAACCAGAACAGGGGGTAGATCATGTGGTGCAGGCCCACGGCGCCGCTGAGGCGCATCCCGAAACCGTAGAAGAACGTCCCCAGAGGACCGAGGCCAGCCATCCACGTGCCGGCAGACACCATGCCTTGCTGAATCGGTGGCCAGGTGAGGAAGAAGAAGATGCCCACGAAAATCGCTGCGAAGGCCGTGACGATAGGCACGAAGCGGGATCCGCCGAAGAAGCCGAGTACCGCCGGCAGTTCGATGTTGCGGTAGCGGTTATGCAGGAAGACAGCAGTGGCGCCAATGACGAGCGCGCCCACGACGCCGGTGTCCACGGGTTCAGAACCGGGCTTGAAGATGTCCAGCATCGCTGTGATGGTGGCGGTCATGACCAGGTATCCGACGATGCCGGCCAGGGCGGCGGTCCCCTTGTCGCGCTTCGCGAGGCCGATGCAGAGACCGATGGAGAGAAGTAGTGCGAGGTTGTTGAAGATCGTCGATCCCGCGGCGGACATGACACCGAAGATTCCCTGTAGGACCGGGTTGTCCAACGCAGGGAAGGCCAAGACCGTATTCGGATTGGACAGTGCACCGCCGACGCCGAGCAGAAGCCCGGCGGCTGGCAGGATGGCGATAGGCAGCATGAACGCTTTGCCGATCTTCTGGAATTGTTTGAACACGATAACCGCTCTCATTTATGGCGCGACGACATAGTCCCGCATGGAGGAAAGGATGAGGTTTAGGGGATGGGATTTAGGCGAGGGCGTCGACGAACTCGGCGGCGATTTCCAGCGGCCGAGTGATCGCGCCACCGACCACCACGCAGAAAGCGCCGAGATCGATCATCTGACGAGCCTGCTCCGGGGTCCGGATGCGGCCTTCCGCGATGATCGGCACGTCCGTCCTGGACGCCAGTTGTTCGACCAGCCCGAAGTTCGGAGCCGGTGATCCAGTGGACTGAGGCGTATAGCCGCTGAGGGTCGTACCGACGAAGTCGACCCCGGCTTCTGCAGCGGCAAGGCCTTCATCGAGAGTGGCAATGTCTGCCATGAGAACCAGACCCTTGTGTTCGGCACGGATCTGCGCGATGAATTCGGCGGGGCTCAGACCGTCAACGCGGTCACGATGAGTGAGATCCAGAGCGACGATGTCCGCCCCCGCTGCGACTAAGGCATCCACCTCGGCCATGGTCGCAGTGATGAACGGCTCAAACGGTGGGTACTGCTTCTTGATCAGCCCGATCACCGGGAGCCGTACAGCTGCCTTGATCTCGCGGACGTCACGCGTCGAGTTGGATCGAATCGCCACCGCTCCGGCCTGTGCGGCGGCAGTGGCCAAGAGCGGCATCACGCCGCCGTGATCGACGAATAGTGGCTCGCCCGGCAAGGCCTGGCAGGAAACCACGAGACCGCCACGCAGGCTGTCTAGAACGCTGGAATTAGTCATGGATGTTCCTCGGTCACTAAAAGACGGATTAGCGCATGCACAAAGAAGTGCATGAACTGTCGTCTCGAGTTTTGCCGTTAGTTACAATCCCGATGACTCTGGCGAAATATCGCGTTCAAGAAACATACATTGTTTTTGCCGGTTCGTCGAGGCCGCGAGGTATATACTGTCCCTAAGACAGTAAATAGCCGGCGTTCGTCTGGCTGATGACAGACGGGACAAATGGCGCAATGACTGATTCTCTTTCAGACGATGCCGCGAAAGTCCTGCGTGCACCGTCGTACCGATCCGACCAGCTTGCGGCCCTGCTTGAAGTCTTCTCGGTCTGGTCCTCTGGATCGTTCATGAGGGGTCTCGCTGCGGGCGCCGGGTTGGATCTTGACGCCACGTCCATCGTGGCGATCACGCTGCTCGCACGCGAGGGAAACCAACGGGCGTCCGCGCTGGCTACCCGACTCCGTGTCGGTGCGTCGGCCATCTCTAAACTGAGCAATCGCCTCAGCGCAATCGAGCTTGTCGAGAAACTGCCGGATCCTGACGATACCCGCGCCACTCTCCTGCGCCTCACTCCTGCCGGGACGGCTGCAGCCAGAGCTTTGGTGCAGGCCGGCGACTCGATGATGGCTGAGTTGATGCGCGAGTGGCCCGAAGACGACCGCATCCAGTTCAACCGCCTTCTCCGCAGGTTCCGTGACGACGCCATAGTTCACTCTGTCCGCACTGAAACAGCAGTACATCCCTACACTGAACCCAGAAAGTTGTGAAATGACCACTAGAACCTACCTCGTCACCGGTGCCGGCAGCGGTATCGGCAAGGCCACGGCCGAGCTGCTGACTTCCCGCGGTCACCGAGTCATCGGCGCTGACCTCACAGACACCGACATCAACGCTGACCTGTCCACCAGCGACGGCCGGGTGGCCCTTGTCGAGCAGGCGACCGAGTTGTCAGGGGGCACGCTAGACGCAGTTATCGCGGTCGCGGGACTGAGCCACCCGATCCCCGTCACAGCGTCCGTGAACTACTACGGCGCGATCGCGACGCTGGAGGGCCTGCGCCCCTTGCTCACGCGGTCCGCCGCTCCGCGGGCCGTCGTGGTTGACTCGATGGCTTCTCTCCAGTCGTACGACGAGGAACTGGAACGCCTGTTCCTCGAGGGTACCGAAGAGGAAGCTGTGGCTCGTTGCGGTGAACTCGCCAAGTCTCCGGCAACCGGACACCAGATCTACTCGTCCAGCAAGCGCGCTCTGGCCCGCTGGCTGCGTACCAACGCGACCAACGCACTGTGGGCCGGAGCCGGCATTCCGCTTAATGCCATCGCACCCGGTGTTGTGCTCACCCCGATGACGAGGGACCTCGTTGCCACGCCCGAAGGCCGGGCGAAGCTGAACACGCAAGTACCAATGCCGCTCAACGGTCCGTTCGACCCCATCGTCGCGGCCCGGTTGCTCGCGTGGCTCGCCGACGAAGAGAACTCACATCTGTGCGGGCAGGTCATTTTCGTGGATGGTGGCTATGACGCGGTCCTTCGCCGCGATACCACTTGGTAGGAGGCGCTTCTCCCGGCACGTCGCGTAACACTGCGTATCTAAAGTCCACGGCGGTCGACTTAGCGCACCTTGGCTGAACGGAACGCTCGAGTCGCCACTGTCGACATCAAGTCCGAGGTGGCAGCTCCCGGCTTGTGAGCTGCGCCATGCAGGAAAGCCGATCCTCGAGCACTGCGCTGAACAGCTGGGAATACAACGTGAAGGACGCCCCTGGAGTTACTTAGGGTAGGCTCTCCTACTGTCAGTTTCACGCTCTCCAGCAAGGGACCCATGAGAATTCAGCCTTCCACGATCGTCGCCGTCGCCGCAGCGACCTCAGTCCTTGTGGCCTTGTCCGGATGCGCGACGTCCGCCAGGACGACGCCCGTGACCTCGGCCGCCGCCGATTCGCTGGCCGGCTCGAGCCTGACGGTCTATAACGCCCAGCACGAGGAATTGACCCAGCAATGGGCCGACGAATTCACCGCGGAGACCGGCGTCACCATCACTCTCCGGAACGGGTCGGACTCCGAGCTCGGCAACCAGATCATCGCCGAGGGTGCGGCGTCCCCGGCCGATGTGTTCCTCACCGAGAACTCACCTGCGATGTCGCTCGTCGACAATGCCGGTCTGTTCTCCGATCTGGACGCCGACGTGCTCGACCAGGTGCCAGATGCCTACAAGCCGTCCACCGGAACGTGGACCGGAATCGCCGCGCGCTCGACCGTCGTGGTGTACAACCCGGCGCTGATCACCGAAGCGGAGCTGCCGGCATCGTTGGAGGACCTTGCCGACCCGGCGTGGAAGGGGCGATGGGCCGCGTCGCCTGGCGGCGCCGACTTCCAGGCCATCGTGTCGGCGATGCTCGAGTTGAAGGGCGCCGACGCCACGGCGGCGTGGCTCACCGCGATGAAGACGAACTCCGTCGACTACAAGGGCAACAGCACGGTGATGAAGGCGGTCAACGCCGGCGAGATCCCACTGGGCGTGATCTACCACTACTACTGGTACATCGACCAGGCCGGAACGAAGGAGAACAGCGCCAACACCGCCCTGCACTACTTCAAGAATCAGGACCCGGGGGCATTCGTCAGCGTCTCCGGTGGCGGCGTGCTCGCGTCGAGCAAGAACCAGCCAGTCGCCCAGGCTTTTCTGAAGTTCATCACAGGAAAGACGGGGCAGAGCATTCTGCAGACCGGCACGAGTTTCGAGTACCCGGTCGCCAGCGACGTGACGCCGAACCCGGCGTTGCCCGCTCTGGACACCCTGGACGCTCCCCTGGTGGACCCGGCCACGTTGAACAGCACCAAGGTGACCGACCTGATGACCGAAGCCGGGATCCTCTAACCGGCATCGGGTAACCTCGTCGGGGCGAGAGGATGGACAACGTGACCACGTCGACGGCCCCGCGCGGGCAGCCCAGGCGGATCGCGAACCCCGGCTCGAGGCCCTCCCCCCTGCTGCTCGCTCTCGTGTGCGCGATCGCCCTCACAGTGCTGGTCCCCGTCGGCTTTGTCGTCTCCGTTGTGGCCCAGGTGGGCTGGCCCACCTTGGCGCCGTTGATCTTCCGGCCCAAGGTCGGTGAGCTTCTGGTCAACTCGGTACTTCTGGTGGCCATCGGCGTTCCCCTCTGCGTGTCAATCGGCGTCGGCGGGGCCTGGCTGGTGGAACGCACGTTGCTTCCGGCCGGACGTCTGTGGGCGGTCCTGCTCGCCGCGCCACTCGCCGTGCCGGCATTCGTCAGCAGCTACGGCTGGGTGAGCGCCGTTCCCTCGATCGGCGGCCTGGGCGGTGGCCTGCTGGTGGCCACACTGGCGTATTTCCCCCTGGTCTACCTGCCCGCAGCCGCGACCATCCGCCGGCTCGACCCGGCCCTCGAAGAGACGGCACGCAGCCTGGGGCACGGTACCTGGAGAGTGTTTTTCACCGTGGTCCTGCCCCAGCTGAAATTGGCGATCTGGGGCGGTGGACTCGTGGTCGCGCTGCATCTCTTGTCCGAGTACGGCGCCTTCGCCCTGATCCGTTTCGACACCTTCACCACCGCCATCGTCGTTCAGTATCAGTCAACGTTCGCGGGACCCGCTGCCAGCGCGCTGGGCGTTGTGCTGGCGATGATCTGTCTGGTGCTTCTGGTTCTCGAGGCGTCCACCCGGGGTCACGCCCGCTATGCCAAGGTCGGCTCCGGTAGCGGCCGCCCGGGACCGCGAATGAGGCTGGGCGCGTTCTCGCCCCTCGCCGTTGTCGCCCTCGGGGTGCTGGTCGCGCTGTCCCTCGGCGTCCCCCTGGCAAGCCTCACCCGGTGGCTGGTCGCCGGCGGGGCGGCTTCCTGGGCCCAACCCGAGCTGGGCACCGCCGTACTGCAGACGATGTTCCTGGCCGGCGGCGGTGCTGTAGCCGCGATAGCCGTGGCGCTGCCGGTGGCGTGGCTCGCGGTGCGTCATCCCGGACGGATGGCCCGGGCCCTCGAGGGCGCCACCTACGTGTCCAGCAGCCTTCCGGCGATCATCGTCGCGCTGGCCCTGGTGACGGTCACCCTGCGGACGTTCCCGGCGCTGTACCAAACGACGTGGACCGTCATGTTCGCGTACGTCATCATCTTCATGCCGCGTGCACTGGTCAGCCTGCGGTCGGGACTCGCGCAAGCGCCGATCGCCCTCGAGGAGGCCGCACGAGCGCTCGGCCGGTCGCCGCTTGCCGCCCGGATCCACGTCACGCTTCCGCTGATCCTGCCGTCCATCGGCGCCGGCGCCGCTTTGGTCGGGCTCGGAGCCGCCAACGAGCTCACCGCAACCCTCCTCCTGGCGCCCAATGGCACGAGGACTCTGGCCACACAATTCTGGTCGGCGAGCTCGTCGGTGGCCTACGCGAACGCCGCACCCTACGCCGTACTGCTGATCCTGCTCGCCGCACCTGCCGTCGCGATTCTCTTCACCCAGTCCAGAAAGCGAGAGCGCGGATGACGTCCCTCACCATCTCAGGAGTCTGCAAGGACCTCGGCGGCGTGCCCGTGCTGCGCGACGTCTCACTGTCGTTAGAGGCCGGCAGCCGCCTGGCGATAGTGGGCGCCTCCGGAAGCGGCAAAAGCACGCTGCTCCGGCTGATCGCGGGCTTCGACCGCCCGGATGCCGGCAGTGTGCGCATCGACCATTCGATCGTCTCCGATGAGACGGTGTTCGTTCCCGCCCATCGCCGCGGCATCGGATACGTCGCCCAAGACGGCGCCCTCTTCCCCCACCTCACGGTGGCACAGAACATTCACTTCGGCCTGCGTGGCAACCAGCGGCGGCGCCACGAGGCGGAGGCCGCCGCCGAGCTCGTCGGCCTCGACAAGCGGCTCTTGCAGCGCTACCCCCATGAGCTGTCGGGAGGGCAGCAACAACGCGTGGCCCTGGCTCGTGCGCTGGCTCCCGCACCACGCATCCTGCTGCTCGATGAACCGTTCAGCGCGCTGGACGCAGGGTTGCGCAGCCAGACCAGGCACGCGGTGGTGGAGGCGCTGGAGCACACCGGCACCACGACAGTCCTCGTGACGCACGACCAGGCAGAGGCGCTGTCTTTCGGCCAGCAGATCGCGGTGATCTCCGGGGGCCGGATCGATCAGGCCGGCTCACCCATCCACGTGTTCCAGAACCCGTCAACGTCAGAGACCGCGGTCTTTCTCGGCGACGCCATTTTTGTTCCATGCCACGTGCAGGGCACCGTCGCCGAGAGCGCACTCGGGCGTCTGAGCGTCGCCTACGACCACCGCGGCGGCGGCACCGGGGCCCGCGCCCTCCTGCGCCCGACTCAACTGAGCCTCGACCTGAACCCGGTGCGCACCAATGCTGTGATCGTGCGCTCGTCGTTCAGCGGGTCGACCGTGCGACTCGACCTTCGACTGACCGATCCGGGTGCTGCCGCCGACTCGGTGCTCACCTTCGACCTCATGACCGCCCAACCGGATGGATACACGGTCGGCACCGCCGTCGCCCTGTCCGCCACCGGCGCGGTCGGCGTCTACTCCCCGCCCACTGACGACATTCCGATAGATCCTGCACGTCTGTGAAGTCGCAGACCGTCCCGCGGAAAATATCGACGGTGCCAACGACGGTTCATGCCAGGATGCCCACTCCTAGCGGGCTATTTCGCTGTGGTTGGGGGCACAGAACTCTCAGCCGTGCGGCGACGCCACCGCCAGCGTTGTCGACCGACGGCCGACAACGCAGAGCGGAGGAGGATGACTTAGCTAACGTCCCTTGCGAGACTTGACAAACGATTCATCACCCTTTCGCGCTTGTCAGCGCGCTTTTCCTTCAGCGACTTCAACGGCAGTTTCTTTCCGGTTGGTGCAGGAGGGCTCTTCATGGCCATATTCACCTCGCTTCCCTCGTTCCAGATGGCGTAACTGGCCACCATAGCCGTTTAAGTACCGGAAGTCATTTATCGCTCTGGCCAGTGTTTATGTGCTCTCCCGGTTCCGCAGACGAAAGTCGGCTCGATCAGTGGCGCCGGCCTTTGCCGGTACTGGTGTGTCTCGTTTTCTCGGAACTCTCCCCGACCGATACGGTGAGATCGTCGGAATCCATCGTGATGCGATCCATTTGTTTCTAGCTCATCACTTCGCTAAGGAGTCCGTCGTGGCTGTACTCAACCCCCGCCTTGTCCCGGTTTATGAGGAAGTGCTGAGCCGAAACCCTGGCGAGGTGGAGTTCCATCAGGCCGTGCGGGAAGTGCTTGCCAGCCTGGGTCCGGTTGTCTCCAAACATCCGCAGTACGCCGATTCAGCGGTGATCCGGCGGTTGTGCGAGCCGGAACGCCAAATCATTTTTCGGGTGCCGTGGGTTACCGATTCCGGCAAAATCGAGGTGAACCGTGGATTCCGGGTCGAATTCAGTTCCACGCTCGGACCTTACAAGGGCGGTCTGCGATTCCATCCCAGCCTCTACCTCGGCATTGTAAAATTTCTGGGCTTCGAACAGATCTTCAAGAATGCGCTCACCGGGCTACCGATCGGTGGCGGCAAGGGCGGCTCCGACTTCGACCCCAAGGGGCGCTCAGATGCCGAGGTGATGCGCTTTTGCCAATCGTTCATGACCGAGCTGTACCGGCACATCGGTGAGTACACCGACGTGCCTGCGGGGGACATCGGGGTTGGCGGCCGGGAACTCGGGTACATGTTCGGTCAGTACAAGCGAATTACGAACCGGTACGAATCCGGAACGTTGACCGGTAAGGGCGTCAGCTGGGGAGGCTCTCAGGTGCGCACCGAAGCCACCGGGTACGGCACGGTGTTCTTCGTGGATGAAATGCTGAAATCGGCGGGTAGCGGTCTGGACGGCAGGAAAGTTACCGTCTCCGGGTCAGGGAATGTGGCTATCCACGCGATCGAAAAGGTGCACCAGCTCGGCGGCCGCGTTATTGCGTGCTCAGACTCGACGGGCTATGTCATCGATCCATCCGGAATCGACTTGGAAATCTTGAGGGAAATCAAGGAGATTCGCCGGGGCCGCATTTCCGACTACCAGGTTCTCCGCGGCGGACAAAGCCATTTTGTGAGTGATGGGTCCATCTGGGATGTGCCGTGCGAGATCGCGCTGCCCAGTGCGACGCAAAACGAGTTGGACGAGGTCGGGGCGGCTGCGCTCATTCGCAACGGCTGCAGAATCGTTGCCGAAGGCGCGAACATGCCGACCACTCCCCACGCCATCCGATTGCTGACCGACGCCCAGGTTCAGTTTGCGCCGGGAAAGGCCGTCAACGCAGGCGGAGTCGCAACGAGCGCTCTCGAGATGCAGCAGAATGCCTCGCGAGACTCGTGGACGTTTGAACACACCGAGGACCGGCTCTCCGAGATCATGCGAGGCATCCACGACCGGTGTCTTGAAACCGCCGACGAATACGGTTCACCGGGCGACTATGTTGCCGGTGCGAATATCGCCGGATTCACCCGCGTGGCTGACGCGATGCTCGCGCTCGGCGTCATCTGAGAGACAGCACCACAACTTACCTGGCTGACGGGCTGACGACTTGCCTTTCCTGTGGCACGAGCTATGGTGAGGGTATGCCCACGCCTCGAATGACCCCCTTCTGCGCACGGCGCAGCGTGGTCAATCCGGGCGCTCGCAACACAGCGGCCCGACGTGTCGTGTTCACACGCCACCTCGATTTCGCGGGATGTGTTGTGCCCTTCCGCTCCTTCACACGCGCGCCACCGCGCTGACCTCCAGATACTCGGTCAGTTCAGCTGGCACTAGCGCGTCGCAGTTGCGGCGCGTTCTTTCTTTAACGCGTAGGAGCATTCCATGATTACTCAGCCTTCCCCGTCCCGGGCCGCCCAGCACCGCCGCAGGATCGACGTAGACGCATTCCGTCGGATCCTTCAAGATCAACTTCGCGAGCGAGAAGCCCTGATCGTTGAACTGGACCCGCGGGCAGCACCGCACCTCGACGTCGTCGCTTGGTCCACGACCCAGTCAAGCAAACGAGTCGTCGGGCAGATCACCCGAGCGTTGGGGCGCATTGCCGCCGGCACCTTCGGAATCTGCACCGGATGCTGTGAACCCATAGCGAAGGACCGTCTCACCGTCGTCCCGCACGCCGAGTTGTGCGTGACGTGCCAAGGTCTCGCAGAACAGAGCCCGTGATAGAGGCTGAGAGCCGGACAGACCGTGACCAGGTCAGGCTCTGCGCTGCCGGACGGCCCTGGCCGTAGCCCCATCCCCTGGGACGGGGACAAGCGCACACCATGGGTGGTGGTGTTGGGAGACGCGCTCCGGTATCTCGAGTCGTTGCACACCGGTCCGGCCGCTCTCCCGTCGGCCGGCGCCGGTGGGCACGATGCCACGGCTGCGGTAATTGGAATGGACGCTACCGCTGCCACCACACGCCGGGCGTTCAAGACGGCCGTGCGACGTCAAGCCCAGACGTGCGTCGCTGCTGGCACGCGATGGACCAGCCTCCGCCACATCATGGTGCTCGTCGAAGCCGCGGGGAGCCTAGCCGAGGAGGAGGTGCTCAACCACTGCGATGTGGCGGCGGAAACGGCTCATCGCTTGATCGAACAAGTCTGCGGGACGTACATTGTCGTCACCTTCATTGTCACAACCGGGTGCGACGCCCCGGAACTTCTCGCCCACCGCGTTCTGTGTCGTGCTGACCAGATACCAGCGACCGATGCCCATAGTGCGGTGCGCTGGACAGAGATCGAACAGTCATCCATCCAGCACGTCACCGTGGACCGCTACCTGTAGCCCTTCGCCTCATCCTGTGCGCCCCATCGCCGCACGAGTGCCCCGAGGTGCTGCTGAGCTGCATGGTCGGTCGGCAGGGCGACAATCCCTGGCACACCATGACCGATACCGCGCTCGTGCGGCGGGTTCGCGATGAACTGGCAGAGGCGATGGGACGGGTGGAGATCCGAGGATGACGGACGAGGTCAGTCGACCAGAACGTGATTCTCTCCGGTGCTGGTGACCGTCTGATCCGGGCGAATCGTGATGCCGATGGGTTCCGGGCCTGTTGACGGAGGTAGCGATGTGGGGCGTGAGGCCTCCGCCGGTCTGTGCTGATCGTGCCGGCGCAACAGGCGCATGGCGTTGACGATCACGATCAGCACGGATGCTTCGTGCACGAGCATGCCGATCGACATCGTCACCCCGCCCAACAAAACGCCGAGCAGGAGCAGGGTGACGGTGATCAGTGCGATGGCGATGTTCTGTCGCATATTGTTCACCGTGCGCCGGGCCAGGGATATGGCCTCGGGGAGCTTGAGGAGGTTGTCGCCCATCAGGGCGATGTCGGCGGTTTCCACCGCGACGGCCGAGCCGGCGGCTCCCATCGCGACTCCGATGTCGGCCGTGGCGAGGGCAGGCGCATCGTTCACGCCGTCACCGACCATGGCCACGACGTAGCCCTCGGCCTGCAGCGAGGTGACGACGTCCAGCTTGTCCTCGGGAAGCAGCGACGCATGCACCTCATCCACGCCGGTGACGGCCGCGACGGCGTGGGCGACCAACGGAGCGTCGCCGGTGAGCATGATGACGCGCTTGACCCCGGCAGCGTGCAGGTCCGACACCATCTGGGCGGCGTCGGTGCGCACCTCATCCGCCACACCGATGACACCGGCGACCGTGTCGTCGAGCATGACGATCATGGGTGTGCGGCCGGCCTCGGCCAGCGCGGTGGCCGCGTGGGTTGCGGCATCCGAGTCGATGATCGCGTACTGCGCCAGCAACGCCGGGTTACCGATCAGCACGCGGTGGCCCCGTGCGGTGACCACGATGCCCTTGCCGGGGACCGGTGAGGTGGACTCGGGCAGGCCCGCGACGTCGAGGCTTTCCGTTCGGGCGGCATCCAGTATCGCCCGAGACAGTGGGTGCTCGGAGCCGACTTCGGCGCGCCCGGCCCAGCCGAGCACCTCCCCACGAGTCAGGGCGGGATTCAGCACCACCACATCGGTGACCCGCGGGCGGCCGAGTGTGAGGGTGCCGGTTTTGTCCACGGCGACCGCGGTGATTCTGGCCGAGGTCTCCAGGAACTCGCCGCCCTTGATCAGAATGCCGTCCTTCGCGGCGCGGCCGATGCCCGCGACGATGGAGACGGGGATGGAGATGACGAGTGCGCCCGGGCAGCCGATGACCAGCAAGGTCAGCGCCAGCACGATGTTCTGGGTGAACAGGCCCACGATGATCGCGAGAATCAGGATGGCCGGGGTGTACCAGGCCGAGAACCGGTCCATGAAGACCTGGGTCTTGGCCTTGGCGTCCTGTGCGTCCTCGACCCGGTGGATGATCCTGGCCAGGGTGGTGTCGGTACCCACGCCGGTGGCACGTACCTGCAGGAATCCGCTTCGGGCGACGGTGCCGGCGAAGACCCGGTCGCCGGTTGCCTTCTCGACCGGCATGGACTCGCCGGTGATCGAGGCTTCGTCGAGGGCACCGGCCCCGCCGATGACCTCCCCGTCGACGGGAACCTTGGCACCGTTCTTGATCAGAACCGTCTCGCCCTGGATCACGGCGGTGGCTGCCACCTCCACCTGTTCTCCGTCGCGCAGGGTGATGGCGATGTCGGGGGCGACCGCGACCAGTTCCGCCAGCGCGGACCGGGTCTTGTTCAGCGTCGCGGTCTCGAGGGCGTGACCGATGGCAAAGAGGAATGTCACCGCGGCAGCCTCCCAATACTGGCCGATGATGACCGCGCCGATCGCGGCGACGGCGACCAACAGGTCGATTCCGATGACCCGCGCCCACAGCGCCCGCGCCGCGGCGATCACGATGTGCGTGCCCGCGACGACCGCCGCGGCCACCATCAGGATGTTTCCGGCCGTGTCGGTGCGGCCGATCTGGAGGAGCACGAGCGCGGCGAGGATCAGGGCTCCGGAGGCGGCGGGGATCGACCACCGGTTGTTCATCCAGCTATGGATGGTTGTCATGGCGTGTGCCTTTCTGAGTGGAGTGGTGCTGCGGCAGGAAATCCCTGCCCGCTCAGAAGGCGGCGACGCGCGCGCTGTAACCGGCCTTGGCGACGACCGCGATCAGCTCCTCCACGCTCACCACGGAGGCGTCGTGGTCGATTTCAATGCGGGCGGAAGCGAACTTCACCGTCACCGCGGTCACCCCGTCGACGCGCCCGACCTGCTTCTCGATCTTGGACACGCAGGACGGGCAGGAGAAGCCCTCCGCGCGAAGGCTGGTGTGGGTGATGGTCGGTGCGATGCTGCTCATGGTGTGGCCTTTCCTAGTGATCAGCCCCGGAATGCCGGGGTGATCACGACGTTACGTCGCGCCCTCCCAGCGGACCATGACGGCCGTCACTTATCCGCAGGTACCCGTTGGACGGGTGGGTCGGTTGACTATTTCGCCGCGCGCAGGCCGTCCGCGTCGAGCACCGCGGTCCACCGGCGTCCCGTTTCGATCAGGCCGGCTCGACGCAGCCGGCTCATGGAGCGCGACACCGACTCCGCACTGGTTCCGGCCATGGCGGCCAGGTCGGCCCGGGTGAGTGGCAGCTGGATCAGGGTGCTGCCGGATGCGTCGCCCGGGACCCCGAAGATGTCGGCCAGGCGCAGCAGGCCACTCGCCACCCGTTCGGTCACCGTCGCTGAGGCCTGGTCCTGCTCAGCGGAACGAGCGCGGGTGAGCCGACCGGACACAACGTCCAGCACGCCGAGCGCTACCGAGGGATGCGCGAGCATCACTTCGCGGAAGGCTCCTGCGTCGATCTGCAGGGCGCAGGTGGTGACCAGGGCGAGTGCCGTCTCGGTGTAATCACTACCACCAGCCCAGGTGAGGCCGCCGAGCACGTCGCCTGAACCGAAGAAGTCCAGGCTGGTGCGCGCTCCTGTGGCGGTGGTGCGGAAGGTCTTCGCCTGCCCTACTGCGAGGAGGTACACATGCTCGGCGGGCTCCCCCGCACTGAACAGGGCCTCACCCGCGGACCAGGCCAGCGACGTCATCCGGGTGCCGATAGACGCCAGGTCGTCGCCGGACAGCTCCTGGAACAGGACGATCTGTTCGAGTATTTGCCGCTGCATGGCGGGCGGGCACGGATGCGGCCGTCCACAGGTACTCCGCAGCGGCACCGCGCGAAGGGGCAGCGCACGCAGGGGCGGCGTCTGCTCGCTCACGGCAGCACCTCGAGGATGCCGCGGGCGCCCTTCTCGGCGTCCGACATGATGTGGCTCACGAACGGGTAGTGCCCCGCCTCTGAGAAGCTGAGTTCGACGAATCCGCCCTGCGCGGCGGCGAGGTCGAGCACCTGGGAGCCGCCGGTACCGGTACTGCCGCCGTCTTTGAGCGAATAGTCGCCCTCCTTGTAGACGGTGTGGAACTGGCCGCCGACCACGTGGAAGGCGCTGCCCACATTCGGGCCGGCATCCAGCACCCAGACCCGTACGGTCTCGCCGACCCTGGCCTGCAGGGGCCGGGCGGCGTACTGGTTGGCGTAGCCGTTGAAGACCATCAGGTCGGGGGTTTGTGCCTCGACCTTCACGTCGTCCACCTCGCCGCCCTGGGCGCCGAGGTACAACTCGGACTGCACCACGAGGTACTCGCGGTCCACCTCGGACAGGCCGGGCGGGTCGATGATGACGGCGCCGAACATGCCGTTGGCGATGTGTACCGACATGGGCATGGTGGAGCAGTGGTAGAGCCAGATGCCCGATCTGGTGGCGGTGAACGTATAGACGAGGCTCTCGCCAGGCTGGATGGTGCGCATGTTCTCATCCGGCGCGACCGTGCCGGCGTGGAAGTCGATGGAGTGGCCCATCGTGCCCCCATTCACCAGGGTGATCTCGAACACATCACCCACCTTCCCCCGCAGGGTGGGGCCGGGGGCGGTGCCGTTGAAGGTCCACAGCATCTGGGTCACCCCCGGTGCCACCTCGGTCGGCACGTTTTGCACGGTGAGAGTCTGGCGATGCACGGTGACGGATGCGGCGGGCGGCAACGTCGCATCCCTCGCCTCAAAGCCGGGGTCGGGTTCGGCCATAGGGTCGATGTCGTCCGCGGCAGAGGTCCCGGTCGCTGCGGAGCCATGACCGGCGTGCATGCCGTCCATGGACAGGCCGTCGTCGGCGGCGGTACTGGTGGAATCGTCGCCGCCCACGGCGACGATGCTGATCTCCATGCCCAGCAGCCGGTGGCCGGCGATCGAGCACCAGCCGGCCACACTGGCGCCGATCACGCCCACCCGCACGGTCTCGGAGGCGCCGGGGTCGAGCGATCCAGACACCAGGCCGGTTTCGAGCACCAGATTGTGCACCATGTCGTCGCTATTGGTGAGCGTGATCACGAGTTCATCGCCGATCGGCACCCCGATGCTGTCGGGCACGAAGCGGGTGTTGATCATCTCCACGGCCACCGTGGTGGTGTGGCCGGTCGCCACAGCGGATGCCGACGACCCGGCCGCCTGGGTAGACACCGTCGACAGTCCCACCGAGGCGGGGTCGATCACGATGCCCACGGTGACGGTGAGCAGCAGCACGGTCGCGGCCGCGAGCATCCGCCCGGTGCTGCGCGGTCGCGGGCCCTTCTCGGGTCGGTGGCCGGGTTCCACGCGCACGAGCGGCAAGGCGCGTACCCGACGGTTGGTGCGGAGGGCCGGGTGAACAGCACCAGGAAGCTGGTCAGGGTGGCCACGATCAGCATCGACAGCGCCACCGTGAGAGTACTGGAGACCGGGAGCAGCGACAGGGCCAGGCCGCCGTTGACGACGACCACCCGGAACAGGCCGCCGCGGTCGAGCTCGGCCGCGGTGGCCTTGAGGGCGGCCGGGCCACCGCCGAGCACGACGGGAACCAGGTGACTGAGTGCGCCGAGCAGGATCTGGGCGGCGAAGCCGATGGCGAAGTACGGCACCAGGGTTTCCACCCCGGCGGCCGCGGCCGTCCAGCTGGGGGCGAGAGCCACCTGCAGGCCGAAGCCGGCGGTGCAGAGCGCGAACCAGACCTGCGCGGCGCCCAGGCTCCACGCGACGAAGTTCACGGCGGGCGCCCGGCGCAGGTGGGCTGCGCCTTCCCAGAGCACCCGGCCGAGCGCTGCCAGGTAGACCAGGATGCCCAGCGCCACGACCAGGCGCAGGTCGGCCAGGCAGCCCAGCGCGACGAGGCCTAGGCCGCCCACCAGCACCGTGAGGGTGTGGCCGGCCGCCACGGTGGCGCCCTCGACGCGGGTGTGCAGCACGGTGGGCCAGAGCAGCGCGATGGTGCCGATCACGGTGAGTCCCACCCAGCCGAGCAGGTTGAGGGCCAGGTGGCCGATGAAGAGCCGTTCGTAGTCCTCGCCGCCGCCGTCCAGGCGCGCCATCAGGATGCCCAGGGTCACGCCCGCCGCCAGCATCACGGCGCTGGCCACGTAGTAGCGAATCAGCGGGGCGAACCGGCCGGGCATCGCCCCGCGGGTCTGCAAGATGATCACCGCGGCGTGGGCGAGCGCGTTCAGGCCCACCAGGATGCCGCCGGCCAGCACCAGCGGATATCCGTCGATCACCATGCCCGTCATCACCAGCACCGAGCCCACGGTGTGTGTGCAGAGCCGCAGGCCGAGCGAGAGCCGGTGGCCGAGGGCCTTGCGGCGCAGCAGGGTGTCGGCGAAGTGCTGACTCCAGATCAGGATGGCGGTGCTCACCGCGCCGAGCAGCAGCAGGTGCACGAGCAGCCAGCCCGATTCGGGCACCATGCGGTGCAGCAGGGTGAAGATCACCGCAGCGGCCAGCCAGGCGGGCACCAGGCTGCCCGAGACGATGTGCCAGAGCTTGTCTTTCACAGCAGCGACCCCCGCACAGGTGAGACCGATGGTGCGACGCGCTGCACCGTTCGGGCCGGCAACATGGCGTTACCGCGTACGACCGAGACCACGGCAATCGCCACGAACAGGAGCACCGCGACGATGTTGACGATTCCGCCCCACTGCACCAGCACCGGCCAGCCGTAGGCGTCGCCGAGCAGCACCCGGGCCAGCAACGAGAGGTGCAGCAGTGCCGCCGGCAGGTACATGATCGGCCGGTAGGGCAGCGGCCGGCGCAGCACGGCCGGCAGGATGGTGGGCGCGTGCGCCATGATCATCGACACCACGAAACCGAGGAACACCGCGTGCATCATGGCGTCGTAGCCGGGGCCGGAGTAGACCGGGCCGCGCAGCAGCCAGATGCCGCCGACCACCACCAGCCAGCCGTAGCCGGCCGGGAGACAGCAGGCCATGTAGCGGGGCAGCCCGGTAGAGCGCACCAGGCGGGTGGCCACATCGTGCCTGAACAACCAGGCCACCAGCGCGAGCATGCCGACGCCCAGCAGCGGGTAGCCGGTGACCGGCCAGACCAGAGCCACGACGGCGCCGAAGCAGAGGGTCAGGCCGATGCCAAGCATCCACGATTCGGCCCTGTAGTCGACCGTGGGTGAGATACGGGAGAGTTCGAGGCGCTCACCGGCGATGGTGAGAACCAGATAGAGAATGAGCAGCGGGGCCAGCTGTGGGATGCCGATGCCGCGCAACCAGAAGGTTGTGACCATCAGGCCGGCGAGGGCACCGAGCACTTGCACTCCCGTGGAGACCGCGGCCTGTCTGCGCCAGATCTCGGCGTAGATGACCAGCAGCACCGCGCTACCGGCGACCAGGGCGGCCTGGCCCAGGATCACCGGAAGCGGAGAGATGAGCGCGATGCCGCCGGAGCCGAGCAGACCGGGCGAGAGGTAGGCCCAACCGCGGCGCACGGCCACGGCACGCTCGAGCACCACGACGGTGCCCACGAAACCGAACACCATCAGCGGGCCGTGCACCTCGGCCAGCCGGGCGCTGTCGATGGGCGCCCAGACGCCGAGCAGGAGCAGGGCGCCGTTGAGGCCGGCGAGCAGGGCAATGCCGCCCAGGAGCAGGAAGACCAGTCGACCGGCCACGGTGGGCCGCACGGTCGGACCAGCGCCGCGCGCGGCACTGCCGGTCTGGCGATACGGGCTGGGCGTGGTCATCGGCGGCGGCTGTCAGGTCTGAGGGTCAGGTCAGGCTGGGGCGGGCTCAGTTGGCGCGGGTGAGACGGATGGTCCAGGTTTCGGGTCCGTTCTCCAGGTAGGAGATGAGGAACTCACCGGGGCGGCTGCTCTCGAGCTGGCCGAGCAGGGGCAGCGGGTTGTGCGAGGCGACCAGATCAAGGGCGAAACCCGGCTTGATGGCGCCGAGTGCGCCGAAGATCGTGGCGTGACGGATCGCGTGCGGGATCGTGCGGGAATCCAGGACGATCTTCTCTTCGCCTTCGTGTCCGCAGGCGCAGGCGTGCGCTGCGGGTGTCCCAACGGTGGCCTCGGCATCGACAGCGCCGGGACGGCTGGAGGACAGGGTGATCGGTTCGGCGGTCATGGTTTTCTCCTTCGGCCGGGTCGAATGACCCTAGAGGGCCACTTTAGATGATCAGTATCCTTTTAATCGGGACGTTCGTCCCATGGTCAAGGCCGGACTCGACATCGACCGGCGGAAATGAGGAACAGGTGGCAACCAGGGTCTGCGCAGAATCCGAGCTGGAGCTCGGTGAAGCGATCAAGATGATGGTCGACGGCGTGGCGGTGGCTCTGGTGAAAGACAGCGCCGGCAACTGCTTCGCTCTGGGTGACATGTGTTCACACGCCGACATCTCGCTCTCCGACGGCTTCGTCGAGGGCGACGACCTGGAGTGCTGGGCGCACGGCGGCCGCTTCGAGCTGTCCACCGGGCGGGCGCGCACCCTCCCGGCATCCGAGCCCGTCCCCGTCTATCCCCTGACCATCATCGACGGCGACGTCTACGTCGACGTGACCACCCAGGTGGACGTCTCCTCCTACGTCCCCTAGTCCCGCGAACCGTGAGAAAAGCCCCAGAATCCGGCGAATTCTGGGGCTTTTCTCTCAGTTCGCGAGGGTGGCGGGCAGGTGAACGAGACAGAGGGTCGGCTGCACGAAGGGCTCCAGACGGATGCCCTCGGCGTCGTGTCCGAGGGAAGTCACCAGCCCCTTGATGAGACCGAGGTGCACCGAACAGACCACGCCGGGATTCTCCCGCGCCTCGGCCCGGAACGGGCACGCGGTGAGCGCGATCGTGGTCTCGTCGGGCCGCACTTCAGGCTCGAAGCCGATCTCGGTGAGCACCCGCAGCAGCGGTGGCATGACGGTGGCGACCGGCGCGTCGAGGGTGTCGGGGGCCACGGCATCCGCCACGTCCGCGTACTGCGCCGACCAGCGCTCGCCGGCCCGCACCGAGCGGGCTCGGCCGCCGTCGTCGTCTTCGCTGATGACCGCGGCAAGGGCCTGCGCGAGCTGCTGCTGGGCCGTCTCAACCGGCAGCGGTGCCGCCACCGCGCTGAACAGCACCTGGGGTCGGCCGCGCTGGCCGGCCCGGGCTACCTGACGCTCCACGAGCCCGGCGGCCTCGAGCTGCTCCAGGTGAAAACGGGCAGTGGTGATGTGCAGGCCAAGGGCCTCGGCAACGGCACCCACGCCCATGGGTTCGGCGGACCCAGTGATCAGGGCGAGCGCTCGACGGCGCGGCTCGCTGGCCAGGGCGGTATGCCGGGCATCGTTCTGCGTGGTCGCAACCATGTATTTACAGTAGCAGCGTGCGGTTTAATCGGCTCTGATGGCGGTCATCCGCCGATGTAGGACATCTCGATTTTCTTACCACCAGGTGCGCGCACCGCGCCGGTCTGGGCACTGCGCAGCTGCGAGGCTCGGTCGGTGCGCTGGCGCCAGATGGCGCCCATCGCGGCGGAGAGCTGCTCGTCGCTGCTGCCGTCGCGGAGCAGCGCGCGCAGGTCATGGCCCTCGCTGGCGAACAGGCAGGTGAACAGCTTGCCGTCGGTGGAGACCCGGCGCGGGAGCAGGTGTGGCAGAACGACTGGGTGACACTGGAGATGAGGCCGATCTCGCCCTCACCGTCGAGATAGCGCCAGCGCCGGCTGGTCTCACCGGTGTAGTTGGGGGCCACTTCTTCCAGCGGCAACTCGGCGTGGATGCGGTCGCGCACCTCGCTGGACGGCAGCACGGCCGCCATGTCCCAGCCGTTGCTTGTGCCCACGTCCATGAACTCTATGAAACGCAGGATGTAGGGCGTGCCCTTGAAATGCGTGCCATGTTGACGATGTCGTGGTCGTTCTGGCCGCGCTTGACCACCATGTTGATCTTGATCGGACCGAGGCCCACCGCGTGGGCGGCGTCCAGGCCCGCCAGGATGCGGGCGACCGGGAAGTTGACGTCGTTCATGGCCCGGAAGGTGGTGTCATCCAGGGAATCGAGGGACACCGTCACCCGCTTGAGGCCGGCATCCTTGAGCGCCTGCGCCTTCATCGCCAGCGCCGAGCCGTTGGTGGTGAGGGCGATGTCGACCGGGCGTCCGGCAGGGGTGCGGAGCGCTGCGAGCATCGCGATGAGTTCCTCGAGGCCCTTGCGCAGCAGCGGTTCGCCGCCGGTGAGCCGGATCTTCTCCACGCCGTGCGCCACCGAGATGCGGGCCAGCCGGGTCATCTCCTCGAAAGAGAGCATCTCGTCCCGGGGCATGAACGCGAAGTCCTTGCCGAAGACCTCTTTGGGCATGCAATACACGCAGCGGAAGTTGCACCGGTCCGTGACTGACAGTCGCAGATCGTGCAGCGGTCGGTCGAGGGTGTCCACGAGCGGCGCATCCCGGTGCAGGGCAGGTCCGACCGGCACAGCATCGGCCAGGGGCTCGATGAGGTGCACGGGGATCGAAGCGCCGGACATACACCGACCCTAACCCCGAACTGTTCGGGCTCGCCCCGCGGTTGCCCCCACCACTTCGCAGGCATTGCCGTATCCGTCGTAATCATTTTTCACGGTGTTCGCTCGTTGTCGGGTCCACCGGCGGCGGTCAGGCTGACCGAGGGCGCACCAACAGGGCGCGCTCTCACCCCCGACCGGAAACCAGGAGCTCTCATGTCAGCCGCTTCCACCGCCGTCAGCAGCCGTCTCAAACCGGACCTGTCCAATTGGGACCCGGAGAACGAAGAGACCTGGGATTCCAAGCTCGCCTGGCGAACCCTGTGGATTACCACCTTCAGCCTCACCCTCGCCTTCGCCTCCTGGTACCTGGTGAGCGCGATCGCGCCTCGGCTCAACGACATCGGCTATTCGCTCTCATCGAGCCAGTTGTACTGGCTAGTGGCCCTGCCCGGCCTCGCCGCCGGAATCCTGCGCCTGGTCTTTATGTTCCTGCCGCCCATCATGGGCACTCGCAACCTGGTGGCGATGTCCTCGGGGCTTTTGATCCTGCCGATGCTCGGGTGGACCCTCGCGGTGCGCGACACATCGACCCCGTTCTGGGTGTTGCTCTGCCTGTCGTTCTCGGCCGGCATCGGCGGCGGCGCATTCTCCGGATTGATGGCGTCCACCAGTTACTTCTTTCCCAAGCGCCTGGCCGGCACGGCACTCGGTCTGCAGGCGGGCCTGGGCAACTTCGGCATCGGCCTGATTCAGTTCCTGCTGCCCTGGGTGGTGGGCTTCGGCCTGCTCGGCACGGCGGCGCTCACCCCGCAGTCCAGCGCCAACGGTGAACTCATCTGGCTGCACAACGGTGGGCTGGTGCTCATTCCCTGGGCCGTGCTCGCCATGGTTCTCTCGATTCTGTACCTGCGCCGGGTGCCGATCACGGCCAACTTCGCCCAGCAGATCGACATCTTCAGGGTCAAGCACACCTGGATCATGACCGCCATCTACCTGATGAGCTTCGGCGCCTACAGCGGCCTAGCCGCCCAGATGGGCCTGATCATCCTCAACGTTTACGGTGACTTCCCGGATGCCCCCAACCCTCTGGCCTTCGCCTTCATCGGCCCCGTGGTGGGTGCCGCTGTGCGTGCCGCGTGCGGCCCGTTCTGCGACAGGTTCGGCGGCGCGATCTTCACCTTTGTCGGCGGTGCCGGCATGGTCGTGGGGACGATCGTCACCGCGTTCTTCCTCACACCGTCCTCCGTGGGTGAGTTCTGGGGCTTTTTGACCGGCATGTTGATCATCTTCTTCTTCGCCGGCCTGGCCAACGGTGGCACCTTCAAGCAGATGCCGATGCTTTTCCCCAAGCGTCAGGCCGGCGGCGCTATCGCCTGGACCTCAGCGATCGCCGCGTTCGGTCCGTTCATCGTGGGTATCGCGCTCACGGCCATCAGCCCCATTGCGTTCTTCATCGGCTGCGCCGTGTTCTGCGTCTTCTGCACGGTTCTGGCCTGGGTGTATTACGCCCGGCCGAACGCCCCGTACCCCGGCTAATCCACACCGCGGCCAACCGCTGCCGGCACCCGCCCGGGTGCCGGCCGTCAGCCGGCGGCGTTGCTGTAGCGGTCGAGGAGTACTTCCACCAGCGCGGCGGGAGGCTCCTCACCGTCGACGAGGAGGGCGGAGCTGACGATGTCGGCGCCCGCCCTCCCGGCCATGGCCGCGAAGGTTCCCGGGGCCAGAAGGTAGCTGGCGACAACCACACGCGCCCCGGGAAATTCGGAGCGGGCAGCCTGCACGGCCTCTGGCAGGCGGGGTTGTGCAGCGGTGATGAAGGCGACCGTGACCGCACGATTGAGCAGCGCCGAGAGCTGTGCACCCGCGGCGTGGCAATCCGCCACGGCGTTCTGGTCGCTGGACCCTGCTGCGGCAAGAATCAGCCTGTCACCGTCGGCGAGACCGCATTCAGTGAGGCGGCGGGCCACGATCTCCGTGATCCTGGTATCGGGTCCGAGTGCGGCCGTCACAGTGACCCGGCGCGGCGCAGCAGCTGCCACGGCGTTCGCGAGGTCGAATCTCACGTGGTAACCGGCTGAAATCAGGAGCGGGACGATGACTGTGTCTCGCCCGGGCTCGGCTTCGGCGAGGCACTGCGGCACATCCGGTTGCTGCACGTCAACGAATCCGCCCACCACCGGGGTCTCGGCTCTCACTGCGGCCAGCTCGCGGGTCGCCGCCTCTACCAATCGGAGCACGGCGCGCTGAGCGACGGGGTCGCGGGAGCCGTGCGAGGCGAGCAGCAGGAGCGGGGCGACCCTCACAGCCGGTTCGGCAGTCATCAGGCGGCGGTGTGCGCCGACGCCTCCGAGACGAGACGTACCCGCACGGAGCCAGACTCGACACTGGTCTCGAACGTCCGCAGGCACAGGTCGGCCGAGTTAAGGCATTCCCCGCTCGCGAGGTCGTACACCTGCTTGTGCAGCGGTGAGGTCAGCGTCACCCGGTCGCCGTGCGATCCGACAATGCCACGACACATCACATACGAGCCCGTGGCGGGGTCTTGATTGGAGACGGCGTACACGGTTCCGTCGGGCATCCGCACCAGGGCGAGCTGTTCACCGTCGACGATCGCGGCTTCTGCCCAGAGCGGTTCGAGGTCGGAGAGGGCGCACACCTCTACCCAGCCGGCGCCGGCCTCGGTGCTCCGCGTGGTCGTGTCGTGTGTGGTGAACATGATGCCCTTCGATTTCGGCGCCGGGCCAGTGGATGCGTGCGGCGCCCCTTCAGGTTACCCACGCGCCGGGGGTCTGCCTCGGGACCTACGACCCTTATATGGCGCGCGCGCGTATGACTTACTGGACAGACGCCATGAGGTCGGCCTGGTGGCGGTTGACGCCATCGGGATTACGCGGCCTGATCCACTCCGAGAGGTGCCGCGATGACACTGAACACCCCCCAGCAACCCCGCCGCGTGCTCGTGATCGGCGGCGGCCCTGCCGCCCACCGTTTCGCCGAGGCGATGGATGCCCGCGCCCGTGCCGCCGGCGACAGCATTCCCCCGATCGACGTCACCGTCCTCGGCGAAGAGGTGCACCTCCCCTACGACCGGGTCTCCCTCTCACACCGACTAGGCGGCCCCGAAGACCTCACCCTGGGCGACCCGGCCTTCTGGCAGTCCGAGACCATGCACTACCGTGGCGGCAGCCAGGTCATCGCCGTGGACCCCGCGGCCCAGACCGTGACCCTCGCGGCCGGCGACGTTCTCGGCTACGACGACCTGATCTTCGCCACCGGGTCCAGCGCCTTCGTGCCGCCGGTACCCGGCGCCCAGCACGGCGTCGTGTACCGCACCATCGAAGACGTGGACTTCCTGGTCAGCGAGACGGCCCGGCTGAAGGCCAAGTTCGGCCGGCCCGCCAACGTCACCGTGATCGGCGGCGGGCTGCTCGGGCTGGAGGCCGCCGGCGGCGTACAGCGCCTCGGGG
Source organism: Cryobacterium sp. PAMC25264 (assembly GCF_019443325.1). Taxonomy (NCBI): domain Bacteria; kingdom Bacillati; phylum Actinomycetota; class Actinomycetes; order Micrococcales; family Microbacteriaceae; genus Cryobacterium; species Cryobacterium sp. PAMC25264. The sequence goes on from NZ_CP080383.1 coordinate 1,992,062, forward strand.
CAAATACCACCATCGTGGACGGCGCCACCTGGCTGATGCCCACGCAGCTCGATCAGGGCGCCGGAATGGCCCTCGGCCGCCTCATCGACGCGCAGGGCATCCAGCTGGAACTGGGCCACCGCCCCACCGAGATCCTCGTCGCAGAGACCGGACAGGTGCTCGGCCTCACCCTCGACGACGAGCGCCAGATCAGCGCCGACCTGATCGTCTGGTCCATCGGCATCCGTGCCCGCGACGAACTGGCCCGCGCGGCGGGCCTGGACATCGGCCCGCGCGGCGGCGTCGTGATCGGTGACGACTGCGCCACCTCGATTCCCGGCATCTGGGCGATCGGCGAGGTCGCCAGCGTCGACGGACGCTGCATCGGCCTGGTCGCCCCGGCCAATGCCATGGCCGAGGTCGTCGCCGACCGGCTGAACGGCGGCGAGGCCGTGTTCCCCGGGATCGACGACGCCACCAAGCTCAAGCTCTCCGGCGTGGAGGTGGCCAGCTTCGGTGACGCCTTCGGCACCGGCGAGCGCGCCCTCGAGGTCGTCTACGCCGACCCCGCCCGCGGCCTGTACCAGAAGGTCGTCGTCTCCCACGATGCCAAGACCCTGCTCGGCGGCATCTTCGTCGGTGACGCGTCACCATATCTGTCGCTGCGCCCGCTACTCGGGCGGGAACTGCCCACCGAACCCGGCGCCTACCTGTCCGCCTCCGGCGCCGAGCTGCCGTCCAGTTCGGACATGCCCGATGACGCCCAGTTGTGTTCCTGCAACGATGTCTCCTTCGGCACAGTGCGGGCCGCCATCCGGGGAGATCACGGTGACCCCGTTACCGAGCTCGGTGCCCTCAAGGCCTGCACCCGTGCGGGCACTCAGTGCGGCTCGTGCGTGCCGCTTCTCAAGAAGGTGCTCGAAACCGAGTTGATGAACGCGGGCCTGGAGATTTCGAAGGCGCTCTGCGAGCACATCTCGATCAGCCGCAGCGAACTGTTCGAGTCGGTGCGAGTGCTGCAGCTGAGCTCGTTCGACCAGATCATGGAACGCTTCGGCACCGGCCTCGGCTGCGACGTCTGCAAGCCCACCATCGCCTCCATCCTCGCCTCGCAGTCCTCCGCCTACATCCTGGATGCCGGCCGCGGCGGGCTGCAGGACACCAACGACCGGGCCCTGGGCAACATGCAGAAGGACGGCAGCTACTCGGTGGTACCCCGCATCCCCGCCGGAGAGATCACCCCGGAAAAGCTCATCGTGATCGGCCAGGTCGCCGCGGAGTTCAACCTGTACACCAAAATCACCGGCGCCCAGCGCATCGGCCTGTTCGGTGCCCGGCTCGACCAACTACCCGACATTTGGCGTGCTCTCGTGGACGCCGGCTTCGAATCCGGTCAGGCCTACGGAAAGAGCCTGCGCACGGCGAAATCGTGTATCGGGTCGACCTGGTGTCGCTTCGGCGTGCAGGATTCCGTGGCGCTGGCGATCATGCTGGAGAACCGGTACCGCGGGCTTCGCTCGCCGCACAAGTTCAAGATCGGTGTCTCCGGCTGCGCCCGCGAGTGCGCCGAGGCCCGAGGCAAGGACATCGGCGTGATCGCCACCGAGCTCGGCTGGAACCTGTACGTCGGCGGCAACGGTGGCTTCCAGCCGGTGCACGCCGTGCTGCTCGCCAAGGACCTCGACGAGGCCACCCTGGTGGCGTACATCGACCGCTACCTGATGTATTACATCCGCACCGCCGACCGTGTGCAGCGCACCGCTCGCTGGCAGGAAGACCTCGACGGCGGCATCGACCACGTGCGCGACGTGGTCGTGAACGACTCCCTGGGCATCGCCGCCGACCTGGAGGCAGCCATGGCTGCCCACGTCGACGTGTACGAAGACGAGTGGGCGGCCACGCTGGCCGACCCGGAGCGGCTACGTCGGTTCCGACCGTTCGTCAACTCGGATACCCCCGACCCGTCTCTCTTGCAGGTCATCGAGCGCGACCAGCCGCGCCCGGCCCGGCCGGACGAGCGTGACCACGCGAGGATTGCCGGGTCGATCCGGCGCACCGGCCGCCGTATCCCGGTGAGCATCGACGGCGTCGACATCTCCCGCGTTCCGTCGACCGGCGCGGAGTAGCCCGTGCGACTCGGTCTCGATTACACGGGCAAGCGGGTGCTCGTGGTGGGCGGCGCCCAGGCGGCCCGGCGCGTTCTCGCGCGCTACCTGGCCGCGGGCGCACACGTTTACCACCTGACCGTGCCTATCACTTCGCTGGACGAGCGCCCCGTATCCGGGGTGAGCACCCCCGCTTTCCCTCGGTCCACGGGTGCGTGGAACGCGCTCATCGCCGCCGTTGACCTGGTGGTCGTCGTACAGGCCACATCGGACATCGATGCACACATCATCGCGGCATGCGCCCAGCACCGCACCTGGCTCACCCGCGAGGCCGCCGCGTCGACCGCGCCGATCGGGTCTGTCACTCTCGTCGGCGGCGGCCCCGGCCTCGAGAGCCTACTCACGGTCGGCGCCATGACCGCTCTGCACGCCGCCGACGTTGTCTTCTACGACAGGCTCGGCCCCACCGAACGGCTCGCCCAGTGGGCTCCGGGGGCAGAACTCGTCGACGTGGGCAAAGCACCGGGGCACCACGCGATCCCGCAACGTGACGCCGAACGGATGATGGTGTCCGCCGCTCTCGCCGGGCTCACCGTCGTGCGTCTCAAGGGTGGTGACCCGTTCGTCTTCGGCCGCGGCGGCGAGGAAGTTCTCGCCTGTCGTGCCGCCGGCGTGCCGGTGACGGTGATCCCCGGCGTGACGAGCGCCATCGCCGTGCCCGGGGCCGCCGGTATCCCGGTGACGCATCGCGAGGTGAGCCGATCGTTCACGGTGATCTCCGGTCACGCCCCGATCACCGACACTGAACTGACCCACCTCATCGGCCTGGACGGCACCATCGTGGTGCTGATGGGCATCGGTACCCTGTTGCAGATGATCGCCGGGCTGACCCGACTCGGCATGCGAGCCGACATGCCCGTCGCCATCGTGGAGCGAGGCTTCGCGCACGATCAGCGCTCGACCTTTGGCCGACTGGACACCATCACCGCGCTCGCGACCGGTGCCGGTGTGCGCTCCCCCGCCGTCGTGGTGATCGGTGCGGTCGTCGCCCTGGCCGCTCTCGGCGATGCCGGCGCGTCCGACATCCTGTGTGAGGCATCGGAGCTGGCCGGCTGAGAAGCTGGACCAGCTCCCTGCGGGCGGTTAGCGGCGAATGTTGGTTCGGGACCGGGACGGCCGGGCGGGCTCATCGGCTCGCGGGGACACGCGCACGTTGGGCAGTTCCGCCTTCTCCCAACCGCGCTTCACCCGGCGGGCACCGGAACCCTTGTGGGTGTCGCGGGAACGGTAAATCACGTAGGGCCGCCAGATGTAGCCGATCGGGGCGGAGAACACGTGCACCAGCCGGGTGAAGGGCCAGAGCAGGAACAGCGCGGTGGCCGTGAGCACGTGCAGCTGGAAGAAGAACGGCACTCCGCTCATCAGCGACGGGTCAGGCTGAAAGCCCCAGAGGCTGCGGATCCAGGGTGAGATCGAGCCGCGGTAGTCATAGCCGGCGCCGAGCACCTGGTGCAGAACGGTGGCGGTGGTGCCGAACAGGATGGTGCCGCCGAGGAAGATGTACATAACCTTGTCCATCACCGTGGTGGCCAGGTGCACCCGGGTGACCAGGCGCCGGCGGATGATCAGGATGACCAGACCGGCAATGGTCAGCACAGCCGCGATACTCCCGAGCCAGGTGGCGCCGATGTGGTAAATATGCTCGGTGACGCCGAAGAACTCCAACCACGGCTTGGGAATGAACAGGCCGACGACGTGCCCGCCGATCACCATGAGCATGCCGTAGTGGAACATCGGCGAGCCCCAGCGCAACAGCCGGTTCTCATAGGTCTGGCTGGATCTGGAGGTCCAGCCGAACTGGTCGAACCGGTAACGCAGGATGTGGCCGACCACGAAGGTAGCCGCGGCGATGTAGGGGAACGCCACCCACAAAAGATAGTCGAGCGGGGTCATACCCTGACGTCCTCACTGGAACCGCCGTCGGCGGAGAATGGTTTGAGATTGCCGAGGAACGTCATGCCGACGGTCTCGGTGGGGGGACCTTCGTTGACGAGGTCGAGGTAGCGCTGGCGGGTGGCGTCGTCGATCGGCGGCAGCGACAGGCAGACGGCTTCAACGAGGTGCATGTAGGGGCTGTTGACCTTCTCGAGGGCCGCACGCAGCACCTCGATGCCGTCCCGGTGAGCCGAGAGCAGCTCACCGGCGATGGGCGAGTCGGAGAGGGCCGAGAACTCGAGCACCATCGGCAGGTAGTCGGGCAGTTCATCTGCGGCGACCTCCCAGCCGGCGGCGCGGTAGGCCTCGACGAAGCGCACGAGGGCCATACCTCGGCGACGGGTGTCACCGGCGGCGTAATAGCTCAGGTACGGGCAGCATTTGCGTTTGAGGTCGAAGGTGGCGGTGAAGTGCACTTCGAGCGCCTGCTGGTTCATCTCCCCCGCGGCATCCAGGAAGGCGCCGAACGCGGCCCGCAGGCCATCCGGAAGCTGCTCGACCGACGCGGCCACGGCAGGGAACCGGCTGCGGCGCGCCTCGTCGGGGTAGTCCATCAGCAAAGACGCCGCCATATGGGCGATCCGTCGATCACCGTCGTCGAGGCTGAGCGCCATCACCCGCCGGGGCGCGAGCTTGGGCATTCTCACGCTGTGGCCTCTGGGCTTTTCTTGGGTGGGAACATGCCCTGAGGCACGGCGCCGCCGGTCCAGTTGAGCAGGTTGACCCGTCCCGGGGTGGTGGGCTGGGTCTTCTCGCCGCCCCGGCCGGTCATCTCGTTGTAGTTGGACACGGTACCGGCCAGCGGCATGCCGGGCTCCTGACCGAACGGTCCGGCGTTCTGGCCGGGTCCGCCCATGCCGGGGCCACCGTCGGTGTCGAGCGAGCAGGCCAGCTCGTCGAGTTCGCGGGCGGTCTCCACGTGAGCCTTGGGAATCACGTAGCGGTCCTCGTACTTGGCGATCGCAAGAAGCCGGTACATGGCTTGCATCGTCTCGCCCGTCATGCCCACGGCCTTGGGGATGCGCTCATCGGCCGGCTTGCCGAGGTTGATGTCGCGCATGTAGGAACGCATCGCGGCGAGCTTCTTCAGCGATGCCTCAACGGGGCGCACATCTCCGGCCGAGAACAGCCCGGCGAGGTACTCCACCGGAATGCGAAGACGGTCGATGGCGGCGAACAGTGTGCGGGCATCCTCGCTGTCGGCCTGGGTGGTGGAGACCACGTCGACCACGGGCGAGAGCGGCGGGATGTACCAGACCATGGGCATGGTGCGGTATTCGGGGTGCAGCGGCAGCGCGATCTTGTACTCGGCGATCATCTTGTAGATCGGGCTGTTCTGCGCGGCGAGAATCCAGTCGTCTTCCATGCCCTCGGCCTTGGCCGCGGCGATGACGGCGGGGTCGAACGGGTCGAGGAAGCAGGCGCGCTGAGCATCGAGCAGGTCGTGCTCGTTCTCGACCGAGGCCTGTGCGAGAACCGCATCGGCGTCGTAGAGCATCAGGCCGAGATAGCGCAGGCGTCCCACGCAGGTCTCGGAGCAGATGGTGGGCTTACCCTGTTCGATCAGTGGGTAGCAGAGCGTGCACTTCTCGGCCTTGCCGGTCTTGTGATTGAAGTACACCTTCTTGTAGGGGCACGCCGACACGCACATACGCCAGCCACGGCAGCCGTCCTCATCGACGAGCACGATGCCGTCTTCCTCACGCTTGTACATGGCGCCGGAGGGGCAGGCCGCGACACAGGCGGGGTTGAGACAGTGCTCGCAGATGCGCGGCAGATAGAACATGAAGGTGTTCTCGAACTCCATCTTCACGTGCTCGCTCATGGTGGCGAGGATGGGGTCGTCGGCCGCGGTCTCCTGCGAGCCACCGAGGTTGTCATCCCAGTTGCCCGACCACTTGATGTCCATGTTCTTGCCGGTCAAGAGCGACTTGGGCCGGGCGACCGGGCTCTGGGTGCCCGCCGGGGCCGTGGTGAGCATGTCGTAGTCGTAGGTCCACGGCTCGTAATAGTCGTCGATCACGGGAAGGTCCGGGTTGTCGAAGATGTGCAGCAGCTTGCTCAGCCGACCGCCGGCGCGCAGTTTCAGCCGGCCGCGCTTGTTGCGCACCCAGCCACCCTTCCACTTCTCCTGGTCTTCGTACTGGCGCGGGTAGCCCACGCCGGGCTTGGTCTCCACGTTGTTGAACCAGGCGTATTCGACGCCGGTGCGGTTGGTCCAGACCTGCTTGCAGGTGACCGAACAGGTGTGACACCCGATGCATTTGTCGAGGTTCATGATCATCGACATTTGAGCCATGACGCGCATTTAGTACTCCACTTCCTGGCTGCGTCGACGAATCACGGTGACCTCGTCGCGTTGATTCCCGGTCGGGCCGAGGTAGTTGAAAGCGAACGACAGCTGGGCATAGCCGCCGATCAGGTGAGAGGGCTTGAGCAGGATGCGGGTGAGCGAGTTGTTGGTGCCACCGCGCATTCCGCTGGTCTCGGCAACGGGCACGTTGATGGTGCGGTCCTTCGCGTGATACATGTACACCGTGCCCTCCGGCATCCGGTGCGAGACGATGGCCCGGGCCACGACCACACCGTTGCGGTTGTAGGACTCGATCCACTCGTTGTCGCGCACGCCGATCTTGTCGGCGTCCTGCGGGGACATCCAGATGGTGGGACCACCGCGGGAGAGCGAGAGCATCAGCAGGTTGTCCTGGTACTCGGAGTGGATCGACCATTTGGAGTGCGGCGTGAGGTAGCGCACGGCCACCTCGGCGCGACCCTTCGAGCCGGGGGCTCCGGTGGCGGAGGTGGACCCGACGATGGAGTCCTCGAACAGGCGGTGCATGTCCAGCGGCGGCCGGTAGATCGGCAACTGCTCGCCGAGCTCCACCATCCAGTCGTGGTCGAGGTAGAAGTGTTGCCGCCCGGTCAGGGTGTGCCACGGTTTGAGGTGCTCAACGTTGATCGTGAACGCGCTGTAACGCCGGCCGCCGTGCTCGCTGCCCGACCACTCCGGCGAGGTGAGCACCGGAACCGGCGCGCCCTGCACATCCGGGTAGGAGAAGCGGCGACCCTCATTGTCGCTGGCCAGGTGCGCCAGCTTCATGCCGGTGCGCTTCTCCATCTCGCGGAAACCCTGGGTTCCCAGGCGCCCATTGGTGGTGCCCGAGAGTGCCAGCACCATTTCACAGGCCTGGATGGCGGTCTTCAGCTGCGGCCGGCCCGCGGTGGGGCCGTTGGCGATGAGGCCATTCTTTTGCCCGAGGTAGGCCACCTCAACGTCGGGGTTGAACTTGACCCCCTTGGTGACCATGCCGAGCTTCTCGGTGAGCGGACCGAGCGAGCCGAGCCTCTCGTAGAAGGCCGGGTAGTCGCGTTCGACCACCACGAGCTTGGGCATGGTGACACCGGGAACCAACGGCAGATTGTCTTCGACGATGCCGTGCGGGCTGCTCATGGCATCCGGGGTGTCGTGCAGCAGCGGGATCGCGACGAGGTCTTTGCGCACACCGAGGTGCTCCACCGACATCTGGGAGATCTTCTCGGCCAGGATATGGAAGATGTCGAAGTCGGTCTTGGACTGGAACGGCGGGTCGATCGCCGGATTGAACGAGTGGATGAACGGGTGCATGTCGGTGGTGGACAGGTCGTTCTTCTCGTACCAGGTGGCCGGCGGCAGCACCACGTCGCTGTAGATGGTGGTGCTGGTCATGCGGAAGTCGCTGGTGACCATCAGGTCGAGCTTGCCCTCTGGAGCGGACTCGTGCCATTTCATGGTCTTCGGGCGCTTTTCCGGCGGTGACTCCGGTGCCCGCACGGCGCTCTGGGTGCCGAGCAGGTGCTTGAGGAAGTACTCGTTGCCCTTGCCCGAGGAGCCGATGATGTTGGCCCGCCAGACGACCATGACGCGCGGGAAGTTCTCCGGCGCATCCGGGTCTTCGATGGCGTACTCGAGGCTGCCGTCGTTCAAGGAGTCGACGACGTACTGGGCCGGTTCGACCCCGGCCGCCGCGGCATCGTCGACGAGGTCGAGCGAATTGCGGTTGAAGGTAGGGTAGCCGGGCATCCAGCCGCGCTTGGTGGATTCGACCAGGCAGTCGGCCGTCGTGCGGTCCTTGAAGACGCCGGAGCCGAGCGGGCTGGAGAGGGTGTCGGCGGACAGGCCGTCGTAGCGCCACTGGTCGGTGGCGAGGTAGAAGAAGCCGGTGCCGATCATCTGGCGCGGCGGCCGCACCCAGTCCAGGCCGAACGCGTATTGGCCGTAGCCGGTGAGCGGGCGCACCTTCTCCTGGCCCACGTAATGAGCCCAACCGCCGCCGTTCACACCCTGACAGCCGGTCATCGTGGTCAGCGCCAGGAAGGCGCGGTAGATGGTGTCGGAGTGGAACCAGTGATTGGTTCCGGCTCCCATCAGGATCATCGAGCGACCGTCGGAGTCCTCCGCGTTCTGCGCGAACTCGCGGCCGATGCGTTCCGCGGCCTGACGGGGCACCGAGGTGATGCTCTCCTGCCAGGCGGGGGTTCCAGGCGAGGTGGCGTCGTCGTAGCCGGTGGGCCAGTAGCCGGGCAGGTTCAGTTCGTCCCGGCCCACGCCGTACTGCGCGAGCAGCAGGTCGAACACCGTGGTGACCAGCTGGCCGGCCACCATTCGTACGGGCACACCGCGGCGCACGATGCCGGCGCCGCCGGCGTGCTGCTCGCCGATCTCGTCGGTCTCCGGGGCCACGTCGAAGCGGGGCATGTCGATGGCGACGGATGCGCGGTCGTAGTCGGGTGCATCCGCGATCGAGAGCAGCGGGTCGACGCCCTCGAGGTCGAGGTTCCACTTTCCGGCGTCGGTCTCGCTGAATCGGTGCCCGATGGAACCGTTCGGCACGTGCGCTTGACCGTTCTGGTCGAGCAGCACCGGCTTGAATGCGGCGCTGGCGACCGTGGTGGCCAGGCCGGGCAGGGCATCCGCGGTGAGGAACTTGCCGGGAACGTAGGCGTCGCCGCGTGGGGTGAGGCTGATCAGGTAGGCGGAGTCGCTGTAGCGCTTCATGTAATCGACGAAGCGGGTGGTGCGGCGATCGACCAGGAATTCCTTGAGTACGACGTGGCCCATCGCGATGGCGAGGGCGCCGTCGGTGCCGGGGTGCACGGCGAGCCATTCGTCGGCGAACTTAGAGTTGTCGGCGTAATCGGGTGAGACGGTGATGACCTTCTGGCCCTTGTAGCGGGCCTCGACCATGAAGTGCGCGTCCGGGGTGCGGGTGACGGGAACATTCGAGCCCCACATGATCAGGTAACTGGAGTTCCACCAGTCGGCCGATTCGGGCACATCCGTCTGGTCGCCGAAGACCTGCGGGCTGGCAACGGGCAGGTCGGCGTACCAGTCGTAAAACGAAAGCATGGTGCCGCCGAGCATGGAGATGAACCGGTTGCCGACCCCCTGCGACACGATCGACATGGCCGGGATCGGCGAGAAACCCGCGATGCGATCCGGCCCGTACTTCTTGATGGTGTGCACGTGGGCGGCGGCGACGATCTCGGATGCCTCGTCCCAGCTGGCGCGCACCAGACCGCCCTGGCCACGGGCGCTCTTGTAGGCGCGGGCGCTCTCGGGGTTGTCGGTCACCTCGGCCCAGGCGAGAACCGGGTCACCGGTGCGGGACTTGGCCGCGCGGTACAGCTCGAGCAGTACACCGCGCACGTAGGGGTAGCGCACCCGGGTGGGCGAGTAGGTGTACCAGCTGAACGCGGCGCCGCGCGGGCAGCCGCGCGGCTCGTATTCGGGCGAGTCCGGGCCCACCGAGGGGTAGTCGGTCTGCTGGGTCTCCCAGGTGATGATGCCGTCCTTGACGTACACCTTCCAGGAGCACGAGCCCGTGCAGTTCACGCCGTGGGTGGAGCGGACTTCCTTGTCGTGAGTCCAGCGGTCACGGTAGAACGAGTCGGCGTCGCGACCGCCCTCGAGGAACACCGAGCGCAGGTCTGGCGAGGTCTCACCGCGACGGAGGAACCGACCGAAGTTGAGGATCGTGTCGGTGAGCGGGCCGTCGGTGCCGGGCTTGGCGGCGTTACCCGGCGCGCTGGAGCCGGTCTTGCCCGGCCTCGCGAAGATGGAGTTCTTCAGTGATTTCACGGTGATCCCCTTGCGCTGCGGGAACCACCACGGTCAGTGACACCCTCGGGGGCAAGCCTGACCGGTACCGAAAATCGCTACAACCGCGAAACACCGTTAATAATCCCGTGCGGGCCCAGGACCGGAGCCCTGGCCGGCTCCAGAACCCGAACGAGCAGGTCGAGAGTGCAGGTGTCCGGGCCGACCAACGGATGCATGCTGTCGGCCTCAAGCGGGCCGTCCGTTTGCGCGAGCAGAGCCTTGATCAGGCCGTAGTGCACAACGCAGACCTCGGGGTGCAGCTTGACCATCTCACTGTACGGGCAGTCGTGCAGATGCACGTGGGTACCGTCAGGGTCGTGGTCGGAGTCGAAGCCGCTCTGGTCGAGATGGTCGTCGAGCGCGTCGATCTGGTTCTGACGAGGCGTGCTGGTGACGGCCTCGAGGGGAAGGAGCTTGCGCACCAGGTCCCCGCGGCGGTGCGCGGCTTCCGCCTTGGCAGCCCGCACCGACCCGGGCTCGACCTCTCGGGCGGCCGCGCTATACAGCATCCGTGGGCGACCCTTGGTGTCGCGGTTTTCCGGCTGGCAGGTGATGAAGCCGTCGTCGACCAGTCGTTGCAGGTGCTCCCTGGCGGTGTTCGGGTGCAGCCCGGCGGCCTCTGCGAGGTCGGTCACGGTCATGGTGCCTCGGCGCTGAAGGTGCCAGAGCAGGGTGATCCTGCTCATGGAGGCGAGCGTTCGGTAGCTCGTGGCGGCGCGGGGCATCTGGCCAGTATGCGCTCTTGTTGCGCCTGGCGGTACCCAACCGGGCCGGCGGCGTGCCGACTGGCCCGCGGCGAGCACGGCCTGAAGGTCCGCTCCCGCGTCCAGCAGAGTTTCAGACCTGACGGTCCTGAGGTGAATCAGATGCGCGACCAGAATGCAAGTGAAACTGGCTTCTCCCCGCTGACCAGCCCGCCAGGAGGGGATGGACCTCGGATCAGATGTTGATCGGACCTGGCGAATGCGGCGCTACGGTGGGTTCACCGTCGAGGATGGCGTTCACGATCTTCTCCGCACGTGGCGTGAGAACATCGCCGGGGTAGTACTGCTCGTAGAGTTCGCCCGCGTCCTCGAGCGTGTGGACGTCACACAGAGCGAGGAGGAGTCTGATATCGCGGGTGTCGCGCCCGGGTCGGTTCGCTCGGAGCTTCATAACCAGCATCGCCTCTTTGGACGCTACTTCGATGACGATGCCATCCGCGTCGTGGATGGGCTCCCACTCAACGGCGCGGCCGAGAGTGGGGATGGCGTCGGCCTGAGTGACCTGGAAGTTCAGCCATTTCGCGTCCCATCCGCGCCGATAGGCGACCCTCTCGGCGGCGGCAGCGACGGACTCATCTGAGCCGGGATTGACGTGAAGGACATCCAGGTCCTGCGTCGTCCCCGGTCGAAGTAGCGCAGGGCGAGTGCGGCGCCGCCCACGAGCCGGATGCCGGCGACCTCGCCCGCATCGCGAAGCTCGGTGACGAGATCTCGCAGGCCGAGGATGATCGCGTCACGATCTAGCGGAGTGGCTGTCATCACACGCTCGCGAAGGTATCTGCCCAAGCGAGGACACCGCGTTCGGCGAACTCAATCGGCACGTCTTCACGCGCGGGCGCCGGGTCGGCCGGGTCGACCCGGAAAACGACAGGTACGGTGAGCGTGCGATCGGGGTCGTTGACCCATCCAGGGAGCGGGATGCCTTCCTGGTTGAGTCTCCATGCCACCAGAGCCGCTATCGCCGCGTCCCACACCCGATCCCCGGTGCGTTCTGGCTCCGTCAGGCCCAGGATTCCCCGAACGAGTCCGTGTTCGGCGGTGAGGTTGTCATTCAACTGGAGGAGAGCCCGGAGTGCCCGGTCTGTGTCGTGAGCGCGCAGATGTTCACGAATCGCCTCTGCCGAGCTGGCAGCGTCGTCCCGTCGTGTGGGAGCGGCGTACAGGCGATGTCCGGTGCCAGCGAGCAGCCGATCAACCGTGCTGTAAGCGGCGTCTCTGCCCCGTTCATGATGAGAGACGCTGGCCTGATCGATGCCGGTCAACTCTGCAAGTCTCGCCTGAGTGATCCGCCGGCTCCGGCGGGCGGCCCTAACCAGGGTGGATGACGCTGCCACGGTGGTCACCTTCCCTTCAAATATGACTCCTGGAACATATTCTACGCGCACGCATCCAGAAATGGGTGGCGAATGTGCTGGCGGCAGCCACCAGTTCGCAGCAGGCAATCCGCCTGATTCGCGAATAACAAAGGCAGAACACTCACCCCGAAGGCCCACAGCCACCGCCGAGAGTGACGCCAGCAACCGAAGTTGATTGTGGTGCGTTTCTGGTCACGCAGACTCACGGAATACCGGGCATCGTGGGCGGGCCAAGCCAATGTGCTTCTCTAAGCGGGCATTGCAATCCCTGATGAGCGATGCCCTATTGGAGACTCGAACCAAGAACCTCGCGCCCTCATTCATCTCCATACAGGCGTCTCATAGGACCAGACTGACGAATTAGCCACTGACCAGCATAAAGACAAAGGAGCAAGCTCAAACGGCGCCGCGCTTCAGCGATTTTCGGACATGAATCGACAGCGGAGTCTAAACGAAAAACCCCCGCATGACCGGGGGTTTTGTTACTGCTGGGGTACCTGGACTCGAACCAAGAACAAATGAACCAGAATCATCCGTGTTGCCAATTACACCATACCCCAATGGCGTAGTCCGAGAACCGCGCCGAAAAGTAACTCTATCCCACTCCGGGGCGACCAGCCAAATTGAGCGGCGGGTGTGTCGCGAGCGGGCCGAGAAGTTGGCGGTTGATGGCCACGGCGGCGCGCGCACCCTCACCGGCGGAGACGAGCAGCTGCTCTGGGCCGGGCGGGGTGGTGTCGCCCGCGGCGAAGAGACCGGGCACCGACGTGCGGCCCTGCGGGTCGACAAGGATCAGGCCGAAGGCATCCGTTGCCGGGCTCAGGGCACTCGCGAAGGTGGCCGCCGCCTCGTATCGGGGGCGCACGAAACCGCCCGCTCTGGGCACGAACTCGCCGCCGGCGACCTGGATGCCGGTCATGGCACCCTGCTCCCCCAGCACGTCGGTGAGCGGGCGCCGGTCGACGCGGATACCGCGCGCCACCAGTGCGGCCTCGTCGGACTCGCTGACCTGGCCCACACCGTTGGTGAAGACGATCAGGTCGTCGGTCCACTGGGAGATGAGCAGGGCGTGTTCGGCGAGGTCGTCGGTCTCGCCGATCAGCGCGAGAGCCCGGTCGGCCTCTTCGTAGCCATCGCAGGCGATGCAGCTGTGCAGGTTGGTGCCGTACCAGGCGCGGATGCTCGGCAGCGCCGGCAGCGTCTCGGCCAGGCCAGTGGCAATGAGCACGGTTCGGGCGGTGACAACGCGGTTCTTCTCGCCGCGGATACCCTTGGTGGACACGGTGAACCGGGCCGCGGTCGCATCCGCCAAGTTGGCACCGTGCACCTGTTCGACCGTGCGAACCAGGCCCATGTGGAACTCGGCGGCCGGGTAGGCCTCGTATTCCTCACGGCCGATGCGTCGCAGCTCAAGCGGAGGCACGCCGTCGCGGGTGATGAAGCCGTGCGAGCGCAGTGTGGCGGAGTGCCGTGGACGGTTGCTGTCGATCATCAGCGTGCGGCGGCGGGCGCGCACGAGGCTGAGCCCGGCGGCCAGGCCGGCCGGGCCGGCGCCGATGATGACGACGTCGTAGGGCGCCTCAACGGCGCCGGCAGCGGTGTCGCTGCCGGAGCCGGCCATAACGGTACCGTCGGTCGTCATGACACCAGGGTCGCCGAGAGCCGATCCAGGCGGGCCAGCGAGTCGGCCTGGCCGAGGATCTCCATGGATTCGAACAGGGGCGGCGAGATCTTGCGCCCGGACACAGCCACGCGCAGTGGGCCGAATGCCACCCGGGGCTTGAGCCCGAGGCCGTCGATCAGCGTCTCGGTGAGGGTGGTGTGCACGCGCTCGTGGGTCCATTCCGCTTCGGGAATGTTGCGGAGGGCGTCCGTGGCGGCCGCGAGGATCTCGCCGGCGTTCTGCGGGAGCGAGGCGAGGGCATCCGCCTGGTGCTCGAGCTTGTCGGCCGGCTCGAAGAGGAAGCCGAGCATGGCCGGGGTCTCACCGAGCAGGGCGATGCGCTCCTGCACGAGGGGGGCGGCAGTGAGGATGGCCTTCTGGTTGTCGCTGAGCGGCTCGGAGAGCACGCCGGCGGCGGCGAGGTACGGTACGACGCGCTGGGCGAAGTCGGCCGGCGCGAGCAGACGGATGTGGTCGCCGTTGAGCGATTCGGCCTTCTTGAGATCGAAACGCGCCGGGTTGGGGTTCACGTCGACGACGTCGAACGCGGCGATCATCTCCTCAATGGAGAACACGTCGCGGTCGTGGGTGAGCGACCAGCCCAGCAGGGAGAGGTAGTTGACCAGGCCCTCGGGAATGAAGCCACGTTCGCGGTGCAGGAACAGGTTCGACTCGGGGTCGCGCTTGGAGAGCTTCTTGTTCTTGTCGCCCATCACGTAGGGCAGGTGGCCGAAGCGGGGCACGAACGTGGTCAGGCCGATGTCGATCAGCGCGTGGTACAGCGCGATCTGGCGGGGCGTGGAGGAGAGCAGGTCCTCGCCGCGCAGTACGTGGGTGACGCCCATGAGCGCGTCGTCGACCGGGTTCACGAACGGGTAGAGCGGGTGCCCGTTGGGCCGCACCACGACGAAGTCGCTGAACGAGCCGGCTGGGAAGGTGATCTCGCCGCGCACCAGGTCGTCGAAGGAGAGCTCGGTGTCGGGCACCTTGAGGCGGAGCGCCGGCTGGCGTCCCTCGGCGCGGAACGCATCCTTCTCCTCGTCGGTGAGGTCGCGCTCGTAGTTGTCGTACCCGAGCTTGGGGTCGCGGCCGAGCTTGATGTTGCGCTCGGCGATCTCCTCGCCGGTGGCGAAGCTCTCGTAGATGTGGCCCGACTCGACAAGCTTCGCGATCACGTCGCGGTAGATGTCGTAGCGCTGGGACTGCCGGTATGGCTCGTTCGGTCCCCCGGTCTCCACGCCCTCGTCCCAGTCCAGGCGCAGCCAGCGCATGGCCTCGAGAAGCTGGGTAAAGCTTTCCTCGCTGTCGCGGGCGGCGTCGGTGTCCTCCACGCGGAAGATGAACTTACCTCCCGTGTGCCGGGCATAGGCCCAGTTGAACAGGGCCGTGCGGATCAGGCCGACGTGCGGCGTGCCGGTGGGCGAGGGGCAGAACCGCACGCGCACATCAGTGCCGGTTGCGGTCGAGAACGGGTGCGCTGTTGTAGTAGACATACGCCATTCATCCTACCGAGGGTGGCCTACACCGGCGTGTGCGGAATGTGACCCCTGGCCGGCGCCGAACAGCGACCACGGTGCCGCGTCGATCTCACCGATGGCGCGGATGGTGGCAGCAACAGCCGGAACCGACTCCGCCCCCTCGGCGCCGACGAGGTGGATCGTGCGGAAGTCCCCCGCTGTGGTGGGTCGGGCCACTATTCCCGCGGGCAGCGGGGAGGCCGCGATCGCAAGGGCGGGCACCAGGGCCACGCCCAGGCCGGCGGCGACCATGCCGAAGACGGCCACGACGTTGTCTGTCTCGTAGGAGATACCCGGCGTGAAGCCGCTTCGGGCGGCGAGGTCGAGCAGGTGCGCCCGACAGCGGGGGCAGCCACCGATCCACTGGTCCTCGGCCAGCCGGGCCAGATCGATGCGACTCTGACCGGCCAGAGCGTGCTCGCGAGGAAGCACCAGGAGCATCTCATCGCGCCAGAGCGGCACCACGGTGAGCCCCTGGGCGCTCTGCCGGTGCGGGTCGGCCTGGTCGCCGGTATAGCTGAAGGTGATCGCGAGGTCGGCGGCGCGGTCCCGCACGGCGCGCACAGCCTCGGGCGGTTCGGCTTCGAGATAGCTCAGCTGCACGCCGGGGTGCCGTTGGGACAGGCCGCGCAGCAGGGTGGGGACGACCGTGGCCGACGCGGAAGGGAACGCTGCGAGAGTCACCCGGCCACTGCGTAGGCCGGCCAGGTCGCTGAGTTCGCCCGCCGCGGCATCCAGCGCCTGGGTCACCGTGGCCGCGTGCCGGGCCAGGATGCGGCCGGCCTCGGTGAGTCGCACGCCGCGGCCCGACTTGGCCACCAGGGGCAACCCAAGGCGGGCCTCGAGGCGTTTGAGGTGCTGGCTCACCGCCGGTTGGCTGTAGCCGAGGGAACGCGCGGCGGCGGTGATCGAGCCGAGCTCGTTGATGCGGTGCACGATGCGCAGCGCGTGGGAATCTACGTCGAGTGCACGGTGAACGGTGTCGGGCATGCTCGAATCATAACCGCTCGTTATGGGAGCGATCGAGCACTGGCCATTGCCGAATGGATCGGGGAGCGGGACGCTGGAGGCATGAGTTCCACAGTTCCGCCCAGTACACCACTGGCCACCCTCAGCCTCACGGAGGCGCGGGCCGAGTACTCCCCCAGTACGACCCGCTATCTGGCGGCGTGCACCTCGGGGCGGCCGACCATCGAGACCGTGCGGGCGCTGCAGGAGGACGCCGACATCTGGGCTCGCGGCGAGGCCTCCCCCGCGCATTACCAAGTGGAGATTGACCGCGCCCGGGCGCTGTACGCCGGTCTGGTCGCTGTCGACGCCGACCGGGTGGCGATCGGGTCGCAGGCGTCGGTGATGGCCTCGGTTCTGGCGGCGTCCGTGCCCGACGGCCGGGAAGTCGTCTGCGTCGACGGGGACTTCACCTCCATGGTCTTCCCGTTTCTGCAGCAGGAGCACCGCGGCGTCACCGTACGCCACGTGCCGGTGGTCGATCTGGCGGCCTCGCTCACCGAGCGCACCTGGTTGGTGGCCTTCTCCCTCGTGCAATCCGCCACCGGCGAGATAGCGGATGCGCCGGCGATCCGCGCGGCGGCCGCCTTGGTGGGCGCGTTCACACTCTGCGACACCACCCAGGCCACCGGCTGGCTGCCCGTGGCGGCGGGCGACTTCGACGCCACGATCTGCCATGCCTACAAGTGGCTGGGTGCCCCGCGTGGGGCCGCGTTCCTCACCGTGCAGCCAGCCCTGGCGGAGCTGCTGCGCCCGGTGCAGGCCGGCTGGTTCGCCGGCGACGACCCGTGGGCATCCTGTTACGGCCCCACCATGACGCTGGCGACGGATGCGCGCCGCTTCGACGTGTCTCCGGCCTGGCCGGCTTGGGTGGGCACGAGGGTTGCCCTGGAGTTCTTCGCCCGGCTCGACCCGGCGGCGGTGCATGGCCACGACACGAGCCTCGGGAATGCGCTCTGCGCCGGACTCGGGCTGCCCCAACGAGACCAAGCCATCGTCACGTGGGCGGACCCGTCCGGCGCCGATCTGGCGCGCCTTACCGCAGCCGGCATCACGGCCTCCGGACGCGCGGGCCGCGCCAGAGTCGCCTTCCACCTCTGGAACGACGCCTCCGACGTCGACGCCGCCCTACTCGCCCTCGCCCGCTGACCCTCCCCCTCGATTCCCTCCCGCGAACTGTGACTTAAGCACCCCAAATCCGCGTTTTTGGGGCTCTTCTGACATATCCGTGGGTGGTTTCCGCGTGGCTTAACGAGCGCACGCCGCTTTCTGTCTAGGTTTCTGACTGTCAAAGGTTGGAAACTGAAGAACGGAAAACGGCGTGCGTACTGCAAGGATATGGCGGACTCTGCTCGGTGTCGAAAAGACCATCGTTGACGACGTCGATTACGACGACGATGCGGGCGTTTTGGTCGTCGCGGTCCGGCCGATGAAAGCGGCCCGGAACCGGTGTGGGCTGTGCCACCGGCGCAGCCCAGGCTACGACCGTGGTGAGGGTCGACGACGCTGGCGGAGCCTGGATGCTGGCATCATCCAGGTCGTTCTCGAGGCAGACGCCCGCCGGGTGGCGTGCCGTGAGCATGGCGTCACGGTCGCGTCGGTGCCGTGGGCTCGGCACCAGGCCGGACATACCTACCTCTTCGACGACCACGTCGCGTGGCTGGCTACGCAGTCTTCCAAGACCGCGGTTACCGCGTTGATGCGCATCGCTTGGCGCACCGTCGGCGCGATCGTCACCCGGGTCTGGGACGACGCCGCGACCCTGCACGACCCGTTCGATGGCCTCACCCGCATCGGGATCGATGAGATCTCCTACAAGCGTGGCCACAAGTTCCTCACCATCGTCGTGGACCACGACACCGGTCGTCTCGTCTGGGCTGCACCGGGCCAAGACAAAGCCACCCTCGGCACGTTCTTCGACGCCCTCGGCCCCGAGCGTTCCGCACAGATCACGCATGTTTCCGCGGACGGTGCGGCCTGGATCGCCAACGTTGTCGCGGCCCGCTGCCCGAACGCGGTGCGCTGCGCGGACCCGTTCCACGTCGTCAAATGGGCCACCGAAGCCCTCGACGAAGTCCGCCGCGCAGCCTGGAACGACGCCCGCAAAGCCGCCCGCATCAATGACGCCGCGCGGGGCCGCGGCCGACCCCGGAACGGAGCCCCCGAACGCCCCGACAGCGCTCGCGCGGCCGGCATCAGAAACAGCCGTTATGCGCTCTGGAAAAACCCCGAGAACCTCACCGAGAAACAACAAACCAAGCTGGCCTGGATCGTCCAAACCGACCCCCGACTGGCCCGCGCCTACTACCTCAAAGAAGGCCTCAGAGTCATCTTCAAACTCCCGCTCGACCAGGCCAAGGAAGCCCTCGACAAATGGGTCGCCTGGGCTCGCCGCTGCCGCATCCCCGCGTTCGTGAAGCTGCAACGAAGCATCGTGAAGCACCGCGTCGCGATCCTCGCCTCGATAGAACACAACCTCTCCAACGGCCGCATCGAATCCATGAACACCAAAATCAGACTCCTCACCAGAATCGCGTTCGGCTTCGCCTCACCTGACGCCCTCATCAGCCTCGCCATGCTCAGCCTCGGCGGCCACCGACCAGCCCTCCCGGGCCGGAAATGACCCACGGAAGAGTCAGGAGAGCCGTTTTTGGGTGCATAACTCACAGCTCGCGGACGGCCGAACGCACGAAAGCGGCCCTGCGGTCACCTCAGGATCCGTGAGGTGACCACAGGACCGCTTTCGCGAGACTGCGCGGTGCGTGCTGCGCGGGGCGCCGCTACTTCTGGGCGGCCACCGCGTCGATGATCGCCGTGGCGAGCTTGACCGACGACGCCGGGTTCTGGCCCGTGTAGAGGTTGCGGTCGATTTCGATGTGCTCCCCGAAGGACGCACCCTCGACGAAGTCGGCACCCAGTTCGACCAGGCGCGCCTGCACGAGCCACTTGGCCTTCGGCGCGAGTCCGCCCAGCGCCTCCTCGGCGTCGGTGAAGCCGGTCATCCGGTAGCCCAGGAACGGCCAGGTTCCGTCGGCGTCAACGGAGGCCAACAGGGCCGCCGGGGCGTGGCAGAGCACGCCGAGGATCTTGCCGGAGTTGATGGCATCCGTCATGATCTGACCGCTGGTCGCGTCGACAGCGAGGTCTTCCATGGGGCCGTGGCCGCCGGGGTAGAAGACCACGTCGTAGTCGGACACCGTCACGTCATCGAGCGAGTTCGGGCTCTGCAGGGCCGGCAGGGATTCGAGGTAGCTGCGAAGTTCGGCGGAGCGCTCGTCGCTACCGGTGGCACCGGCGGCCAGGCTACCCAGGTCGACCGTGGGAGCAGCGCCCTTCGGGGTGGCGATGGTGATCGACCAGCCGGCCTCGGTGAACAGGCGGTGCGGCTCGGCGAGCTCTTCGGCCCAGTAACCGGTGGGGTGTAGCGAACCGTCGTTGAGGGTCCAGTGGTCAGCGGCGCTGACGACAAAAAGTACGGAAGTCATATTCTCTCCAAGAGTCGGATTCGGTTAAACGGATGTGGCTGCGGCCGGTGGGTCGCAGCAGGTCAGCTGGCGACTACGGAGGTCTTGACGACCATCTTGCCGGTGTTCTCTCCGCGGAGCATGCCCAGGAAAGCGTCGACCGCGTTCTCGATTCCGTCGACGACGGTCTCGTCGAAGACGATGTCGCCGGCCGCGAACCAGGTGCCCATCTGCTCGGTGAAGGCCGGGAAGTGCTGCAGGTAGTTGCCGACCGTGAAGCCGGTGAGGGTGAGTCCTCGGGTGACGATGTTGACCATGTTCTGCACGCCGGTGGGGCCATCCGTGCGGTTCATCTGCGAGATAGCACCGCAGAGGGCCGCGCGGCCGCCGTCTTTGAAAGCACCGAGTGCGGCGCTGAGGTGGTCGCCGCCGACGTTGTCGAAGTACACGTCGATACCCTCGGGTGCGGCCTTAGCCAGCTGCTCGGCGATGTCACCGGTCTTGTAGTTGAAGGCGGCGTCGAAGCCGTACTTCTCGGTGAGCAGGGCCACCTTCTCGTCGGTACCGGCGGAGCCGATGACGCGGGCCGCACCCTTGAGCCGGGCGATCTGGCCCACCATGCTGCCCACGGCGCCGGCAGCACCGGAGACGAAGACGGTGTCGCCGGCCTTGAACTGGGCCACCTCGAGCAGGCCGACGTAGGCGGTGAGTGCGGTCATGCCGAGCACACCGAGATAGGCGGATGCGGGGACGTTCGGGATCTCAGGGACGACGCGGAAGCCGGCGGCATCCTCCTGCACGACGTCGCGCCAGCCGTACTGGTGCACGACGAGGCTGCCGACGGGCACGGACTCGACGGTGGACTCCACGACGTGGCCGACAGCGCCGCCGCCCATGGTCTCACCGAGCACAAACGGCGGGATGTACGACTTGACGTCGTTCATGCGACCGCGCATGTAGGGGTCGACCGAGATGAAGTCGTTGACAACGCGCACCTGACCGGCGGTCAACTCGGGCAGCTCGACGACGGCTGTGCTGAAGTCCGCGTCGGTGGGCCAGCCGGTGGGCCGGGCGGAGAGCTGGATCTGGGTACTGGTGACTGTCGTCATGCGAAGTTCCTCACTGTTCGTGGTGGTGCAAAAGGGGTGATTGTGGCGCCCCTCGCTTTCTGCACCGATCGTTGTACTATACCGCCCACATCCGTTATAGTGAAACGAGCGGTACAGAACATTCACAGTAAGTAGCACCGCAAGCACCTAAAACGGGTATCCCCACGGACCAGGCGTTCGCGGGCGGAAGGCAGGCAGCTCATGGGACGGCTCCAGACGTTCGACAGCACGACGGTTGTGCAATCCGCCCGCGACGTCTTCTGGGACCTCGGCTACGAGGGCGCATCACTGGCCGACCTCGAGACGGCGACCGGGCTCAACCGCTCGAGCCTGTACCACGCCTTCGGCAGCAAACGCGGGCTCTTCGACGCCGCTGTCACCGATTATCGGCGCACCGTGATCCGCCCCCGCCTGAGCACCCTCGAGGCGCCGGATGCGGGTCGCGACGCTCTGCTGTCCTACTTCGACAGCCTGCGGGAGGCCATCGCCGCTCTGCCGATTGACTCTCCCCGCCGCGGATGCCTTCTGGTCAACTGCGCCACGGGCCTGGCCACACACGATGAACCGGCCCGCGAGGTCGTGGAGGGGTACCGCACCGAACTTGCGGCCGCCCTGGGCAACGCGCTGGCCGGCGCCGGGAGTCACGCCGACCGCACGGAGGAACGGGTGCGCACTCTCGCGTCACTCTCGATGAGCGCCATGCTCCTGTCACGGGTCAACGCCGCCGAATCGGCCGCGCTGCTCTCCACGGCCGCCGACCAAGTGCGCGCCTGGTTCCCGCTCTAATTGTTCCTGGTCCGGACAATTGCACCCAGTGCGCCGGGTGCAATTGTCCGCCGTGGAAACAGGTGCCGTACGCGGACGGTTAGGCCGCGCTTCGCACCGGATTGGTCAGCACGCCGAGTCCCGGGATCTCGATGCTCACGCTGTCGCCGTGCGTCACCCGTTGGGCGGCACTCGGCGAGCCGGTGAGAATCACGTCACCGGGCAGCAGGGTGAAGGCGGTAGACACGGATGCCACGATCTCGGCCATCGAGAGCGCGAGCAGCGACACGTCGCTGTCCTCGAAAACCGTATCGCCCACACGGCCGTTGATATGGGCGCTCTCCGGGTCGAACTCGGTGTCGATCACCGGACCGAGCGGGCAGAACGAGTCGAAGCTCTTGGCCCGGGCCCCGTGTCCCTCGCTGTCCTGCACGTCGACCGCGGTGACATCGTTGGCGATGGTGTAGCCGAAGATGGCCCCGGCCGCGTCGGCCACGCTGAGGTTCTTGGCGACCCTGCCGATGACGATGGCGAGTTCACCCTCCACGCGCACATCGTCGGACTGCGCGGGCAACACGATGGGATCGTTGGGGCCAACGACGGTGGTGTTGGGCTTGAGGAAGAAGCGCGGCTCGGCGGCCACGCCTTCCTGCGCGGCGGCCTTCTCGACGGCATCCGCGAAGTAGGCGCCGGCGAGGCCGACGACCTTGGAGCGTGGGATCACCGGCGCGAGCAGGGCCACATCCACCAGCGGAAGGCGCTGCCCGGTGGGGTTGTAGCCGGCGAACATGGGGTCGCCGGTGAGCACGACGAGCTCGTCGTCGTCGATGATGCCGAACGCTATGGCGCCGGCGTGGCTGAACCTGGCGATCTTCACGCGGTCACCTCGGTTTCGGCCGCAGCATCCAGTCGCAGCAGCCAGCCGTGCCGGTCGGGCAGGCGGCCGTATTGGATGTCGGTGAGTTCCTGGCGCAACGCCATGGTGATCTGCCCGGCCGGGGCATCGGCCGACCCGATCTCGAAGCCGACACCCTTGAGCTGCGCGATGGGGGTGACCACCGCGGCCGTTCCGCAGGCGAACACCTCGGTGATCTCACCGGATGCGACGCCGTCGCGCCACTCGTCCACGGTCACGTCCCGCTCTTCGACGGTCATGCCACGGTCCCGGGCGAGCTGGATAATGCTGTCGCGGGTGACGCCCTCGAGGATCGTGCCGGTCAGGCGCGGGGTGACGAGGGTGTCGGTGCCGTGCACGAAGAACACGTTCATGCCGCCGAGTTCGTCGATGTGGCTGCCGGTCTCGCCGTCGAGGAAGAGCACCTGGGCGCAGCCGTTGTCGTAGGCCTCACGTTGGGGCAGCAGCGAGGCGGCATAGTTGCCGCCGCACTTGGCGGCGCCGGTGCCGCCGCGGCCGGCGCGGGAGTACTCGGTGGAAAGCCAGATGCTCACCGGGGCGACACCGTCGGTGAAGTAGGCCCCGGCCGGGCTGGCGATGACGTAGTAGCCCACCTTGTGCGCGGCGCGCACGCCGAGGAAGCTCTCGTTCGCGATCATGAACGGACGCAGGTACAGGCTGGCTTCCGGGGCGTTGGGCACCCAGGCGCCGTCGACGGCGATCATCTGCTTGATCGACTCGATGAAGTCGGCCACGGGCAGTTCGGGCAGCGCGAGCCGGCGAGCGGAGCTCTGCAGGCGTTCGGCGTTCTTCTCCGGCCGGAAGGTCCAGATGGAGCCGTCCGCGTGGCGGTAGGCCTTCATACCCTCGAAGATCTCCTGACCGTAGTGCAGCACCGACGAAGCCGGGTCGAGCAGCAGCGGGCCGTACGGGGTGACCCTGGCGTTCTGCCAGCCGGCCTCGACCGTCCAGTCGATCGTCACCATGTGGTCGGTGAAGTGCTTTCCGAAACCGGGGTCGGAGAGGATCGTCTCGCGCTCGGCGCTGGATCGGGCCGTCTCGGACGGGGTCAGTTCGAATTCGAGGGGGAAGGTGGTGCTCTGCTGGCTCATGGGAGTCCCTTGTGAGTAGACGGGAATGCGATTAAGCGGATGTGCCGGTGAGGCGGGCCACAATGGCATCGCCGACGGCGCTGGTGGATCGTGAACCCGAGGCGGCGCTGCCGGTGTCGACGCTGCGTGCCACGATGTCGGCCGTGACGGCCGCGCTCACCCGGGCCGCCGCATCCTGGAGCCCAAGGTGGTTGAGCAGGAGCGCGACCGAGAGGATCGCCGCCGTGGGATCGGCCAACTGCCGGCCCGCGATGTCGGGTGCCGAGCCGTGTACCGGCTCGAACATGCTGGGGAAACGGCCTTCCGGGTTGATATTTCCGGATGCCGCCAGGCCGATGCCGCCGCTGATTGCCGCTGCCAGGTCAGTGAGAATGTCGCCGAAGAGGTTGTCCGTGACGATGACATCAAATCTACCCGGATTCGTGACGAGGAAGATCGTTGCCGCGTCGACGTGTAGGTAATCGACGGCAACGTCGGGGTATTCGGCGCCGACCTCGGTGACAATGCGCTGCCAGAGGCTGCCGGAGAAGACGAGCACGTTGGTCTTGTGCACCAGGGTGAGGCGCTTGCGCGGCCGGTTCCTGGCCACCTCGAACGCGTAACGCACGACCCGCTCGACGCCGAAAGCCGTGTTGACGGAGACCTCATTGGCCACCTCGTGCGGGGTGCCCTGGCGGATGGCGCCACCGTTACCCACGTACGGACCCTCTGTGCCCTCGCGCACGACGACGAAGTCCACCTCGCCGGGGTCGCCCAGCGGGCTCGGCACACCGGGAAGAGCACGCTCGGGCGCAGGTTGACGTAGTGGTCGAGCGAGAAGCGCAGCTTGAGCAGGAGCCCGCGCTCGATGTTGGCGTTCTTGAGCCGGGGGTCTCCGGGCACTCCGCCGACGGCGCCGAGCAGGATCGCGTCGTGAGCGCTGATCGCGGCCAGGTCCTCGTCGGTCAGCACGTCACCGGTCTCGAGGAAGCGGGTGGCGCCGAGCGAGAAGTGGGTGAGATCGAAGTCGACCGGTTCGGCCTGGGTCACGGCATCGAGCACCTTGAGAGCCTCGGCGACGACCTCGGGGCCGATGCCGTCTCCGGCGATGACTGCGAGCTTGACTGAGCGGGACATGCGGCTCCGATTACGGTGAGGCAGCCGGTGGGCTGGCGATAGTGACACGAATTTGACGTAGAGATACCCTGCAAATCAACCCTACTGCCCGCTTTCGGGTGTCTATGCTGGAGGACCCTGACCGTGCGCGTCGCCGACGCGCATGTGCCATCACCGAAGAAAGCAGTTCACCATGAGTATCGGATTGGGAATCTTCCTGTTCGTCGTCGGCGCCATCCTGGTGTGGGCCCTCAACATCCAGGTCGACTGGGTCGACCTCGACCTCGTCGGTTACATCCTGATGGGCGCGGGCGCGCTCATCTTCGTGCTCGGCTCGGTGTTGCTCACCCGCCGACGCAGCAGCATCAGCACCACCCGCAGCGCCGTCGACCCGGTCAGCGGCGAACGCACCGTGCAGCAGGAACGGTCGATCGACGACGTCTGACCCGTTTCGGTACAGCACACGAAAAAGCCCCGGATGCGCATCCGGGGCTTTTTCGTGTGTGCTTCGCCGGTACGGCGACGGGCCGGTTACTCGGTGATGTCGATGGCGACCATCACGTCGGCCGTGATCGCTTCGCGGAGCGACTCGAGGAGCGCCGCAGGGACGGGCGAGTCGACGGTCAGGACGCTGAGCGCCTTGCCGCCGGCCTCGTGCCGGGCGATCTGCATACCCGCGATGTTGATCTCGGCCTCGCCGAATTCGCGGCCGTACACGGCGACGATTCCGGGGCGGTCGGTGTAGAGCATGACGATGAGGTGTTCGGCGAACGGCACCTCGACGTCGTAGCCGTTGACCTCGACGATCTTCTCGATCTGCTTTGTGCCCACCAGGGTACCGGAGACCGAGACCTGCGAGCCGTCAGCGAGGGCGCCGCGCAGGGTGATGAGGTTGCGGTACTCGGGCGACTCGGCGTCGGTGATGAGGCGCACGCTCACTCCGCGCTGCTCGGCGAGCAGCGGCGCGTTGACGTAGGAGACCGTCTCGCTGACCACGTTGGTGAAGATGCCCTTGAGTGCGGCGAGCTTGAGCACCGAGACGTCGAATTCGACGATCTCGCCGCGCACCTCGATGTCGACGCTGGTGAGCGGGCTGTGAGCGGCAAGGCCGGAGAAGACCTGGCCGAGCTTCTCGACCAGCGGGATACCGGGGCGCACGGTGGGGTCGATGACACCGCCGGCCACGTTGACGGCGTCGGGCACCAGTTCGCCGGACAGCGCGAGGCGCACTGACTTGGCGACGGAGACGCCGGCCTTCTCCTGGGCCTCGTCGGTGGACGCGCCTAGGTGAGGGGTGCTGATCAGGTTGTCGAGTCCGAGCAGCGGCGAGCCGGTCGGCGGCTCGTTGACGAAGACGTCCAGGCCGGCTCCGGCGATGGTGCCGTCGACGAGGGCCGTGTACAGGTCGGCTTCGTCGATGAGTCCACCGCGGGCGACGTTGACGACGTAGGCGGTGGGCTTCATGAGCTTCAGCTGCGGGGCGCTGATCATGCCCGTGGTCTCCGGGGTCTTCGGCATGTGGATGGTGACGAAGTCGGACTGCTCGAGCAGTTCGTCCAGGCTCACCGGGTGCACGCCGAGCTGCTGGGCGCGAGCCGAGGTGATGTACGGGTCGAAGGCGATGATGTTCACGCCGAAGGCCTGCAGGCGTGCCGCGACGAGGGCGCCGATGCGGCCCAGGCCGATGATGCCGACGGTCTTCTCATAGAGCTCGATGCCGGTGTACTTGGAGCGCTTCCACTGACCCTGGGCGAGGGCGCCGTGAGCCGGCGGGATGTGGCGGGCCAGGCTGAGGATGTGGCCGACGGTCAGTTCGGCGGCCGAGATGATGTTGGAGGTGGGCGCGTTGACCACCATGACGCCGGCCGCGGTGGCGGCCTTGATGTCGACGTTGTCGAGTCCGACGCCGGCGCGGGCGATGACCTGCAGGTGCGGGGCCGCGGCGAGGGCCTCGGCGTCGACCTTGGTGGCGGAGCGCACCAGGATGGCGTTGGCGGACGCCAGCGCGGAGAGCAGGGCGGCACGGTCGGTGCCGTCGACGTTGACAACGTCGAAGTCGGGCCCGAGGGCATCGACGGTGGCGGGCGAGAGTTCTTCGGCGATAAGTACAACGGGCTTCGACACGAAAACAGATCCTTAGAAAGCGTCAGGCGAGGGAAGCTCGCGCCACGATCTTGGGGCGCCAGATACCACAACACTTTACTGGCTGCAGAATGGAGCGATGAGCCCCGAGTCTGTGACCAACGTCCTAACCGTTCTGCGCGTCGTCTTGGCGGTGCTCTTCGTGGTCGCGGGGATCAGCCATTTTGTGCCCTCGGTGCAACGCACGATGACCGCGATGATCCCACCACGACTGCGCTGGCGCGGCCTGTGGTCCCCGCGCAACCTCGTGCTGATCACCGGTGTCTGCGAAATTCTCGGCGGCGTCGGACTTCTCCTGGATGCCACCCGTGTTACGTCAGGTGTCGCTCTGGCCGTGTTCCTGGTCGCCGTGTTCCCGGCGAACGCCTACGCGGCCCGGCACAAGGAACGCTTCGGCGCCGTGGCGATTCCGTTCGTCCCGCGGCTGCTCGGCCAGCTGGTGCTGATCGCTCTGGTGCTCGCCGTGAGCCTTGCCGGCTGACGGCGCCGCTGTGCGGCGTGTCAGACGATCAGGCTGCCGAGACCGAACACGAAGATGTCCAGGGAGAGCGCCGAGACCAAGCACAGCCCGGCCAGCAGCATGAGGGCCTGCGGGCCGGCCTCCCGGCGGCGACCGAACCAGAAGGCGATGCCGAACAGCACGACCGGCGCGAGAACGCCCGTGAGCAGCAGACCCCAGCCGAAGCCGCTCAGCGTGGTGTCCAGCAGCTGCGCGGCGTTGTTGAGGCCGAGCAGGTTACCAAGCCCTGACCAGGCGCTGTAGGCGTAGAAGAGGCCGAATACGATGGCGATGGTGGCCGAGAGCCAGGCCGGCGTGCGGCGCACCCGGGTGCCGGATGTGGTGTCGAGTGTCTTGTCGGTGCTCATCAGAGTCCCCCGGTTCCGGCGATGAAGGGCAATGGGGCCAGCAGCACGGCGCCCAGGATGAGCCAGGTCCACCGCAGTCGCGGCTTGCCGCGGGTGAGCCAGTACGACGAGGCGAACCACACGGCCGGCGCCGCGATGGCCAGCCAGGTGCCGAGGGAGAACATGAACTGCCCGAGCGGATCGGTCAGTCCGCTGGTCAGGCGTCCGACACCGATGAACCAGCCGATCGTGTACAGCAGGTAGACGCCGGCGAGGATGCCCAGGCCGATCAGGGCCGGGGACGACAGGGTCGCGGGCTCCTCCGGAGCGTCGACGTAGCCGCCGGGCGAGCCGGTGACGGCCCAGCCGTCGGGCAGGTCGGTGTCCGGGGTGGCGGTGTCTGGGGTGGCGGTGTCCGGGGTGGCAGAGTCGCGGTCGGCGGGCGCATCCACTGCAGTCGTATCGGCTGTCGGGGCAGGAGTGCGCTCGACCGCGGCCGCGCCTCCGGAGACGAGCGTGGGATCGTCGTCGCCGGCCCAGCCGAGTGCATCGTCATCCCGAGAAGAAGTCATGTGTCCAGCCTATAGAGCCGGGCCGGAGGGCCGAGGCTGACACGGTGTTGTCCCCGACCCGTAATATGTCCAGCCTCTCAGCGGCTGATCAGCACCTTGAGCGCATGCGTCTGGGCGGCACGGGAGAAGGTGTCGTAGGCATCCAGCACCTGGTCGAAGGTGAACCTGTGGGTGGCGAGTTGGGCGGCGGGGATCTTGTGCTGGGCCACGAGCTTGAGCAGCATCGGCGTGGTGTTGGTGTTCACGAGCCCCATGCTGATGCTGATGTTCTGGATCCAGAGGTTCTCCACGTGCAGCGGCACCGGCTTGCCGTGCACACCCACGTTGGCCACGTGACCGCCGGGCCGCACGATCTCGGTCGCCATGGTGAAGGTGTCCGGCACCCCGACGGCCTCGATGGCCACGTCGACGCCTGCTCCGTCGGTGACGGCGAGCACCTCGTCACGCCACTCCGGCCGCCCGGAGCGCACGGTGTGGGTCGCGCCGAAGTGCCGGGCTTGCTCCAGCCGGTTCTCGTCGAGGTCGATGGCCACGATGGCTCCGGCGCCGTAGAGCCCGGCGGTGGCGATGGCGGCCAGGCCCACCGGGCCGGCGCCAATCACGGCGACGACGTCACCCGGGGCCACCTGGCCGTACTGCACGCCGATCTCGAATCCGGTGGGAAGGATGTCGGAGAGCATCACGGCCTCGGCATCGGTCACCGAATCCGGCAGTGGATAGAGCGAATTGTCGGCGTAGGGCACCCGCACGAACTCGGCCTGGGTGCCGTCGATGAGGTGGCCGAACACCCAGCCGATACCCGACCGGCCCTCGTCGCCCAGGCAGTGCGAGAACAGGCCGATCTTGCAGTTGGCACAGTGACCGCACGACTTGATGCAGGAGATCAACACCCGCTGGCCGACCGAGATGGACTCCACCGAGTCGCCGGTCTTGATGACCGTTCCGACGCCCTCGTGGCCCAGGATGCGCCCGGCCTCGACCGCGGGCACGTCCCCCTTGAGAATATGCAGGTCGGTGCCGCAGATGGTGGTGGTGTCGATGCGCACGATGGCGTCGGTTGGCCGCAGGATGCGCGGGTCGGGCCGGTCGGTCCAGGTCTTCTGACCGGGGCCTTCGTAGACGAGTGCTTTCACGATGACGCTCCTTTGCCTCACGGATGCGCGCCATCGTACCCAGCTAGCGGCCGTTGAGGAACCGGCAGCGCCGGTCAGCGCCGGCGCACGACCAGGCACACGGCGATGACCCAGCCGAGCACCCCGGCCAGGCTGACCCGCTCGGCCAGGCCGATCACCCCGGGCACCCAGACCGCAGCGATACCAAGCGCCAGCAGCCCGAGTGCGGCCACGCCCGTGAAGACCGCAGCCGCCGGGTACGCCCCGCGAAGGTCGTCGCTCCTCCGCAACCACAGGGTCAGCAGGCCGAAGGCGACCAACGCCGCGAGGAAGCCTCCGGCGGCCACGACGAGGTGCGCGGTTCCGAGAGCCGTCATCGGCTCCAGGCCCGGCGCATCCTTGGCCGGGATATCGGTGGGCAGGAGCGCCAAAGCCGCCGAGCAGGCCCCGGCACCGAGCATCAGGCCCAGACCGGTGCGCCGTACCCGCGTGCGCGGTCCGAAACGGGCCAGCGCGGCGACGGCGCAGACCGTGACCACTCCCCTGGCCAGGAAGTTCAGGTTCATCACCCAGCCGTACGGCCCGACGGCGAGGTTGCTCTCGGCCTCGGATACGACGCTGTAGTGCGGCGGAAGCGCCTGCAGGACGATGTCCACCAGCACGTAGAGCACGGCGCCGACCAGGGCGATCGTCGCGAGGACCCGGGTGGAGTGGGAGGCCCGCGGTGCACCGTCGGGGGCGCCGTCCGCGGATGCGTTCGGCGTCTGCAGGGCCTCGGGGTTACGCATGCTCACTCCGGAAGCCTAACGGGCCGGGTGAATCGGCTCGAGTGGAGCGGCAGGAGTGCTGCCGCCGAGGTGCCCTCAGCGGTCCACGGGCTGCCCTGCGGCAAACCGGTGCAGCGCCCGTCGCCGAGTTGCGGACCAGTGCCCCTTCAACACTCCCGAAAGGGCGGTAGATGGCAAGTCACGGCAGAGCTACTCCCTGAGTTGCCAGTTAGCGCCCTTTCAACGCTCCGGAAGGGGCCGTAGGTGGCAAGTCACGGCCGAGCTACTCCTTGAGGTGGCACCTAGTGGCAAGTCACACGCATCGCGTCTTGGGGGCGGGCACACCGAAGGGGCCGGTCGAATGACCGGCCCCTTCGGGAAAAGCTACGAGCTAGCGGGCGGCTTCGCCGTCGACGTAGTCGTCGTCGTTGGAGGCGTTCCACGCGAAGAGCTTGCGGAGCTCGCGGCCGGTGGCCTCGATCGGGTGCTCTTCGCCCTTCTTGCGCAGCGCGAGGAACTCGGGAGCTCCGGCGTCCTGGTCGTTGATGAAGCGCTCGGCGAATGCACCGTTCTGGATGTCGGCGAGAACGGCCTTCATGTTCTCCTTGACGCTCGGGTCGATGACGCGCGGGCCAGAGACGTAGTCGCCGTACTCAGCGGTGTCGGAGACGCTCCAACGCTGCTTGGCGATGCCGCCCTCCCACATCAGGTCGACGATGAGCTTGAGCTCGTGCAGCACCTCGAAGTACGCGACCTGCGGCTGGTATCCGGCCTCGGTGAGAACCTCGAAGCCGTACTGGATCAGCTGCGACGCGCCACCGCAGAGAACGGCCTGCTCGCCGAACAGGTCGGTCTCTGTCTCTTCGGTGAAGGTGGTCTTGATGCCGGCAGCGCGCAGGCCACCGATCGCCTTGGCGTAGCTGAGGGTGAGCGGCCAGGCGTTGCCCGACGCATCCTTCTCGACGGCGACGATGACGGGAACGCCACGGCCGGCCTCAAATTCACGACGCACGGTGTGACCCGGGCCCTTGGGGGCGACCATGACCACGTCGACGCCCGCGGGCGCCTCGATGTAACCGAAGCGGATGTTGAAGCCGTGTCCGAAGACGAGGGCCTTGCCGTCGGCCAGGTTGGGGAGGATGTCGTCCTTGTACAGGTGACGCTGCACCTGGTCGGGAGCGAGCACCACGATGACGTCGGCCCAGGCGGATGCCTCGGCGGCGCTCTTCACGGTGAAGCCGACCTCTTCGGCCTTGGCGCGGGACTTCGAGCCCTCCTTGAGTCCGATGACGACCTCGACGCCGGAGTCGCGAAGGTTCTGCGCGTGGGCGTGGCCCTGCGAGCCGTAGCCGATGACGGCGACCTTCTTGCCCTGGATGATGGACAGGTCGGCGTCTTTGTCGTAGAAGATTTCAGACAATGTGGTGTTCTCCTTGGTTGTGAAATTGGTCGAGATAGAAACGCTGGTTGAGCTTGTCGAAACCAGGTGGGTCAGTTTTTGAAGACGCGCTCGGTGATCGACTTGGATCCCCGACCGATGGCGAGCAGGCCCGACTGGGCGATTTCCTTGATGCCGTAGGGCTCGAGCACCCGCAGGAACGCCGCGACCTTGCCGGAGTCTCCGGTGACCTCGATGACCACGGCATCCGTGGCCACGTCGACGACGCGGGCGCGGAACAGGGTGACGGCCTCGAGCACCTGGGAGCGGGTGGTGTTATCGGCGCGCACCTTGACCAGCAGGTGCTCGCGCTGCACGGACTGGGCCGGGTCGAGCTCGACGATCTTGATGACGTTGATCAGCTTGTTCAGCTGCTTGGTCACCTGCTCCAGCGGAGCATCCTCGACGTCGACAAGAATCGTGATCCTCGATAGGCCGGGGATCTCGCTGTGGCCGACCGCGAGGCTCTCGATGTTGAAGCCGCGCCGGGCGAAGAGTCCCGCGACGCGGGTCAAGAGGCCGGGCTTGTCCTCGACGAGGAGGCTGAGAACGTGGGTACTCATGATTACTCCTCTTCCCAGGTGGGGGCATGGTCCTTGGCGTACTGCACCGATGAGTTGCTGAGCCCCTGTGGCACCATCGGCCACACCATGGCGTCACGGCTCACAATGAAGTCGATAACCACGGGCCGGTCATTGGTGGCCAGGGCGAGCTTGATCGCGTCGTCGACCTGGTCGGCGCTGGTGACGCGGATGCCCAGGGCGCCGTACGCGTCGGCCATCTTCACGAAGTCGGGCACCATGGCCGTACCGTGCCCGGTGTTCAGGTCGGTGAAGGAGTGCCGGCCGTCGTAGAACAGGGACTGCCATTGGCGCACCATGCCCAGGGACGAGTTGTTGATGATCGCCACTTTGATCGGGATGTTGTTGATCGTGCAGGTGGCGAGTTCCTGGTTGGTCATCTGGAAGCAGCCGTCGCCGTCGATCGCCCAGACCACCCGGTCGGGTTCGGCGACCTTGGCACCCATGGCGGCGGGCACGGAGTACCCCATGGTTCCGGCTCCGCCGGAGTTGAGCCAGGAGTTGGGCCGCTCGTACTTGATGAATTGCGCCGCCCACATCTGGTGCTGCCCCACGCCGGCGGCGTAGACGCCCTCGGGGCCGGTGAGTTCGCCGATCCGCTTGATCACGTACTGCGGGGCGAGCAGGCCGTCGGCGGGTTCGGTGTAGCCCAGCGGGAACTGCTTGCGCAGGCCATTGAGGTAGCTCCACCATTCCGCCACATCCGGCGTGGTCGTCGAGATCGCGTCGCGGTAAGCCACGGTGAGGTCTGCGATGACATCCTTGGCGTCACCGACGATGGGCACGTCGGCCGCGCGAATCTTGCCGATCTCGGCCGGGTCCACGTCGACGTGCACGATGGTGGCGTTCGGGGCGAACTCGCTCGCCTTGCCGGTGACGCGGTCGTCGAAGCGAGCGCCGAGCGCGATGATCAGGTCGGCCTCCTGCAGGGACAGAACGGCCGAGACCGTGCCGTGCATGCCGGGCATGCCCAGGTGCTGATCGTGCGAGTCGGGGAACGCACCGCGGGCCATCAGGGTGGTGACGACGGGCGCGTTGGTGAGTTCGGCGAATTCGAGCAGTTCGGCAGACGCCTGGGCGCGGATCACCCCGCCGCCGACGTAGAGCACAGGCTTCTTGGCACCGGCGAGCAGCGCGGCAGCGGCCTGCACCTGCTTGCCGTGCGCCTTGGTGATCGGCCGGTAGCCGGGCAGGTCGAGCTTGGGCGGCCAGATGAACGGGGCGCTCATCTGTTGGGCGTCCTTGGTGATGTCCACCAGTACCGGGCCGGGGCGGCCGGTGTTGCAGATCAGGAACGCCGACGCGAGAGCGGCGGGGATGTCTTCCGGCCGCTTCACCAGGAAGGAGTGCTTGGTGATCGGCATGGTGATGCCGACGATGTCGGCCTCCTGGAAGGCATCCGTGCCCATCAGCGTGGAAAACACCTGGCCGGTGATCGCCAGGAGCGGCACCGAGTCCATGTACGCGTCGGCGATGGCCGTGACGAGGTTGGTGGCGCCGGGCCCGGAGGTGGCGATGGCCACCCCGACCCGGTTGCTCGAGGACGCGTAGCCCTCCGCGGCATGACCGGCACCCTGTTCGTGGCGCACCAGGATGTGACGGATGTCGTCCTGGTTCATCAGCTCGTCGTAGAGCGGGATGACAGCGCCGCCCGGCAGGCCGAAGACGTCGGTGACGCCGAGCAACTTGAGGGTGCGCAGGATCGCGCCGGAGCCGGTGAGGATCTCGGGTTCGGTCGCGGCGCCCGGCGCCGTCGTGGCGCCGGACGCAGGACCGGAAGGCGTCGGAAAGGAGGGTGTCGGCACGGGCGAAGGTTCCGTGGTCATGAGAGGCAAATCCCTAAATCGGTGACGGATGGTGTCGATCAGCCCGTGGTCGCTCCGAGGGCCGCAGACTGCACGAGCTTGGAGTACTTGGCGAGGACGCCACGGGTGTAACGGGGAGGAAGCGGGGCCCAGCCTTCTCGGCGGGCGGCGAGCTCTTCAGCGTCGACAAGTAGGTCGAGCGAGCGAGCTGCGATATCGACCCGTATCAGATCACCATCGCGCACGAAGGCGATCGGACCTGCGTCCACCGCTTCGGGTGCTATATGGCCGATACACAGTCCGGTTGTGCCGCCTGAGAATCGACCATCAGTCAATAGTAGTACATCGGCTCCGAGCCCGGCGCCCTTGATGGCAGCGGTGATCGAGAGCATCTCCCGCATGCCGGGGCCACCCTTGGGACCCTCGTAGCGGATGATGACGACGTCGCCCGCAAGGATCTCGCCGTTGGTGAGGGCATCCATGGCCGAGCGCTCACGCTCGAACACCCGGGCGGGGCCCTCGAAGATGTCGCTGTCGAAGCCGGCGGTCTTCACGACGGCGCCCTCTGGGGCCATCGAGCCCTTGAGGATGGTGATGCCGCCCGAGGCGTGGATGGGGTTGTCGAGGGTGCGCAGCACCGTGCCGTCCAGGGCGGGCGGGTCGATCTCGGCGAGGTTCTCGGCGACGGTCTTGCCGGTCACGGTGAGGCAGTCGCCGTGCAGGAGGCCGGCCTCGAGCAGGGCGCGCATGACGACGGGCACTCCGCCGTGGCGGTCGACGTCGTTCATGACGAACTTGCCGAAGGGCTTGAGGTCGCCGATGTGCGGAACCTTGTCGCCGATACGGTTGAAGTCGTCGAGGGTGAGCTCGACCTCTGCCTCCTGGGCGATGGCGAGCAGGTGCAGCACCACGTTGGTGGACCCGCCGAAGGCCATGGCCACGGCGATGGCGTTCTCGAACGCCTTCTTGGTGAGGATGTCCCTGGTGGTGATGCCCAGGCGCAGCAAGTTGACGACGGCCTCGCCGGAGCGGTGCGCGAAGTAGTCGCGACGGCGGTCGGCTGAGGCGGGCGAGGCGGAGCCTGGCAGGCTCATGCCCAGGGCTTCGGCGACGCTGGCCATGGTGTTGGCGGTGTACATGCCGCCGCAGGCGCCCTCACCCGGTGCGAAGGCGCACTCGATGCGCTTGGCGTCCTCGACGCTCATACGGCCGGCCTTGACGGCGCCGACGGCTTCGAAGGAGTCGATGATGGTGATGTCTTTTTCGGTGCCGTCGGAGAGCTTCACCCAACCGGGTGCGATGGAACCGGCGTAGAGGAAGACGCTCGCGAGGTCGAGCCGGGCCGCGGCCATGAGCATCCCGGGCAGCGACTTGTCGCAGCCGGCCAGCAGCACGGAGCCGTCGAGGCGCTCGGCCTGCATGACGACCTCGACGGAGTCGGCGATGACCTCACGGGAGACCAGGGAGAAGTGCATGCCCTCGTGGCCCATCGAGATGCCGTCGGAGACGGAGATGGTGCCGAACTGCAGCGGGTAACCGCCGCCGGAGTGCACGCCCTCCTTGGACGCCTGCGCGAGGCGGTCCAGCGAGAGGTTGCACGGGGTGATCTCGTTCCACGAGCTCGCGATGCCGATCTGGGGCTTGTCCCAATCGGCGTCGCCCATTCCCACCGCGCGGAGCATGCCGCGCGAGGTGGTGGCTTCGATTCCGTCGGTGACGTCGCGGCTACGGGGCTTCATGTCGTACTCAGGCATGAAGTGAGTCTAGAACGTCGCGGGCGGGCCGGGTGGCACCCGAACCTGCCCGCGACGCTTGTGGCTAGTTCTCCTGCTGAGCGGATGCGGCGCGGAAGTCGGCCAGCAGCGCGAGCACCTGGGTGACCTCCTTGGGGCCGCGAACCCGGTAACCGGCCAGGGTGGCGCCCGGACCGATCTTGAGACCGAGGTCGTTGTCGCCGAGAACCGTGAAGGCGTCTTCGTCGGTGACGTCGTCGCCGGCGTAGAGCACCCGGTCGGCGCCGGTGTGGACGCGCAGACGCTCGAGGGCGTCACCCTTGGTGCTGGAGCGCACGGAGAATTCGAGCACGTTCTTGCCCTCGCGCACCGTGAGCGACGGCAGTAGTTCGGCCAGCTGGTCGCGGGCCTCCCGCTGCACGGCCTGACCGTCCTGAGCCGTGGCCAGGCGGGTGTGCAGGGCCAGGCCGGCGGGCTTCTGTTCGATCCAGGTGCCGAAGACCGGTCCGGAGATGCGTTCGAGCACCCGGGTGAGGGTGTCGAGCTTCTCGAGTTCCTCCGGCACCAGGCCCAGTTCGATGCCGTTGGCGTCCAGCTGCACCTCGATGCCGTGCGAGCCGGTGAGGAGCACCTCGCTCTGCGGCTCCGCGACGTGCTTGAGGCTCACCAGGGCCCGGCCCGACACGAACGCCACCCGCACGCCGGGGAGGTCCAGCAGGCGCTGCACGACGTCGTGGGTGCCGTCCACGGCGCGGGCGTCCTCGGGCTCGTCGACGTGCGGCGCCAACGTGCCGTCGAAGTCGAGGGCCACCAGGATGGTCTCGGCCGAGCTGATGTCGCGGAGGGCGCTCACCAGGTTCTCCGGCACCCCGCTGGGCACGGCGGCCCCGCCGGTGAGGGTCTGCAGGAACGACGCGCTCCAGGCGGCCACGTCGTTGTCGAAGACCTTGCGACGCAGGGCCCGCATCCGCCTCGTGCGCTCGCGCTTGGGCATGGTGATGGCTTTCATGATCGACGCCTTCATGCCGTCGATGTCGTGCGGGTTGATCAGCACGGCCTGCTTGAGTTCGTCGGCGGCTCCGGCGAATTCGCTGAGCACCAGAACACCGTCGCCGTCGTGGCGCACGGCCACGTACTCCTTGGCCACAAGGTTCATGCCGTCGCGGAGGGCGGTGACGAGCATGACGTCGGCAGCGAGGTACAGCGCCACCATCTCTTCGCGGGGGTAGCCGTGGTGGTGGTAGCTGATGGCCGTGTGGCTGATGGTGGAGTAGTCACCGTTGACGCGGCCGACGGCGAGTTCGATCTCGTCGCGCAGCTGCATGTAGGTGGCCACCCGCTCACGCGATGGGCTGGCGACCTGCACCAGGGTGACGTCCTCCACGCTCAGCTGGCCGTCTTCGAGGAGTTCGCCGAAGGCCTTGATGCGGTGGCCGATTCCCTTGGTGTAGTCGAGGCGGTCGACGCCGAGCATGATCGTCTTGGGGTTGCCGAGGTCTTCGCGGATCTGCCGGGCGCGTTCCTGGATCTCGGGGCGCCTGGCCATCTCCTCGTACGCCGCGGCGTCGATCGAGATGGGGAAGTGCTTGGCGATGACACGGCGGTGCTGGCCGTTCTGGCTGGGCACGTCCACCGCGACGCCACGGGTGGCGTAGCCGAAGAGGCGGCGCACCGCGCGGGAGAAGTTGCCCGCGTCGGCCAGCCGCTGGAATCCGATCAGGTCGGCGCCGAGCAGACCGTCGAGGATCTGCTTGCGCCAGGGCAGCTGGGCGAAGATGCCGTACGGCGGGAAGGGGATGTGGTTGAAGAAACCGATCACGAGGTCGGGGCGCGCGTCGCGCAGCATCCGCGGCACGAGCTGCAGCTGGTAGTCGTGCACCCAGACCGTGGCGCCCGGGGCCGCAGCGGCGGCGGCGGCGGTGGCGAAGCGACGGTTGACCTTGACGTAGGCCTCCCACCACTCGCGGTGGTAGCTGGGCGAGGCGATGACGTCGTGGTAGAGCGGCCAGAGGGTGTCGTTGGAGAAGCCCTCGTAGTAGAGCTCGAGGTCGTCGGTGCTGAGCCGCACCGGAACTATGGAGATGCCGTCGTTCTCGAAGGGCTCGAACTCGCGATCGGCCACGCCCGGCCAGCCCACCCAGGCGCCGTCGGAGGCACGCATCAGCGGCTCGAGGGCCGTGACTAGACCGCCGGGCGAGGTGCGCCAGCTTTCGGTGCCGTCTTCGGCGACTTCGTAGTCGACGGGAAGCCGGTTGGAGACCACCACGAGGTCGAAGTGGCCGGGGGCGACGGTGTCGGGGCCGGCTTCGGGCGCGGCTTCGGCGCCGGCGGCTGAGCCGTCGGCTGAGGGTGTGGCTGCGGTGGTGTCGGGTGCGGTTTCGATGACTCATCCATTCCGGTGCCCGCCCATGCGGAACACCTGGGTGCACGTCGAGGTTACCAGCGAAGGCTATGCTGACGCCGTGATTCGCATCGGCATGAGCACCACCTGTGTCTATCCGCTGCCCCTGGAGGACGCCTTCCGGCTCGCTCATCAGAGCGGTTTCGACGGCGTCGAGGTCATGGTCACGCGCGACGAGGCCACCCAGGATGCGGCGACGCTCCGGGCCCTCTCCGCCCGGTACTCGCTGCCCATCTTCTCCGTGCACGCCCCGGTGCTGTTGCTCACCCACTTCGTCTGGGGCAGGGACCCCCGGGTGAAGCTGGAGCGGTCGGCGGCCCTCGCCGCCGAGGTGGGTGCGTCGACGGTCGTCGTACATCCGCCGTTTCGCTGGCAGGCCGGCTATGCGGAGGAATTCCTCGACATCGTGCGGGCGCTCGGCACGGAGACCGGTATCGAGATCGCCGTGGAGAACATGTTCCCGTGGAAGATCGGCGGCCGCGGCGTGAAGGCCTACTCCCCCGGCTGGGACACCACCCGGATGGACTGCGACGCGGTCACTCTGGACTTCTCGCACTGCGCGCTGAGCGGGCACGACAGCCTGGCCATGGCCACGGCCCTCGGCGACAGGCTGCGGCACGTACACCTCTGCGACGGGTCGGGTTCCCTCGACGAGGGCCGGGTCTTTGACGAGCACCTGCTGCCCGGACAGGGCTCGGAGCCCGTGGCCGAGGTGCTCAGGCTGCTCGCCGCGGGCGGCTGGACCGGCCAGATCGTGGCCGAGGTGAACACCCGCTCTGCCCGCTCGGAGCGGGAGCGCCTGGCGATGCTCGCCGATACCCTGGCCTTCGCCCGAACCCACACCCGCACCCCCGCCTAACCCCACCGCGAACTGTGAGTTAAGCACCCAAAACCTCCGGTTTTGGGTGCTTAACTCACAGTTCGCGGGATGAGAGGGCGGGTCAGGCGGCGGCGAGGGCGAAGGAGCGGGCGCCTCGGCGGCGGGCCACGACGGCCGTGGAGAGCAGCACGGCCACGATCGCGAAGAGCAGCAGGGCGAATACCGCCGAGGCAACATCCGCCCCGCTGCCGCCGGACACGATCGCCTGGATGCCCTGCACGGCCCAAGTGAGCGGCAGGAACGGACTGATCACCCGGAACGGTTCCGAGACCAGTTCGAGCGGGTAGAGCCCGCCGACCGACACCAGTTGCAGGCTGAGCAGCACCAGCGATATCACCACACCGATGCGGCCGAGCGCCGCCGTGAGGAAGTGATTCACCGTGACGAACACGAACGCCAGCAGAACCGAGAACCCGAACGTCGCCGGGGCGAGCGTCCAGGACACGCCGAGGGTGCTGTGCAGCAGCAACACCACGGCCAGGGCCTGAGCGGCCGCGATCGCGAAGCCGCGGCCGAGGCTGCGCCAGACCAGACGACCGGTGGTGGCGGTCGAGGCCAGGGCGATGGCCGACAGCGGCTTCATCACCAGGAAGATCGCCAGGGCGCCGATCCAGAGGCCCACCGGGACGAAGAGCATCCCGATGATCGGGCCGATCGAGTCGAGCGGGTTGTCCCGCGCAGAATCGAGGGTGACGGGCGCCGCGATGACCTTCGCGGTTTCGGTGGGGTCGAGGTCGGTGAGCGCCGAGGCGCTCTCCGCTCCCGTGGCGAGCCCGGCGGCGAGGTCGCCGGCACCGGTCTCGAGCTGGTGGGCGCCCGACGCGGCC
The DNA here is from genome assembly GCF_019443325.1 of Cryobacterium sp. PAMC25264. Lineage (NCBI taxonomy): Bacteria > Bacillati > Actinomycetota > Actinomycetes > Micrococcales > Microbacteriaceae > Cryobacterium > Cryobacterium sp. PAMC25264. The sequence goes on from NZ_CP080383.1 coordinate 2,032,131, forward strand.
GCGGCGGTTCCGGTGGCCAGTTGGGCCACGCCGTCGGAGAGTTCGCCGAGCCCGGAGGCGAGCCCCGAAGCTCCCGCGCGCACGCTCTCGGAGCCCGCAGCGAGTTGCGCCGCCCCTGCGGCACTTTGGCCGATCCCGCCCTGTACCCCGGAGAGCGCCGCACTGGTCTGCCGGCTCAGGGCGTCACCGGAGGACGCCAGGGTGTCGAGGCCGCCCTGCGCCTGGACGAGCCCGCCGAGCACACCCTGCACGGCGGCCTTGGTCTGCGGGTCGAGCGGCTCGAGAGCGGCGGCGGGAATCTGCGCGGCGACGGACCCCAGTTGGGACACCCCGGATGCCGCGGACTGCACACCCTCGGTGTACTGGGTGACCCCGGAGCTGAGAGAGCCCAGCCCCGCCGCTCCGGAGCTCAGGGTGCCGAGCCCGCTGCTGAGCGCGTCCACTCCGGTGGTGTACGAATCCACGCCGGAGGCGAACGTGGCAGCACCGTCGGCCGCCGCGGCGGTGCCGTCGGCGGTGGCCTGGGTGCCGGTGGCCAGGGTGTCGAGGCCGGCTGCGACGCCGGTCACGCCAGTGGCCAGCTGAGCCGACCCATCGGCGGCAGCCACCAGGGACTCGCCGAGCGTGCCCAGGTTGGTATACAACCTGCCGAGGTACTGCTTGGTGATCTCGGTACCGAACGCCCCGGTGAGGGCTCCACCGACGGACTGCGCGACCGAACCGGCCAGGAACGAGTGCGCGTCATCGGTGCGGATGGCGAGGTCGGCCTGGGTGGGCGTGGACCCCGACAGGGACGTGACCGACTTCGAGAAGTCGCTCGGAATGGTCAGCACGGCGTACGCGCTGCCGTCGGCGAGAGCCTTCGAGGCGTCGGCGTCGTTGGAGATCACCCAGGCGAACCCGGTGGAGTCCGAGCCCTCCGTGGCGGGCTTGGTGAGCTCGGTCACCAGCTGGCGACCGGCCAGCACCATCTGGTCGCTGCCGTCCGGCAGCGTGGTCGTGACGAACTCGTCGTTGTTCACCACGAGGGCGGGCAGGGTGTCCACCCGGTCGTCGGCGCTGTTGAGGGCGCCGGCGAACAGTCCGGCGACGGCCAACGGCACCACGATGAGTGCGGCCAGGCCGGCCACTGCTCGGCCGCGGCGTTGGCCGGGCGTGCGGCTGAATAGTCTGTCGAGCCTGGTGCTCATCGCTGCAGGGCCTTTCCGGTGTCGGTGCTGTTCTGATCCACGGAGCTGAGGTCCAACCGTTGGATGCCGCGCTCCTGGGTGAGGGCCGGATCGACCAGGTCGAGGGCCGTCACGCTCAGGATGAGCGTCGTGCCCAGCGGGGCGAGCGCCCGAAGACGGCGGCCGGTGCGCGTCCGCCGGCGTCGACCGGCAGACCGTCGCCGAGATCGACCACGAGCACGCCCGGGCGTTCCGCGAGGGCGGCGGCGGCGAGCGTGGCCGCCCGGGCGAGGGCGGACAGTGACGCCACGGTGGTGTCCACTGTGAGCGGGCGCCGTTCGGACTCCCCCAGTGCGACGTTCAGCCGGTCCACCCACAGCCGCAGCTGCGCCGGCCGATTCGCCGCACGGAACAGCGGCTGCACGAGGTCGAGGCGTTCGGCGATGAGTTCGCCCACGGTGAGGCCGTTGTCGCGGGTGTCCGAGACCTCCGCCAGCGCAACGGTGCGCATCGCGACCGCACGGTCGGAAGGCAGGGCCGCGCCACGTACCTGGAGCCGCCCGGCGACCGGGTCGAGGCGGCCGGCGAGGGTGGCGGCCAGAACCCGACGGGCGGCATCCGGACCGGTCAGCACGAGCACCGAACCGGCGTCGACGGCCAAGTCGATGGGGCCGAGCCGGGACTCGGGCAGGCCCACGTAGAGGGCGTCCGCGGTGATGTCGTCGTTCTGGGCCCGAGCCCAGGCGCTGTCGTCAAGGTGCTGACGCAGCCCCTCACCCTCGATGTCCACGTTGGGCAGCACGCGGGCGAGCCAGCGCGGAAGCCACCAGGCGGCGTTGCCGGCCAGGGCCATGGCGGCCGGAACCAGCGTCATCCGCACCAGGAAGGCGTCGAGGAAGACGCCGACGGCCAGGGCGAAGGCGATGCCCTTGATGGCGCCGGAGCCCTCGGGGACGAAGGCGAAGAAGACGAAGAACATGATCAGGGCGGCCGCGGTGACCACCCGAGCGGCGTGCGAGAAGCCGTGCACGACAGCGCGGCGGGCGTTGCGCGTCTTGACGAACTCCTCCCGCATGCCCGACACCAGGAACACCTCATAGTCCATTGCCAGGCCGAAGAGCACGGCCATGAGCAGGATCGGCAGGAAGCTGAGGATCGGACCGGGGTTGGACACCCGATCAGGTCGGCCAACCAGCCCCACTGGAAGATCGCTACGGTGGCGCCGAGCGACGCGAACACGGACAGCAGGAAGCCCAGCGCCGCCTTGACCGGTACGAAGATCGAGCGGAACACCATGGTGAGCAGCACGATCGAGAGCCCGACCACGATGAGCGCGAACGGGATGAGCGCGTTGGTGAGCCGGTTGGAGATGTCGATGGAGACCGCGGTGGCGCCCGTGACGGTCACCGGGGTGCCGAGGTCGTCGTTGATCGAGGGCGCGATGTCGCGGATCGACTGCACGAGTTCCTTGGTCTTCGGGGAGTTCGGGGCGCTGTCGGGCATCACCTGGATGATCGCGGTGTCGACCGTGGCGTTGGGCTGGCCCGCGCTCACGAAGGCCACGTCGGGCAGGTCGCGCAGGTCGGCGGAAATCGTGTCGAGGTCGGCCACGATGTCGGTGGTCTGGGTGATGTCGACCACCACGATCAGGGGCCCGTTGTAGCCGGGGCCGAAGCCCTTCTCGATCATGCGGTACGCCTGGTACTGGGTGGATTCCACAGGCTCCGACGCACTGTCGGGCAGGTTGAGGTCGAGGCTGAGCGCGGGGATCGCCATGACCCCCAGGATGCCGACGACGGCGAGGACCGCCACGACGGGGGCCTTGAGCACGATCGCGACCCAGCGGTGCCCCAGCGTGGGACGCCCGGTGTCGGGCGTGGTGGCACGGCGGTGCGCCCGGCTGCCGGGTTTGGGGGCCAGGCGTCCCTTGGCCAGGCCGAGGACGGCCGGCAGCAGGGTGATCGCCACGGCGATGGAGATGAGCACGGCGAAGGCCGCTCCGAGGCCCATCACGCTGAGGAACGGGATGCCCACCACCAGCAGCCCGAGCAGGGCGATGATCACGGTGATCCCGGCGAAGACCACGGCACTGCCGGCGGTGGCCACGCTCGTGGATGCCGACTCGTGGGGATCGACGCCGTTGGCCAGCTGGGTTCGGTGCCGGGAGAGGATGAACAGCGAGTAGTCGATTCCGACGGCCAGGCCGAGCATCATGGCCAGCATGGGCGCCGTGCTCGAGACCGACACGAAGGCCGACACTGCCCCGATGCCGCCGATGGCGACGCCGACGCCCACCAGGGCCATCAGCAGCGGCATGCCGGCGGACATGAGCGAGCCAAAGGTGATAACCAGGACCACGCCGGCGAAGAGCACACCGAAGATCTCGGTCACGGTGATGCCGAAGGTGTTGTCCTGGAAGACCTGACCGCCGAAGGCCACGGTCAGCCCGGCGTCCTCGGCCGTGCCGGCTGTCGCGACGACGGCGGCAATGGTGGCGTCGGAGACGTCGGACGATTCTCCGCTGAGCTGCACCTTGGTGATGGCCGTGCTCTCGTCGTCGGAGATGGCACCTGAGGCGTATTCAGAGAACGGGTCGACGACGCTGGTGACGCCCTTCAGATCGGCCAGCTCCGTGCCCATCTCGGTGATCGCGGCCTGATAAGCGGGGTCGCTCACAGAGGCTCCGTCCGGCGCCTGGTAAACCACCTGCACGGCGGCACCTGCGGCTTGAGGAAACACCTCGGCCAGCTTGTCGATGGCCTCCTGCGATTCGGTGCCCGGGATCGCGAACGATTCCTGCGTTGTGCCGCCGAGGGCTGCGTTGGCCCCGAGGATGCCGCCGAGGACGATCACCCAGACGCCGATGACGAGCCATGCACGGCGGTAGGCGAAATGGCCGATGCGGTAGAGGAACGTTGCCATGGTGCTACTTCCGGGACTCGTGCTGAAGGGAGGGCTGAACTGGCGCGGAGCGCACGGAGACGGGCGCGAGGAGCTCGACGATGACGACTCGCAGGGCCCGGCGGATCTCCTCGGGCGAGGAGGGAGTGCGATCCATGGAACTGCCGAAATTCATGCCGGCCACGAGCGTGTAGGCCGCACCGCCCAGGGCGATGCCGAAGCGGATCTGGTCCTCGGTGCTCGCGTTGTGGTCGCAGATGGCGTTGGACAGCCTCCCGATCAGCACGCCGGCGCGGTCGATGACGTCGATTCCGGTGAGCGACTGAGCCTGGTTGATGAAGGTGTGCAGCTCCAAACGGAATTCGAGGATGAAGTCGATGAAGTCGTCGACGAAGCGCAGCCGGGTCGCTTCGGTTTCCTCGGTCGCGAGGAACCGGTCGAGGATCTCCTCCAGCCGGTCGATGGCCGGCGTGAGCACGGCCTCGAGCAGGGCTTCTTTCGACGCGAAGTGGTACAGCACGCTGGACTTGGAGTACCCCGCCACATCCGCGATGTGCTGCAGGGATGCGCCGGCGAAGCCGACGGAGGCGAACTGCTCGAGCGCGGTCAGGCGTAATTCGTCGCTCGTGGTCTGGCGCGCGGAGGTGTCTGTGATCACCCGCTCACGCTAGTTGACCGATCGGTCAGTTCCTGCACGATCGGTCAGATTGTGGGGAAACGTCCAGCCTGCGCCCTGCATTCGTCCCGGGCGCTAGACCGTGAAAGCGAGCACGAGGGTCGCCACGATCACCGTCACCGGCGCGACCGCCAGGCCCAGCAGCATGTAGCGCCGCCAGGAGATCGACACGCCCAGGCCGCTCAGTTGCTGGTGCCAGAGCAGGGTGGCCAGCGACGCCCACGGCGTGATCAGCGGTCCGGCGTTCACGCCGATCAGGAGCGCCACCATACGCGCCGGCGTCGTCGCAACGGGTTCGAGGGCCAGGTAGGCCGGCAGATTGTCGATCGCGTTGGCGCCGAGCAGCCCGGCCCCGGCCAGGCGGACCAGGCTCAGCGGATCGTCCCCGGCGCCCGCTACAGCATCGAGAAGGTCCCCCAGGCCCAGTTCGTGCAGGGCCGCCATCACCAGGAACAGGCCAGATGCCAGCAGCACCAGGGGCCACGGTATGAGGCCAGGCCGCAGCGTCTTGCGGTCAAGGACGAAGAAGATCACCGCGAGGAGCACCGCCGCCTGCACGGCGGGGATCCACACCGGGATTCCGGAGACCAGGGCCGGGATGAGGGCCACCACGGTCACGGCACTCGTACCGAACAACACGGGGTTCTTCACGCGGGTTCCCGGCGTCATCTCGTAGGGCTCTCGGAGCGTGCGCCGGCAGACCAGGTAGATCGCACCAACGGTCACGAGGATCGCGGCTAGGGCGGGCGCTCCGGTCAGCAGTGCGAATTGCAGGGGGCTCACCGGATGCCCGACCAGCTCGCCGATGCGACCCTGGGCGAGCAGGTTGGTGAGATTGGACACCGGCAGGAGCAGCGAGGCCGTGTTGGCCAACCACACCGTGGTGAGGGCGAACGGGAGCGGACTCAGGCCGACATGCCTGGCCATCACCACCACTACCGGTGTGAGGAGCACCGCCGTCGTGTCCAGCGAGAGGAAGATCGTGCTCAGCACGGCAAGGACCACCACCAGCAGCCACAGCAGCCAGGTACGCCCGCGGGCCCACCGGGTGAGCCGTTCAGCCACGAAGGTGAACAGACCGGCCGCCGCAGCCAGCTCGGCCACGACGGTGATCGCCACCACGAAGACCAGGACGGGCAGCACCCGGTCGATCAGCTCCACCGTCGCCGGCCACGGCAGCACCCCGGTGATCACGGCTATGACCCCTGCACAAAGCAGCACCGCTCCGACGATCCCCGTACGCATGGTTCCCCTTCGACCTCGGGCATCCGCCCGGTTTCTCAGCCGGGCCGACTCGCGTGATCGACGACCACCCCGGTAGCGTAGAACGAAGGAGGCAGACATGCGGAAATTTTTGTTCAACGGGGCCATGATCGGCGTCGTGGCCGGCGGCTGGAATATCCTTCAGGCGACCCGGCACGGACCGAGGGACTGGCGCCTCGTGCTCACCTGGATCGGCTGGGCGTTGAGCGTTGCCGTGGCCATCGGCAACGTCACCAAGGACGCCGAGGAGAAGAAGCTCACCAGCGGCGAGGGCAAGCGCGGCAAGAAATAGCCGCATACTCCTCTGAGTACCCCGGCTGCGGCGTGTCACCCCCGTCTTTCCTAGTGATGGCGGGGAAACTGGACTTCTTAGTTGTTGCAGAAGGAAGGGGCTCTCGATGTTCGGTCGTCGACGTCGCATCGCACCCACCATTCCAGTTCTCGCCGCGCCCGCCCCGGCAGAGCTCAGCCGCGACCAGGTCTTCGAACACCTCCATGCGGCCTTGTCCTGCCTTGTCGGTGCGGACGGCGCCTGGACCCTGGTGCCCCGCGTCGAGTCCGACACCGACGTGATCTTCCACGGCCTGAAGGCCCACCAGATCGCGGCCGCCCTCACGGAGATTCTCGCCACCGAGACCGTGCGCCTGCGCACCGACACTCCGGCGGCACCCGCGAACATCGCCGAGCCCCGCACCGACACCCCCATCGACGGCATCACCGCCGTGAACACCGGCGCACTCCTGGTGTCCTCCGGAGCGGAACCGACGGCACTGCCGTGGAATCCCGCGCCGATCTCGGTCTGGGCCGAACCGGAAACCGGCGCCCGCACCGACGCCGTGGTGCGACGCGTCGCCTGATCCGCCCGACCCCTCAGTGCGCATCGGCGCCTGATCCAGCGCCGGGGATTTCCCCGGCCACCGCACATTCGACCTGTGTGAGGATGTCTGAATGGCGCTGCACATCGAGGACTATGCACTGATCAGCGACTGCCATTCGGCTGCCCTCGTGGGCCGCGACGGCAGCATCGACTGGCTGTGTCTGCCCCGCTACGACTCGGCCTCGATGTTCGGGGCACTTCTGGGCACGGAAGATCACGGCCGCTGGTTGCTCGCTCCCGCCGACCCCGCAGCCACCAGCACTCGCTCCTACGTGGGCGAGAGCTTCGTTCTCTCCACGATCTGGACCACCAAGACCGGCAGCGTCGAGGTGACCGACTTCATGCCGCACGGCGACAGTCGCGCCGACGTCGTTCGTACCGTGCGCGGAATCTCCGGAAGCGTCGAGATGCTCCAGGACCTGCGCTTGAGGTTCGGCTACGCCACCACGGTGCCCTGGGTGCGGCAGCTGCGGCGCGAGAAGACCCCCGGACTCATCGCCATCGCCGGGCCGGATGCCGTGGTGGTGCGTGGCCCCGCCCTACACGCCGCCGACCACCGGCACGAGGCCCGGTTCACCGTGCACGCCACAGAGCAGCACAGCGTGCAGCTCACCTGGTATCCCTCACACCTCGACCTGCCGCCGGCGCTGGACGTCACCCGGTCACGCCGCCAGACCCTGGACTGGTGGGCCGGGTGGGCCGACAGCTGCACCCACGAGGGACCTTTCCGGGACGCCGTGGTGCGTTCCCTGCTGGTGCTGCGCGCCCTCACCCACGAGACCACCGGCGGCATCGTGGCCGCGGCCACCACATCGCTGCCCGAACACGCTGGCGGCAGCCGCAACTGGGACTACCGCTACGTGTGGCTGCGTGACGCTTCCCTGACGCTCGAGGTGCTGCTCTCGCACGGCTACGAAAGCGAGGCCGAGGCCTGGCGGGGATGGCTGCTGCGGGCCATCGCCGGCGACCCGAACGACCTGCAGATCATGTACGGCCTGTCCGGCGAACGTTACCTGCCCGAGCGTGAGCTGACCAGCCTGCCCGGCCATCACGGCTCCGCTCCCGTGCGGGTGGGCAACGGCGCCGTCTGCCAGTTCCAGTCCGACGCCGTGGGCGAGGTCATGATGGCCCTGCACGAGGCCCGGGGCGCCGGCGTGGAGGAGACCGAGTTCTCCTGGCCGTTGCAGGTGTCCCTGATGGCTTACCTCGAGGCAAACTGGCGCCGGCCCGACCAGGGCATCTGGGAGGTACGTGGACCCGCCCGGGAGTTCACCCACTCCCGGGTGATGGTCTGGGCCGCGTTCGACCGGGCTGTGCGCGGGGTGACCGAATACGGGCTTCCCGGCCCCGTGGACCGCTGGCGCCGCATCCGCGATGAGGTGCGCCACGACATCGAGGAACGCGGCTACAACACGGCCCTGGGCTCCTTCACGCAGTATTTCGGTAGCGACGAGGTCGATGCGTCCCTCCTCCTGCTCCCCCAGGTGGGCTTCTGCGCCGCCGACGACGAACGGATGCTCGGCACCGTGCGCGCCATCGAGACGAGCCTGCTGCGCGACGGACTTGTGCTCCGGTACACCACGCATTCGTCGCTGGACGGGCTCGACCCCGGCGAGCATCCGTTCCTGGCCTGCTCGTTTTGGTTGGTCGAGCAGTACGCGGCGTCCGGCCGTGTCGACGACGCCACCACCCTGATGACCAGACTGGTGGGCCTCTCCAACGATGTGGGGCTGCTCTCTGAGGAGTACGACGTGACGACCGGGCACCACGCCGGCAACACACCCCAGGCGCTCACCCATCTGGCGTTGGTGCGCGCGGCCGACGCTCTGGTCGCCGCCGGCGAGCGGCGCGCCACGGAGGCCGGCCGGCCTCTCTGACGAGGGAACGGGCGCCCTGCTGCGGGCAAGAGTCAGGTCGACGTTGTGCCATTACGGGTCGCCAGGCCGTAGATGAGCAGCACGATGATCGACCCGAGGATCGCGATGACCCAGGTGCGTAGATCGAAGAAGCCGCCCATGTCGACGCCGAAGATCAACCCGGCCAGCCAGCCGCCCAGAAGAGCGCCGACCACACCGAGCAACAGGGTCACGAACCAGCCGCCACCCTGGGCTCCGGGCAGGATGAGTTTGGCGATAGCGCCGGCCAGCAGGCCCAGGAGGAGAAAACCGAAGAAACCCATGATGACTCCCTTGCTCTGACCGGCAGCGACTGCCCCGGCTGCGACGATCATAAAACCGCCGGGGCCGCGCGGATAGGGCCGCCACTGGGCCCTGACGAGAGCGCCGGCCGGCCGGCGATCAGAATCCTCCGGGATTCTTTGTAGGTATTCCACTGCGGCGCCCCGGTGCCGAATCCTAGATTGAAAACCATGACAGCCCGCCTCACCGTGCGCGATCTCGCGCAGATCGCCATCTTCGCCGCCCTCATCGCCGCCCTCGGCTTTCCCGGTGCCATATCCCTCGGCGCCAGCACCGTGCCGATCACCTTCCAGACCCTCGGTGTGATGCTGGCCGGCGCCATCCTCGGCGCACGTAAGGGCTTCCTGGCCGTACTGCTGCTGCTCGCCCTGGCCGCGGCCGGGCTGCCACTGCTCTCCGGCGGTCGCGGTGGACTGGTCTGGTTCACCACCTCCCCGTCTGCCGGGTATCCCTACGGCTGGCTGCTGGGCGTCGTCGTGATCGGCCTTCTCACCTCGCTGCTACTGCCGCGCTACCCCTTCTGGCCCGCGCTCGGCGCGACCGTGCTCGGCGGTATCGTGGCCGTCTACGTGATCGGCGTGCCCGTCACAGCCATCAACCTGGGCCTGCCGCTCTGGGCCGCCGTGGTCGACGCCGCCAAATTCCTGCCGGGCGACCTGGTGAAGGTCGTGGTCACGGTCCTTGTGGCCACGCAGGTGCACCGCGCCTACCCGGGGCTCATCCCGCTGCGTAGGAAGACCCTCAGCACCGAACACGTGGACGGCACCCGGGTACAGGCGTGACACCGACGGGCATCCGTTTCGAGGGAGTGTCGCACGGCTTCGACGAGAACCCGGTGCTCCGCGGCATCGATCTGCACCTGACCGAGCGGCGCATCGGTATCGTCGGCGCCAACGGCAGCGGTAAGTCCACCCTGGCCCGCATGATCAACGGTCTGGTTATTCCCGAACGCGGCACCGTCACCGTGAACGGCCTCGACGTGAAGCGCCAAGCGAAGCTGGTTCGGCGCGAGGTGGGCTTCATCTTCACCAATCCCGACAACCAGATCGTGATGCCCACCGTGCAGGAGGATGTGGCGTTCACCCTGCGCCGCCGGGGCCTGGGCGCCACCGAGATCGCCGACCGCACCGCGGAGGCGCTGGACCGGTTCGGGCTCACCGCACTCGCCGACCGCCCCGCGCACCGGCTGTCGGGCGGCCAGAAGCAACTGCTCGCGCTGGCCGCCGTGCTCGTGGCCGGGCCGAGCATCGTCGTCGCCGACGAACCCACCACCCTGCTGGATGCGCGCAACACCCGCCTCATCACCGGGCTGCTGGTCTCGCTGACCCAGCAGGTGATCGTGGTGACCCACGACCTGAAGGTGCTCGACGGCTTCGACCGGGTGATCGTGATCGACGACGGCCGGGTCGTCGCCGATGACATTCCCCCGGTGGCCCTGGCGGCCTATCTGAGCCTGCTGGCATGATCGGCCTCTACCGGCCGGGCACCTCGCTCGTGCACCGAGCTCCCGCCCTGCTCAAGCTGGTCGTGCTCGCGGTGCTCATGGTGCTGGTGGGAGTGGTCGCCGACCCCGTGTTGTTGGCCGGGGAGTTCGCCCTGGTGCTCGCCCTCTACGCCCTGGCCGGCATCCCGCCACTGGCGGCCTGGCCGCAGATCGGACCGATCCTCTGGATCCTGGTCTTCGCGGTGCCCGTGCAGGTTCTCGTGGCCGGGGGCTCTGCGGACGGCTGGACCACGGCGGGCCTGATGGCCGGCCGGCTGCTGGTGGCTGTCGCTCTGGCCGCGCTGTTCACGCTGAGCACAACCGTCACGGCCGTCTTGGAGGCGTTCCAGCTCATACTGCGGCCGTTCCGTCGCTGGGTGGACGCCGACCGGGTGGGGCTTCTCGTCGCCCTGACCATCCGCTGTATCCCCCTGGTGGCCGAGATCGTTCGCGAGGTGTTGGAGGCCCGGCGGGCTCGCGGCGCGCAGGCGTCGGTTGTCGCCCTGGCCGTTCCCGTCGTCGTACGCTCGTTGTACGCCGCCGATGCCATCGGGGAGGCGCTCGCAGCACGCGGATTGGACGATTGACATGGCTACGACCTCGCTCCGGCGGCGCATCCGGTTCGGCGGCTGGGCGGCGCTGACCGCACTGGTCCTCGGCGTGATCGCCTTCCTGATCTGGACCCAGCTCGTGATGCCGGCCGATCGGGCCGCCGCCCAGGCGGTCTTTGACAACCCGGCCGTGACCGTCACCGACACCCCCGACTCCGTGGTCATCGCGCCGACCGAGGGCGGCTCGCAGGAGGGCCTGGTCTTCATCCCCGGCGCCAAGGTAGATCCGTACGCCTACCTCGCGACACTGTCCGGCACGGTGGAGGAGACCGGGATGACGGTGGTTATCACCAAGCCCGTGCTGAACCTCGCCTTCTTCGACCAGCGGTCGCTCGAGACGTTCACCGCGCTCGCACCGGAGGTGGACACCTGGTTCGTCGGGGGCCACTCGCTCGGCGGGGTGCGCGCGTGCATGTATGCCCAAGACGACGATGTCGCCGGCCTGGTGCTGTTCGGCAGCTACTGCGCGTCCGCCGTCACCGACCCTGACCTTCCCGTGCTCAGCCTCTCCGGTAGCGAAGACGGCCTGAGCACCCCCGAGAAGATCAACGACACCGCGAGTCTGCTGCCCGAGGACACCACGTTCGTTCGCATCGAGGGCGCCAGCCACGCCTCGTTCGGCGCCTACGGCGCTCAGCCCGGTGACGGCGTCCCGACCCTGTCGGCACGCGATGCGGAGCGTGCCATCACCGACGCACTCTCGGAGTTCGTGACAACGAACTGACCTGACCTGACCTGCCCCGACCGGCCCCGGGCCCACGCGCCCAGGGTTGCCCGGCATGCCCGCGGCTGCGTTCGATACCCGGGTCACGCTCTTCATCCACGGCGATGCCGCGGGCAGGATCTGCACGCAAAAGGCCCGTGCAGAAGCACGGGCCGTTCACACAGGGGTCTGTCGACTACGCGGTGAGCGAGTCCACGTACTCCTGGTTCTCTTCGATCCACTTCTGCACGATCGGGCCGTACTCCGTGCCGTCGTAGTCGACGAGCATGGCGGTCTCCAGCGAGTACAGGTGGTCGAGGTCCATCTTGAATCCGGACATCCACTCGGTGACCTGAGGGAAGTCGGTCGAGAAGTCCTTCTTGCCGTAGACGTGCAGGGACTCAGCGGCGCCGAGAGTGCCTTCGGGGTCTTCGAGGTTCTTCAGGTCGAACGAACCGTAGGCCCAGTGCGGCTCCCACAGGGTGACGGCGATGTTCTCGCCGGCATCCGTGGCCGCGGTGAGCTCGGCGAGCATGGCAGCGGTCGAGGACGTCAGGTATTCCATGCCCTCGAGGCCGTAAGTCGGGATCGACTCGTTGGTGACGGCCTCGGTGAGTCCGGCGCCGGGCTCGATGCCCACGATGCGATTGCCGAAGAGATCGGCGTTCTCGCCCAGTTCCGCAAGGGAGTCGATCGGGGCATCAGCGTTCACGGCAATCGTGAGTTTCGCCTCGTCGTTCCAGGCTCCAAGGTCGGAGATGTCGTCGCCGTACTCCTTGACGTACGAGGCGTGCGTGTTCGGCAGCCAGACGTCCATGTTCATGTCGTAGTCGCCCTCGGCGAGGCCGACGTAGACCGGTGCGACATCGGCATACTCGAGGGTGACGTTGTAACCCTGGTCGTCCAGGATGGCCTTCCAGAGTTCGGAGGCGGCAACGCCCTCGTCCCAGCCGTTGAACACGGCAATGGTGAGGTCCTTCTTGTCGGAGTTACCGTTACCGACGGTCTCGGCCTCGTCGGCGCCTGCGGCGCAGCCGCTGAAGGCGAGGAGCCCAACGGCTCCGGCGGCGATGATGCTGAGTGAACGCTTCTTCATATGTCTTCCTTTTCTTGCCACCCGCTGTGGGTGACCTGGGTTGACGGTTGCGTCCGACGGGTGAACCGTCGGACTCGACACGGATGCGGGTGCTTCCGAGAGTCTCCTGGTGCGGGACAAACCGATTCATACGGGGATTGAGCAGGTATGGGGACGTGCGAGGGCGTCAGCCCGTCACGCGTTGATGGGCTCGCGAACGTCGGTTGCCGTCTTCGGTGCGGCCACGGAGTCTTCCGTGGCGGGCGCCGCGGCCTGCCGACTGCGCTTGCGCGCGTCCAACAGCCGACCGAACGGTGTGGTCCCGGATCCGAGCGCCGCCGTGAAGCGGTCCAGGAACATTGCGAGGATGACGACAGCAACACCGGCCTCGAAGCCGAGGGCGACGTCGATGCGGTTCAGGCTGGCGACAACGTCGCCGCCCAGACCGCCGGCGCCGACCATGCCGGCGATGACGACCATCGACAGGGAGAGCATGATGACCTGGTTGATTCCGGCCATGATCGTCGGCATCGCCAGCGGCAGCTGAATCTGGCGCAGGATGCGACCGGGGGAGGCGCCGAACGCCTGACCGGCTTCAACAACTTCCTTGTCGACACTGCGAATTCCCAGGTCGGTGAGCCGGACCCCAGGCGCCATCGCGAAGATGATCGTCGCGACGATTCCGGGCACGACGCCGATCCGGAACAGGAGCAGGGCGGGGATCAGGTACACGAAGGCCGGCATAGTCTGCATGAAGTCCAGAATTGGCTTGATGATGGTGCTGGCCAACTGGGATTTCGCCGAGAGGATGCCTAGCGGAACGCTCAGCAGGATTGCCAGGATGCTCGCCACGAGCACCAGGGCCAGCGAGTCCATCGCGTTCTCCCATTGGTTGACGCCCACGATCAGGCCCAGCCCGATGATGGTTCCCAGGGCGAACTTCCAGCCGCGAACCATCAGCGCCAGAACGCCGAAGACGATGATGACCAGCCAGAACGGCGGAGTGCTCAGGATGAAGTCGACAGCGTCGAAGGCGCCACCGAAGATCGCGCGGATGAAGTCGAAGACGAACCCGAACCATTCGGTGATGAAGTCGACGAAGCCCTCGGCCCAGGTTCCGAGCGGAAGACGGAAATCGCTGACGGGTTGGCTCCTCAAGATTATGTTGATCATGGCTGGACTCCTTCAGACGCGGTCTCGCGCAAAGTTTCGGTGATGATGCTCATCGAGATCGTCGACGGCGGTTCCATGACGGGGAGCTCGCCGGTGGCGGTGCTGATGTTGCCGAGGGCTGCGAGCAGCGTCACCCGCGGGATCACGCCCAGCAGCCGATTGCGCTCGTCGACGACGGCGATGGGCAAATCGCTCTCGACGGCCAACTCAACGAGGTCCACCAGCGAGGTGTCGGTAGTGACCGCCGTCGCCTCCTGGATGATCGGACGGAGGTCGGTGTGGCCGGACTTGACCTGCTTGAGCACGTCTTTGTCGCGCACGACGCCGACGAATCTGCGGCCGCGTTCCAGAACAAAGGTGGCGGAAGTCTGCAGGTCACGCATGGTCCGGAGGGCCACGCGGGGGCCGGCGGACGCTGCGACCGTGGACCGGGCCGGTTCCATCACACTTCCGGCCGTGAGCACCCGGGCGCGGTCGACATCCTGAACGAACTGGGCGACGTAGTCGTTGGCCGGGTCGGTGAGGATCTCTTCTGGGGTGCCGATCTGCACGATGCGTCCGTCGCGCATGACCGCGATGCGGTCGCCGAGGAACATAGCCTCGTTGAGGTCGTGCGTGATGAAGATGATGGTCTTGCCGAGTTCAGCCTGGAGTTCGATGAGCTGTTCCTGCATCTCGCGGCGGATCAACGGGTCGAGGGCGCTGAACGCCTCGTCCATCAGGAGCACATCGGTGTCTGCTGCCAGGGCACGGCCGAGGCCGACGCGCTGCTGCATGCCGCCGGAGAGCTCGGAAGGCAGATTGTCTGCCCAGCCTTCGAGGCCGACCAGGCGGATGATGGTGCGCGCCTTGGCCAGGCGCTCCTCACGAGGCATGCCCTGGATCTCCAGGCCGTAAGCCACGTTGTCGATCACGGTGCGATGCGGCAGCAGGGCGAAGTGCTGGAAGACCATGGAGACGCTCTGACGACGCACCTCACGAAGCTTCGCTGCCGGCACACCGGTGATGGTGGTACCGCCGACGGTGACGCTGCCGCTGGTGGCCTCGAGGAGCCCGTTGAGCATCCGGATGAGTGTGGATTTGCCCGAGCCCGACAGCCCCATCACGACGAAGATCTCGCCGCGCTGTACCTCGAAGGAGGCGTCGATGACGGCGGCGGTACCCAGGTGCGCGAGTTCGTCGCGGCTGGCTCCGCCCTGGATCTTCTTTACGATGTCGTGGGACTTGCGGCCGAAGGCCTTGTAGAGCTTGTCGGCCTTGACGGCGATAGCCGGTGCTGGTGTTGTGGAAGCTTCGGTTGACTGCTCCGCCTTGCTGGCGGATTCTTCTGCCTTGACGGCGGTGATTTCGGTCACGGGTTCTCCGGAGCACGCCGAATGGACCGCCAGAGCGGTCGATTGCGCGGGGCTCGCTGTGTCGGACGGGTAGGCCGAGACCGGCCTCAACACCGGCGAGCGGCGTGGGCTGGAGCGACCATGGGATCGCTTCCGTCTGGGCCTCACCGTACGCACACGGCCGTCCCAGTCGGGCTGGGGGCTACGCGTTCGCGTCCTGGTGAAGGGTCGTAAGACCGTCAACGAGCCTAACACGCAAGCCTCTTGAGCGCCTCGATCGAGGCGTTCAAGAGGCTGCTCTACCGTGCTTATGTGCAGGTCAGACGTGTTATCTAACTGTGACCTCTAGCGTAGGGAAGGCTCCAATTGTGCCGGTACGGTCGGCACGGCGACGGATCTGTCGTGTGCATCCGACGGGGTCACCGTGGAGTGCCTCGGCAGGTGCGCCGACATCATCGTTGCCTCGTCGAACGGCGCGTGCCGGTCGAGAACGAGGTCCACCTGGGCCCGGTCGATCTCCTTGGTCCAGGTGCCGATCAGTACCGTTGCGACGGCGTTGCCGGTGAAGTTGGTGAGGGCGCGAGCCTCGGACATGAACCGGTCGATGCCGACGATGAAGGCCACGCCGCCGACCAGCTGCGGCGCGTGCGCCTGCAGTCCTCCGGCCAGGGTGGCCAGGCCGGCTCCGGTGACGCCGGCCGCGCCCTTGGAGGCGATGATCATGAAGACCAGGAGGCCGATCTGCTCCCCCAGCATGAGCGGCTGGCCGAGGGCGGTGGCGATGAACAGCGACGCCATCGTGAGGTAGATGGCCGTGCCGTCGAGGTTGAACGAGTAGCCCGTGGGCACCGTGACGCCCACGACGGGCTTGGACACCCCGAGGTGTTCCATCTTGGCGATGAGGCGGGGCAGCGCGGCCTCCGAGGAGGAGGTCGAGACGATGAGCAGGTATTCGCGGCCGAGGTAGCGCATTAGCTTGAAGATGTTGACCCCGGTGACGAGCTTGAGCAAGCCGCCGAGGATCACCACGATGAAGATGATGCAGGTGAGGTAAAACGCGGCCATCAGGGTGAACAGGCTGATCACGGCCTGAATGCCGGTGGCGCCGACGACGGCGGCGATAGCACCGAACGCACCGATCGGGGCCAGCCACATGACCATCACCAGGATGCGGAAGATAAGCGCCTGCAGGTGCGCGATGCCGGTGAGAATGGGCTTGCCCGCAACGCCCATCTTCTGCAGGGCGAAGCCGACGACGAGGGCCACCATGAGGGTCTGCAGGATATTGCCCGACGTAAGCGAGGACAGCAGCGTGGTGGGCACGATGCCGAGCAGGAAGTCGTGCGTGTCGGCCGCTTCGGGAGCCGCATAGGTCGCATCCTGCAGGTTGAGGCCCTCACCGGGGTGGATGAGGTTGCCGACGATCAGGCCGATGCCCAGGGCGAAGGTGGACATCACCAGGAAGTAGCCCAGCGCCAGCCCGCCGATCTTGCCGACGGTGGCCGCCTTGGCGATGGATCCGATGCCCAGCACGATGGTGCAGAAGATGATCGGCGAGATCATCATCTTGATCAGTAGCACGAAGACGTCACCGAGCGGCTTGAGTGCCACGGCGAAACCGTCGGGTCCGCCGAACAGCAGCCCGACCAGGATGCCCAGGCCGACCGCGACGATGACCGCGATGTAGAGGTAGTGCGACTTGTCGAGTCGCTTGCGGGGCGTGCCGGCCTGCCGGCCGCCGCGGGGAGCGCGGGGTAGAGAGAGTGCCATGTCAGACTCCTTTGTCTAGGTGGTACCGGTGTGTCTAGGCTGTACAGGATCCGGCGGGCGGCCCCGGGCAGCGTGGGTGGTTCACGCGGTGGTGAATACACACTGCGGGACCGGGGGCGTACCGTCACTCTTGCGGTCATATTGGTCACGGCCACGCGCACGATGGGTTTCACCGGCGAAGGGACGAGTGCACGGATGCACGGATGGAGCATCGCCCGCCGGCTCTTCCTGGCTCATTTCGTCTTCATCGTGGTGCTCGCGGTGTTCGTCGGCACGGCGTCGTTCGTGGACGCCCGCGACCGCGGCTACACCGAGACGGCCGACCGGATGCTCGCCGTGGCGGCGGCGATCGCCGACAGTCCCCTGGTGGTCACCGCGGCGCAATCGCCGGATCCGACCACGGCGTTGCAGGCCTACACCCTCGAGGTCAGCGAGGACGCCTCGGTGGACTTCATCACGATCATGAGCCCGGAGGGCATCCGCTGGACGCATCCGGACCCCACCGAGATCGGCCGGCCGTACATCGGGGAGATCGCGCCGGCTGCGGCGGGGACACCGTTCACGGAGGTGACGAGCGGCACCCTCGGGCCGTCGGTGCGTTCCGTCGTTCCGATCATCGAACCGGACGGCCGAGTCGTGGGCATGGTCGCCGCCGGTGTCAAGACCAGCAACCTGCAGATCGCCCTCAACGCGCGGCTGCCGGCCATCCTGGCGCTGGCGCTGGCGCTTCTGGTGGCCGGCTCCGTGGCCACCTGGTTGCTCGGCCGGTACCTGCGCCGGGTGACCCTCGGCTGGGGTCCTGAGGAGCTCGCCCAGCTCTTCGTCTACAACGATTCGGTGCTGCATTCGGTGCGGGAGGGCCTGGTGCTGGTCGACCGCAAGGGCGACCTGGTGCTCTACAACGATCAGGCGGCCGAGCTGCTCGGCATCCCTCCGCGCCCCCTGTCGCGCAGCACGCCTGCGCCGGCCATCGACGATCTGCCCCTGCCGCCCAGCCTGGCGGACCTGCTGCGGAGCGGCCGCACCGTGCAGGACGAGATCCACCTCACCGAGACCCGGGTGCTCGTCGTGAGCCAGGAACCCGCCGTGCCCACGCCGACAAAGGCGCGCACCCGTGCGGCGCCCATGGGAACCGTCACGACCATCCGCGATCACACCGATCTGGAGTCGCTCGGCACCGAACTGGCCTCGATGCGCACCCTCTCGGATGCCCTGCGGGCGCAGACTCACGAGCACGCCAACCGGCTGCACACGATCGTGTCGCTGATGGAACTCGGCCGCGCCGAGGAGGCACTGGCGTTCGCCACCCGGGACATGGCCGTGAGCCAGCACCTCACCGACGAGATGATCAGCTCGGTCGACGAGCCCGTGATCGGGGCGCTGCTGGTGGGCAAGTTCGCCCAGGCCGGCGAGCTGGGCGTGCACCTGAGCGTGGATGCCGCCGGCACGCTGTCGGACTCCGGATTGTCGGTGCACGACCTGGTCACGGTGCTGGGCAACCTGGTCGACAATGCCCTCGACGCCGCGGCGGGCGGCCAGGCACCCCGCCGGGTGGACGTCGCCATCCGCAGCGTGTCGGCGGAGACCGGGCCACCCGCCGTGGTGATCGAGGTCGCCGACACCGGACACGGTGTCGACGCCGACGATCTCGACGACGTCTTCACGCTCGGCTACAGCACGAAGGAACCCGGCCAGTACGGCCGCGGACTGGGGCTGGCGCTCGTGCGGCAGGCGGTGAACCGGCTCGGTGGAACCCTCACCGTGACCCGGCAGGTCGGGGCGGTCTTCACCGTGACCATCCCAGTGCAGGTGTCCGCCGGAACGACGGGGGCCGTGCCGAATGCCTGACGACCCCATCGCGCCCACCGAGCTCACGGGTGAGCCCCGGCCGATCCGGGTGCTCATCGTGGAGGACGAGCCTCTCACCGCCGAGGCGCACGCCGCCTATCTGCTGCGGCTTCCCGGATTCGAGCTGGCCGGCAGCGCGGGCACCGGCCAGTCCGCGCTCCGGCAGCTCACCGAGGCGGCTGCTGCGGGCATCCCGGTGGAACTGGTGCTGATGGACATGAACCTGCCCGATCTGCACGGCCTCGATGTATCGCGGCGGCTGCGAGCGGCCAACCTGGACTGCGACATCATCGCCATCACGGCGATGCGCGATCTGCAGGTGGTTCGCGGGGCCATCTCCGCGGGGGTGGTGCAGTACCTGATCAAGCCGTTCACCTACGCCACGTTCGCGCAGAAACTCACCACCTACCGGGAGTTCCGCCGCCAACTCGGCGAGCGCTCGCTGGTCACGAGCCAGGCGGATGTCGACCAGGCGTTCAACAGCCTGCGCACACCCACCCCGGTCATACTGCCCAAGGGTCTGGCGGAGGGCACCTTGGCAAGCGTGACCGAGTTCCTCAAGGCCCGCTCCACGCCGGTCTCGGCGACGGAGCTCACCGACGCTCTCGGCATCTCCCGGGTCACCGCACGCCGCTACCTGGAGCACCTGGCCGACGACGGGTCGGTGCTGCGTTCCCCCCGGTACGGCACTCCGGGGCGGCCCGAGAACGAGTACACCTGGCGACGCGAGTGATCGCCGCCCGGGGCGACATGTCGGCCCAATTCGGGTCGATGTGACAAGGATGCTTGACACCCGACGGCCGAGGCGCGTTGACTTGACATCGTGCGGAGCGATATTCGGGAGTTGAGACTCGCCGCGAATCTGTCGCAGGCGTCGCTGGCGTCGGTGATGGGGGTCTCCCGGCAGACGATCAACGCGATCGAAACCGGACGCTACGATCCCTCGCTGGGGCTGGCCATCCGGTTGGCGCAGTACTTCAGTCGCCCCGTCGAGGAGGTATTCCATGTCGAAGATCGCTGAACGCCTGCCTGTCTCGGTCCCCAACGCCGCGGTGGTCGGCGCCCTCCTCGTTGGCGCCGCCCTCGCCGGACTGCGGGGCAACGGGGTGGGTGCCGTCATCCTGGTCGCCATGGCGATCGGATGGGCCGGGATCGCGCTCTACGCTCGGAGCAGCCGCGCGGACGACCGCAGCCGGGTGGGCAATTTCGACCCCCGGGACGAACGTGACCGCACGATCGGCAGGAATGGATTCGCGCTCGTCGGTGCCGCAGCGCTGATCCTGACCGGAGGCGAGATGCTCGTCCGGGTGGTGTTGGGCGACAACGACGGGGCAACCCTGGTGCGCTTCATGGTCCTCGCGGCGGCCTGGTCGATCGGGGTCTCGAACTCCGCGGAGAAGATCTGATCCCCACCCGGTCTGCGACTTGTACCCACATCTTGTTACAAGTTGTGCTAAACATGTGGCACAACTAGAGAAATGAGACGCGCATGGCATCGAGTATTCTGTCCTCGTTCGGCCCAGTGGAATTGGTCTCGGCCGCGCTGAGCCTGCCGCTCTTCTCGCTTGTCGTCGCCGCAGTGCTGGTATCCGGCGCCATGATCATGGCGAGGCTGCGTCGAACGAGTGAGAGCCGCACGTCCGCTACCGGGCTGCGCCACCGCACGACCCCGGCACGTTACCGGCTCGAACTGCAGGCCCTCGGCGGGGCGTCCGTCCTGGTCATCGCCGTCTACGCCGCCGAAAACGTGGTGCGGGGATACCTGCTGAACCTCGCCGATGTTGTCGAGTGGTGGCAGTACGCAACGCCGGTGTTCACGGCGGCCGTAGGCCTTCTCGTCGTGCTGGTTCTCATCGCCGTCCGCGGCACGACCCGCTCAGAGGTCCCCGTGGTCCCGACCGAACGCCGGGTCTGGTCGTCGTTCAGCTCCCGGGCGGCTCTCATCGGCGCCGGCAGCGCGATTGTCGCCCTGCTCGGTACGACCATCGCGGCCGGCCTGGCCTCGTCGGCGGATGACCGTGGTCGATACATCCACCTGGAGCTCCCGGTGCCCAATACCCAGGTCGAGGCCCTTCACCCCTGGTTCTATGGCTGGTCCTTCGGCGTTCCGGTCTTGGTCTGCCTGACCGCGCTGGTCGTCGTGACCGGAGCCGTCCTACAAGGCAACGCCCATCGCCCCTTCCTGCGTCCCGACACCGTGGGCGCGGAGAGTCGCGCCCGGACCACGATCGCATCCGCCGTGACGCGAATCACCACCGCCGGCGCGCTGCTCGCCCTCGGCGGCGCGTTCCGGTTCATCGGGAGATACGGTTCGATGTCACAGGTCACCGTGTCGGGCGACGGCGGCAGCGAGACGTACGACATTGTCTGGCAGTACGGCGGCATCGCGTTGGCCGCCGGGCTGCTGGCTCCTCTGCTCGAGGTCGTGGCCTTCACGCTGCTGCTCGTAGTCGCCGGCTGGCTCCGCATCGGGAATTCCTCGGGTCGGCCCACGGCCAGCGCACCCGGACCCCAGGCGGAGAGTGTTCGGTGAGCGGCCGCCCTGTCCTCCCGTCGCCCGACGACGCTAGTCCGACCCTCGACATCTATCGCCAGTTCCGCGGCCTGATCGCCTCTGGGCAACTCGGCGCAGGGGAACGACTGCCCACTGTGCGTCAGACCGCCAGCGATTTGGGTGTGGCCCCGGGCACCGCGGCCAAGGCCTACAAGCTACTCGAACGCGACGGGCTGGTGGTAAGCCGTACGGCAGCAGGCACACGAGTCGCCGAGCAGGCCGCGGTGCTGCCCGCGTCAGTCGTGCGGCGCATCCGCGACCTCGTCACCGAAGCCGAGTCGGCCGGCTCGACCCCGGACGAAGTGATCGACGTCATGCGTCTCATCTGGCAGGCACGAGAGACCGGTAAGCGCTCAGCTCGTGGCGGCGGAGAGAGAGCTCCTGAGACCGTGCAGCCCCCGGGTTAGGGAGGTCTTCGCCGCAGCTGCGGGAATCCGCAGGAGCTGGCCCACCTCACCGTGACTATGACCGTTGTAGTACGCCAGCTTGAGCGCGTGACGCTGGGTTGGTTCGAGGTCTGCGAGAGCCCCGCTCAGAACAGTGACGTGCGGCGCAGCATAGGTCAGGGCTTCCGGCGCGATCGGAGGGAGGTGTGACCCTCCGCCGGCGATGGCGTGCCTGCCCGGCGCGCTTCGGACACCGCGCTCCACGTCGCTCCTGACATGTTCCACGCACATTCGATGCGCCGTCGTCATCATCCAGGAGAGCGCCGCGCCCCGACCGGAGTCGAAACGTGCGGCAGAATGCCAGATCTCGAGAAAGATTCTCTCGGTGAGCACCTCTGCCTCCTGAACGTCCCGCAGGATCCGCACCACAAGGCCAAGGATGTGCGGTGCCACGTCGTCATACAACTGGGCGAACGCCCCGGCATCACCCTGACCCGCAGCAACCAGGCAACGATCCCGCTGCTGCGGGCCACTGGCCACGGAAGGGTCGGCAGCATCCCGTTCCTCGGACACGTGGGTCCGATGTTCGACGGAGAGCCGGGCTTCGTTCGCGGGCAGCTCGGGGGCGGGAGTGGCCATAGTCCTCTTTCAGTCAACACACCGTCGATACCAACACCTTACACATCTTGTGTACAAGCTACTAGCGCACAAGTTACTGGGAAAGGTGACAGGATGTGAGCCATGGCCGACCTCCGGACCCCACCACTTTCTGACCAACTCTGTTTCGACCTGTACGCGGCGTCCCGCGCCGTCACCAATGCGTACCGGCCCGTCCTGGCCGACTTGGGCCTGACCTATCCGCAGTACCTGGTGTTGGTCGTCCTCTGGGACGAAGGAACGCGCACCGTGCGCGAGCTCGCCGACACCCTGAGGTTGGACCACGGCACGCTCACTCCGCTCCTGCGCCGAATGGAAAGCAACGGGCTGCTGACCCGGCGGCGAAACCGTTCAGATGAGCGCTTCGTCGAGATCGCCCTGACGCCTGCCGGTGACGAACTGCGCGGCCACGCCACCAAGATCCACTGCGACATGACCGCAGCCCTGGGCCTGAATCCCGCAGAATTCAGCACCCTGCAGGCCACCCTGCGCACTCTCACCGACAGGGTGAGCGCGTAGTCGGAACCGATCACACAGGGAAGGGTTCGCCAATGCTTGTGCCGCGCGAACACGGTGTGGCGCCCGCGCAGAACGATGTACCGGCAGCGCGCCACACGCTGGCCATCCTCACCCACCTGGCCGCCCAACGCGGTCCGGTGCCGGCCTCCAGCATCGCCCAAGCGCTCGGGCTGCCGCGGTCCACGGTGTATCGCCTGCTCGGAGTGCTCAGCGAGCTCGGTTTCGTCCTGCACTTTCCCGAGGCCAGACGGTACGGCATCGGGCTGGCCGCCTTCGAGCTGAGCAGCGGGTTCTCCCGCCAGGAACCCCTGGCCCGGCTGGGCCGGCCGATCCTCGCGGCCCTCGTTGACAGGATCGGCGAGAGCGCCCACCTGGCCGTGCTGCACGGGCGTGATGTGATCTACCTGGTCGAGGAGCGCGCGCCTCGCCGGCCCGCACTGGTGACGGATGTGGGCGTGCGGCTCCCGAGTCATCTCACCGCCAGCGGGCGCGCACTGCTGGCCACGCTGCCCCTCCCCCAGCTCCGGGCGCTCTTTCCCGACCCGTCGGCCTTCGTGCAGCGTTCCGGCGACGGTGTCGAGCATCCGGCGAGCGCCGCGGGTTCCGACGGTGCGCCCGGTACGCCCGGTACGCAACCCTCTTGCGCCGTGAGCAGCTACCGCGAGTTGAGCCGGCTGCTCAGCCAGGTGCGCATCCAGGGCTATGCCGCCGAGGATGGTGACGTCACGGCGGGCATCGCATCCGTCGCCGTGGCGGTGCGGGACCACAGTGGCTGGCCGGCCGCGGGCATCGCCGTGACGTTCTCCCGGTCGAGCGTGCCGCCGGAGCGGTGGCCCGCGCTCGCGGCCGAGGTGGAGCACTCAGCCGCCGAGCTGGGCCGCCGCATCAACGGGCGGGCCGGCACCATCCGTGATCCTGCAGAGAGGAAAAAGTGAGATTACGAGGACGGAATCACTCGCTGGATCCTCATTTTCGAACTATGTCCGCATAAGCGTTCGTCGCTTGCGGCAGCAAATTTCGGATTCAGGTGAACCTTTCGGGCTGTTACCTCGTTGTTCAGAGTGGATGACCATCATCCGCTACGGACACGAACGAGGGTGACATGCAGAAGAAAACGAAGATCGGGCTGTGGATTGCGGGCGGAGTCGTCGTTGTCGGCGGTGCTGCCCTGGCATTCGGGCCGGCCGTATACGCCGACTACGCCAACGGCAAGACCGACGCCGCGCCCACCATCGCCGCCACGACCCCCAGCTCGACGGATGCGGCCACCTCGGCAGCGGTGAACGCCGACGACCTCAGCGGAACCTGGAGCATCGGCGCGGACTCCTTTGCCGGCTACCGCGTCGACGAAGTGCTGCAGGGCAAGGATGTGACCGTAACCGGGCGCTCGTCCGACGTGACCGGCGACCTCACGGTCGACGCGCTCTCGCTCACCGCCGCCACGATCACCGTGGATGTGGCGAGCATCGCCACCGACGAGAGCGCCAGGGACGCCTACTTCCGCGATACCGCCATGGAGGTCGGCGAATTCCCGACCGCCACGTTCACCCTGACGGAGCCGGTCACCCTCGAGGCTCCCGTGGCCGGGGTCGCGCAGACGGTCAGCGCCACCGGTGACCTCACCCTGCACGGCGTGACCACTTCGGTGACCGTCGAGCTGCAGGCGGCGCTCACCGACACCGGCGGGCAGGTCGTCGGCACCATCCCGATCACGTTCAGCGACTACGGCGTCGAGGCACCCGACCTGGGCTTCGTGTCGGTGGAGGACACCGGATCGATCGAGTTCTCCCTCAACGTCACGCAGAATTAGTCCAGCCGTGTTCATCGTGGGCATCGTGCAGACCGGGAGGCGACCGTGACTGAACCACAGGCGGCCCTGCTCCGGGCGCTCCACGATGCCCACGGACCGGCCCTGTTCCGGTACGTGGTGCGCCTGACCGGCGACTACGGCTTCGCCCAGGACGTTGTACAAGAGGCCCTGCTCCGGGCCTGGAAGCGACCCGCCCTGCTCGACCGGGATGATGAGGCTGCCCGCGCGTGGCTGTTCACCGTGGCCCGCAACCTCGTCATCGACGACCGGCGCAGCGCCAGGCACTCCCGCGAGATCAGCTCCGACGTCCTACCCGAGACGGCGTCCGCTGACGGCACCGAGGCGATCCTCGATCGCTGGCTGCTGACGGATGCCCTCACGGCGCTCTCTCCCGAGCACCGTACGGTTCTCGTCAGCGCCTACTACCTCGGCCGGCCCATCGCCGAGATCGCCCGTCGCGAAGAAGTGCCGGAGGGCACCGTCAAGTCCCGGCTGCACTATGCCCTGCGAGCGATGCGGCTCGCCCTACAGGAAAGAGGGGTCACCGAATGACCTCCACCCCCGACCGCTTTCGCGAGTGGGACGCTGCCTACGTGCTCGGTGCGCTGAGCACCGAGGACCGGCACGACTTCGAACGCCACCTGCCGACCTGCCCGGCTTGCTCCGCGGCCGTCGCCGAGCTTGCCGGCCTGCCCGGAATCCTCAGCGCGCTGCCGGCGGCAGAGGCCGTGGCTATCGCCGAGGCCCACCCAGCCGGAGGGGCTCACGCCGCCGCCCCAGCATCGACCGACGCCTCTGACGAGCGTCTGCGCACCGCCTTGCACCAGCCCGGGCTCGTGCAGCGCCTTGCCGGCGCGGCGGTGCGGCGCCGCCGGCGCAACCGTCTGCGCCTCGCCGTCACCCTTACCGCTGCCGCCGCGGTCATCGCCCTGGGCAGTGGGGTGCTCGGCGCCACCCTGGCCACTGCGCCCGCGCCCGAGGCGGGATCCGCCGTGCCGTCCGCAAACGCCCCCGCGATACAGGTCGTGGCCATGGAACCCCTCGAGCCCAACGCCCTTACGGCCGCGGTGACTATCACCGATACCGACTGGGGCACCCGGTTCGACTGGTCGTGCGTGTACCTCAACGAGCTGTGGAAGGACAACGGACCCCAGGACTACGACATGATCATGACCGACCGGAGCGGCGCCTCCACGGTGCTGGCCACCTGGACGGCGACCAGCCCGAGCACCGAGAACCTGGCGGCTTCCACTGACCTGCCCAGCGAGCAGATCCAGAGCATCGAAATTCGCGCCAGCCGCAGCGGCACCCCGCTCGCGCACACCGACCTGTAAGGACACCCCGTGAACACCGCCCTGCGCGATTCCCTCCCCACGCTCGCCATAACCGGCTCCACCGGCGTACTCGGCGGCATGGTGGCCCGCACGCTGGCCGCCGCCGAAGTGCCGCAACGCCTGCTCGCCCGCACGGTGGACCGGGCGCCGCAGCTGAACGGCAGCGTCGCCCTGCCGTTCTCGTACTCCGACCGTGCCGCGTCGGAACGGGCACTCGAGGGCGTGCAAACGCTCTTCATGGTGTCAGCCGCCGAGAACGCCGAGCGCCTCGCCCAGCACGTCGCCTTCATCGATTCCGCCCGGGCCGCCGGGGTGTCTCACATCGTCTACACCTCATTCATCGCCGCGGCTCCGGATGCGACGTTCACTCTGGCCAGGGACCACTACGCCACCGAGGAGTACATCCGGTCGTCGGGGATCGACTACACCTTCCTGCGCGACAGCCTCTACCTCGACTTCATGCCCGCGCTGGTCGGCACGGACGGCGTCATCCGCGGACCGGCCGGTACCGGCCGGGTGGCCGCCGTCGCCCGCGCCGACGTGGCCCGCACCATTGTGACGGTGCTGAACGACGTCACGGCGCACCACAATGTCACCTATGACCTCACCGGTCCGGAGGCGTTGACCATGACCGAGGTGGCGGCGATCCTCTCCGCCTCCGGCAGCGCCCACGCCGGCAGCAGTGTGGCCGGAACCGTGCGCTACCACGCCGAGACGCTGTCGGAGGCCTACGAATCCCGCCGGCCGTGGGGCGCACCGGACTGGCAGGTGGATGCCTGGGTGTCGACCTACACCGCCATCGCCGCCGGCGAGATGGACGAGGTCAGTACCGCCGTCGAGACGATCACCGGTGTCCAGCCGATAAGCCTCGCCCACCTGCTGGCCGGCTGAACCGGTCGCGGCTGACCCGGCCTCGACGACGGCCTCAGAGCGCGAACAGTTCCCGGACCGCCGCATCCCGCACCGCCGCCGAGACGGCGTCCAGCAGGGGCGACGAGAGGTTCCAGCGCTGCCAGTACAGCGGCACGTCCACCGGATGCGCAGCCGCGAGCTCCACGAGCGAACCGGCGGCGATCTCCGCTAAACACTGTTGCTCGGGCAACACGCCCCAGCCCAGGCCCAGTAGTACCGCGCGCGCGAAGTCGTTGGAGGCGGGGATGACGTGTCGGGGCGCCTCACCGGGCCGCCCATTGTTGGCACGGAGAAAAGCATCCTGCAGGTCGTCGTTGCGGTCGAAGGTCACCACGGGCGCCGCCGAGAGCCCGGCCAGACCGGCCGGGAGCCGTCGGGCGACGAAGTCCGGCGTGGCCACGGCGCGGTACCGCATCCGACCGAGAGGTTCGGTGACGCAACCCTGGATGGTCTCGCGGCTGGAGGTGACCGCGGCCATGACGGCGCCGGAGCGCAACAGCGACAGAGTGTGCTCCTGATCCTCCCGGTGCAGGTCGAAGGCCACGTCGAGCTCGTCGGAGACCCCGGCGAGGGCCGCGAGGAACCAGGTGGCCAGGCTGTCGGCGTTCACGGCCAGCGACACCCGCACGGCCTGCCCGGCGGGCCCGGCATCCTGCAACGCCCGCACGGTATCGGCCTCGAGCAGTTCCACCTGGCGGGCGTAGCGCAGTACGAGGGCACCGGCGTCGGTGAGCGCCACCGGGGTCGTGCGCTGCACGAGCACCCGGCCGCAGGACTGCTCCATGGTCTTGACCCGCTGCGACACCGCCGACGCCGTGATGTGCAGACTGCGTGCCGCCTTGTCGAAGGTGCCCTCCTCGATAAGGGCCAGAAGGGTGGCGAGCTGATCCAGGGTGAACCGTTGCATAAGTTCAGCTTATGCATCATCAGAAACAGTAGCTGGACTGAATCATGAGGTGTTCGTAACGTGGAACCCATGACCCCCGCAACCACGCTCCTGCCCGCTCTGCTGGGCCTGGTGACGGGACTCTCGCTCATCATCGCGATCGGTGCCCAGAATGCGTTCGTTCTGCGGCTCGGCATCGAGGGGCGCAACCGGGTCATCGCCCCGGTGGTGATCATCTGCGCCCTTTCCGACGCGGCGCTCATTCTGGCCGGGGTGCTCGGCATGGGCGCCCTCGTGCAGGCGGCACCCGTGGCCATGGTCGTCGTGCGGATGCTCGGGGCGGCCTTCCTGGTGGTCTACGGCCTGTGGGCCGCACGACGAGCTCTCCGCCCCGGCACGTTGGTGGTGACGGGCGCCCCGGGCGTCACCGGGATGCGGGTGGCCGTCGGCACGGTCCTCGCCCTCACCTGGCTCAACCCGCATGTGTACCTTGACACGGTGCTGTTCCTCGGCTCCGTCGCCTCCCAACAGGGCCCGGCCGAGCGCTGGTGGTGGGTGGGCGGCGCCATGCTGGCGAGCGTGCTGTGGTTCACCGGGCTGGGCTTCGGGGCGCGATTGCTGCGGCCTGTCTTCGCCCGGCCGGGAGCGTGGCGGGTGCTCGACGGCACCATCGCGGTGGTCATGCTCGCCCTCGGCATCCGGTTGGCGCTCAATTTCTGACGCGCGGCCTGCAGTAGGCAATCCCCCGAGTCAGGCCTCGCCGCTCTCGTCGCCCGCCGGCTCGCCCGAGTCGGGGACGTAGGTCAGGATGTCTCCGGGCTGGCAGCCCAGCACCGAACAGATGGCGTCGAGGGTGGAGAACCGCACGGCCTTGGCCCGACCGTTCTTGAGGATCGACACGTTGGCCACCGCCAGCCCGATTGCGGCCGCGAGGTCGGTCACCGACATCTTCTTCTTGGCCAGCTCGACGTCGAGGTTGATGACGATACCCATCAAATGACCTCGGCGAGTTCGCTCCGCAAGCTGATGGCGGTGTGCAGCAGTCGGCGCATCACCACCACGAGCAGGGCGAGGGCGGCGCTCGCCCCGCAGGCGGCAACCGCCAGAAGAGCCAGGCCCCAGGCACCGGGCTCGGCGGCCTGCACGACCAGGGCGACCGCTCCCCCGGCCGAGACCACCGCTGCGGCCATCAGCGCGCCGATGGCGGCGTCGACCCATCGGTCGGCGTGCCCGCGATCATCGAACAGGGTCTCCTGGCGGATCATCGCCACGAGCATCCACACACTCAGCAGAACCACCTCGACGCAGAGGGCTCCCGCCACGATGAGGGTGATGACGACGACTGCGAGAGGGCCGCGCGCCACGGCGCCGGCGATGAGCCCGGAGCCGGCCTGCGCGGCCAGCGACCCGGCGAACAGCACGATCAAAAGAGCGCGGAGCGCGCCGAGTACCGAACGAGACATGTGCCCCTCCATATCGAATAACGTGCATTTTGTATCGTTATTCGATACGTTAACCCTCGTCAGGTTACAGCAAATGCATTTCCGGGGCCACTGAGCCGCTGGATTCGCTTACGTGAGGAGTTCGCATGAATCAGAACGAGGCACCGTCCAGCCCGGGTTTCGACGCCTGGATCAGCTACTTCAAAGCAAATCTCGCCCGGCATGACCGGCTTGACGCGCTGATCCCGTGGGATTCGGTCTCCACCCTCCCCGCACCGCACATCGCCCTGATCGCCCGGTCGCTGCAACGCTTCGAGCTGGGCGAGAGCGGCGATGGAACCGGCCTGCTGTCGAAGGCGCGCCGCCGCCACGATCGCGAGTACGACGCGGCACTGCGGCTCTTCGTTGCCGAGGAGCAGAAGCACTCGGCCCTCTTCGGGGCCGCCCTGTCGCGGTTCGGCGCCGAACGACTGACGGCGCACTGGTCCGACGGCATCTTCGTTGTGCTCCGCCGCATGATGGGCCTCCGCACAGAGGTTGCGCTGTTCCTCATCGTCGAGACCGTGGCGATGGAGTACTTCGTCGCGCTGAAGCACTGTGCCGACCCCGTCGTGCAGGGGGTGGCGCGGCGCATCCTCACCGACGAGGTTGAGCACGTGCGGTTTCAGATCGATCAGCTCAGGATGGGCTTCGCGTCCACTCCCCGCCCGGCTCGGGTGTTGGCCGCGTCGCTGGCCTGGGTGCTCGCGGTGGGCACCGCGACGGCACTGGCGATCGACCACGGCCCGGCCATGCGTGTCTGCGGCCTCAACCCGGTGACCTTCTGGCACCGGGCGCTGCGGCACTTCGGGCGGGCTCTGCCGCTGGCGTTCCGGCTGAACCGCGACGAGACGCCCTTCGGCCCGAGCATGGACCCCAGCGCCGAGCGTCTGGGCCGGGTGGGGCGGGTACCGGCGCGGGTGTAGGCCGGATGCGGGTCCGGCCGGACGGGGTCCGGCCGGGCCCGCGGTACGCTTGCCCCGTGCTCTCCAAGGACCTGATCCGCCTCTACCCCGAGCTGTACCACGTGGCAGCGGATGGGGCGTGGCCGTCCATCGAGCGGCACGGACTGCTGAGCACCAGCGCCCTGGTGACGCGCTGGGGCGTACGCCAGGGGGCACCCCAGGCGGCGATCCTGACCAAGCGGCGCGGGGAGTCGATCGAGCTGGAGCACCCGGACTACGGCACCGCGGTCATCCGGCATCAGAAGGCGATCCACGAATCGTCGCTCGCCGCGGCGCTCGAAGACCTCACGCCGAGCGAGTGGTACACGATGCTCAACGACCGGGTGTTCTTCTTCCTACAGAAGCGGCGGCTCGAGGAACTCCTGGCCGCGCGTTCCTACCGGGATGACGCCCACACCGTGCTGACCCTCGACACCCGCAGCCTGGTGAACGCGCACGAGGACGACATCGAACTCACGACCGTGAACACCGGCTTCGCGCAGCGTTTCAGTGCCGAGCCACGCGGGCGGGACAGCTTCCTGTCGATCGAGGAATTCGCGCATCCCACCCGGGCGCACGCGTCCACCAAGGTGGTCGACGTGGCCGAGCTGGCGGTGTACCGCGGGGTACGCGACATCCGCGAGCACGTGAAGCGGGTGGAACGGATGCGCGACGGCACGGTTCTCGAGCGCTTCGTCTAGCCGCACCCACGCTGGTCGAGCCTGTCGAGACCTTCTCGCCGGGTCTCGACACACTCGACCAACGTGCAGCCGGGTCTCGACACGCTCGACCAACGCGTGGCCGGCGGAGACGGCTAGGCCGCGGGGGCGACCGAGGACTCCAGGCCGTTGCGGCGGGCGACCTCACCGAGCCAGCTCGCGCTGGGCTTGGGGGTGCGCGCGAACGTCTGCTTGTCCCAGGCGATCAGGCCGAAGGTGGGCGTGAAGCCCGAGGCCCACTCGTAGTTGTCCAGCGCCGACCAGTGCAGGTAGCCGAGCAGGTCGATGCAGTCCTCGATGCAGGCGTGCAGGCCCTCGAGGGCGCCCTGCGTGTAGGCGATGCGGCGGCTGTCATCCGCGGTGGCGATGCCGTTCTCGGTGACCATGACGGGCACGTGGTC
Organism: Cryobacterium sp. PAMC25264; assembly: GCF_019443325.1. NCBI lineage: Bacteria > Bacillati > Actinomycetota > Actinomycetes > Micrococcales > Microbacteriaceae > Cryobacterium > Cryobacterium sp. PAMC25264. Next base: position 2,063,815 of record NZ_CP080383.1, read on the forward strand.
GGTGAGCTCCCAGGCGGCACGCACGCCGATGCCGGCGGCCGGCGGGAAGAATTCCCAGCCAGTGAGGGTGGTCTCCACGTTCTCGGCGACCGGACGAGGGCCCTCCGGACCGATGAAGGTGCGGGTGTAGGCCTGCACGCCCACGAAGTCGTCACCCTTCACGTTCTCCAGGTACCAGTCCTCGCGCGGGTGGCCGTACTCCACGAGCTTCTCGGCCGCGCCTTCCTCCTCCACGGCCACGAAGGCCTGGGTGGCGATGGTCCAGCCGGTCTTGAGCCCGCTCACCTGCGAGAGCACCTCGCGGGAGCGCTGGTGCGAGAGCAACAACGCGTCCGCCACCTGCAGGTCGGGGTCGGGCAGGCCGTGCGCCACGAGGTTGGCGGCGTCTTCTCCACCGGCGAGCATGGCGGCAATGTTGGGCTCGTTGATGGTGCACACGTAGTTGACGCCCTCGGCCACGACGGGCAGGGCCAGCTCGGTGTAGCGCGCGAACAGGTCGGCGGCATCCTTCGCCCGCCAGAACCCGTCGTTCTCGAACCAGCGCGGCACCGTGAAGTGCATCAGGGTCACGATCGGCTCGATGCCGAACTCGTGACAGGTGTCGACCATGCGGCGGTAGTGGTCAACGGCCGAACGGGAGGTGAAGCCGCGCTCGGGCTCGATGCGGGCCCACTCGATGCTGAACCGGTAGGAGTTCAGGCCCAGGTCGGCGAGCAGTTGGATGTCTTCGCGGTAGCGGTGGAAGCTGTCGGCGGCGTCACCGGAGGGTTCGACCATGGTCGTACCCTCGGCGTGCTCCTTGGGCCACCAGTTGCTGTTGACGTTGTTGCCCTCGATCTGGTGGGCGGCGGTGGCGGCGCCCCACAGGAAGCCTTGGGGGAAAGTGAGCATGGAAGAATCTCCTTGGGGTAGCGATGGTGCGGTGGTGAAAAGAGAAAGAATCAGCTGGTGGATGCCCAGAACGCGTCGAGCATCACGGCCGCGAAGCCCGGGTTGTCGAGGTTGGGCAGGTGCCCGGCCTGCGGGATCACCCGATACACGGCGCCGAGCTGCTCGGCCATGAGCTTCTGCGACGGGATGGGCCAGGCGTCGTCGGTGTCGCCGTGGGCGACGAGGGTGGGCACCCCGGTGGCGCGCACGGCCTCGGTGGAGTCCGGCGTGGACTGAAGGATGCGGATGCCGCCGAGGATGTTGTCGACCGAGGAGGCGATCAGGCGATCGCGCACGAACTCGTCGTCGGCGGTGAGCGCGCTGCCCGCTGGGTGGTCGAGCGCCCAGATGGCCAGGGTGCCGTGTTCGGCCACCAACTCGGCCTCGGCCTCGTGCGCCCCCGCCCGGCCGCCGGGGCCGGAGCAGAGCATGGTGAGGTCGGTGAACAGCGCCGGCCCGTTCTGCCGGGAAACACTTTGAAGGAGTGCGGCCCGGGCGACGAGGCCACCCAGGCTGTGGCCGACCAGGTGCACCGGGCCACCCCGGCCGATCTCGCGGGCGACGGTGACGGCATCCGCCGCGAAGTCGTCAAGACGGTAGTTCTCGATGCCAACGGGCGCGGCCGAGTCGGCCTGGCCGCGCTGGCTGTAGCTCACGACCTCCCAGCCGTGCTGAGCGATCAGCGGCAGCAGCAGCCGGAAGTCCTCCTTGGACCCGGTGAAGCCCGGCACCAGCAGGGCCACGCCACGGCTAGGACCCTGCGGCGGCACCCGGAACGCCGTGAGCGGGCCGGCCGCGGTGTCGATGCTGAAGTGCTCGAGCTCCGGGGCCAGGGCCAGGCCGCCGAACGCGGCCGTCACGCGACGACCTTGCGCGGGTTCGGAATCGCGTCCAGCAGCCGGATCGTGTAGTCGTCTTGCGGGTTCTGCAGCACATCGGCGGTGACGCCGCGCTCCACCACCTGCCCCCCGTTGAGCACCATGATGTTATCGGTGACCACCCGGGCGCTGAGCAGGTCGTGGGTGATGTAGAGCAGGCTCACCCCCCACTGTTCGCGCAGGTCTTCGAGCAGGGCCAGCACGCCGGCACGCAGCGACACGTCGAGCATCGACACCGGCTCGTCGGCGATGATGACCTGCGGGTCGCTGGCCAGCGCGCGGGCGATCACGACGCGCTGGCGCTGCCCGCCGGAGAGCTGGTGCGGCAGCTTGGCCGCGAATTCCTCCACGGAACTCAGCCCCACGATGTCGAGCAGTTCGAGCACCCGGCGGCGGGCGTCGGTGCCGGTCAGGCCGGTGAAGTTGATCACCGGGCGGGTCAGCGCGTATTCCACGGTGTGCAGCGGGTTGAGCGCAGAGTACGGGTCCTGGAAGACCATCTGCACGTCGCGGTGCAGCCGGCGGAAGTGGCGGCGGTTCAGCTCTCCCACGTCGAGGTCGCCGAAGCGGATGCTGCCGCTGGTGGGCTTCTCGACCGCCGTGATGAGCTTGGCGATCGTGGACTTGCCCGAGCCGGAGGCCCCGACCAGGGCCAGTGCGGCGCCGGGCTCAAGGGTGAAGGACACGTTGTCCACGGCGCGCACGGGGGCCTCGCCGCGGCGCGGGGCGGGGTAGATCTTCGAGACGTTCTCGACGACCATGGCGTGCTGGTCGGTGCGCCGGGTGCGCGGTGAGACCGTGGGCGCGTGGGTCGCGCCCTCTGCCCGCTCAGCACCCTGCGCATTCCGCTGCTGCCGGTCGGCGAAACCGGGCAACTCCACGATCTCGGCGCGCGGGTCGGCGTAGTGCGAGAGCAGCATCCGGGTGTACGGGGCCTGCGGGTTCTCCAGGATCTGCCGGGCCGGCGCATCCTCGACGATGCGGCCCTCGTGCATGACCATCACCCGTTGGGCGGATTCGAGCACGATGCCCAGGTCGTGGCTGATCAGGATGGCCGTGAAGTTCTCGCTCTTCTGCAGTTCGATGATGGTGTTCATCACGGCGTGCTGCACCAGCACGTCCAGGGCCGTGGTGGGCTCGTCGAAGACCATCAGCTCGGGTTCGAGGGAGAGCGCGAGCGCGATGGAGACCCGCTGCCGCATGCCGCCGGAGAGCTCGCCCGGGAACCTGTCGAGCACCTGCGGGGTTAGTTCGACCTTACCGATCAGCTCGGTGGCCCGGTCCGTCCAGCGTGAGCGGTCGACGTGCCCGTGGGCGCGGAAGATGTCGACGAAGTGGTTGCGGATGCTGCGCACCGGGTTGAGCGCGTTCATGCCCGACTGCAGCACCATGGCGATGCCGCCGTGACGTTGCTCGCGCAGCTGCTCGGCGTCGAGGCTGGCGATGTCCTTGCCGCCGAAGAGGATGCGGCCCTTCTCGATGTGCGCCGGCGGCTTGGAGAGGCCCGTGAGGGCGAAGCCGAGGGTGGATTTGCCCGAGCCGGACTCCCCCACCAGGCCGACGAACTCGCCGTGGGCCAGCCGGAAGGAGACGTTCTGCACGGCCTTGGTGGCGTTCTCGCCGTAGCCGTAATGCACCGACAGGTCGTGCACCTCGAGCAGGGTGGTGTTGGCGGCGGGCGGGTTCTGGCTGAACGGTGTCGGGGTCATTTCTTGGTTCCTTCCCGGAGGCGGGGATTGCTGATGCCGTCGACGCCGAAGTTGATCAGGGTGAGGGAGGTGGCCAGCAGCGCGATGCAGAGGCCGGGGGCGAACAGGAGCGCCCACTGCCCGGTGAGCAGGGCGTTGGAGTTCTGCGCCCAGAAGAGCATGGTTCCCCAGCTCACCACGGTGGAGTCACCGAGGCCGAGGAACTCCAGGCCGGCTTCGGCGAGGATCGCCGCGGTGGCGGCACCGAAGAAGTTACCCACGATGAGCGAGGTCATGTTCGGCAGGATCTCGCGGAAAACAATGCGGAAGGGCCGTTCGCCGCTGAACACGGCGGCCGTGACGAAGTCGCGGGAGCGCAGGGACTGGGTCTGGCTGCGTAGCACCCGGGCGCCCCAGGCCCAGCCGGTGATCACGACGACCACGATGATCATGCCGATGCCACCCCCGGAGAGGTACGCGGCGATGACGATCATGAGCGGCAGGCCGGGGATGACGAGGAACAGGTTGACGACGAAGTTGATCACGTCGGCACCGAACCCGCGCACGTAGCCCCAGCTGAGGCCGATCAGCACGGCGATGATCGTGGAGAGGAGGCCAGCGACGAGCCCGACGAAGATACTGATCTGGGCGCCGTAGAGAAGCTGCGAGAGCACATCTTCACCGGCCGCGGTGGTGCCGAGCCAGTGCGCTGCACTGCCGTCGGCGCTCCGCTCGAAGCCGGTCTCCCTGGCTCCGTATGGGGCGATCAGCGGCGCGAAGATCGCCAGGAGGATGAACACGGCGAGCATGACGAGGCCGATGCGGGCCTTGCCGTTGCTCCACACCGTGGAGGCGACGCGGAGAACGACCTTCCAGGGCGACGGGCCGCGTCGATCGAGGTGCGGGGAGCGCGAATGGCAGCGGTGGTCGGTGGCAGTGAGGTGGTCATCGTCGGGTCCTCGGGTCCAGCACGCCGTACAAAATGTCGACGAGGAAGTTGGCGATGAGCACGCTCACGGTGATCATCAGGAAGAGTGCCTGCATCAACGGGTAGTCCTGGTTGGTGACGGCGTTGAAGAGCAGGTAGCCGATGCCCGGGTAGCCGAAGACCTGTTCCACCAGGATCGAGCCGCCGACGACACCGCCGAGGGCCAGGCCGAACGAGGTGAGGTTGGGCAGGATGGCGTTGCGGGCGGCGTAGCGCAGGGCGATGGTGCGGGGTTTGAGCCCGTTCGCCTCCGCGAAGGTGACGTAGTCGTCGCCCAGGGTGGAGATCATGGTGTTGCGCATGCCCAGGATCCAGCCACCGAGCGAGGTGATCAGGATCGTGAGTGCCGGCAGCACCCCGTGGTAGAGCGCATCCCCGAGGAACTCGAACGAGAGGTTCGGCGAGGCCGTGGGACCGTAGGCCCCGGAGGTGGGGAAGAGCCGCAGCACGTAGCCGGCGAAGAAGAGCAGCAGCAGGGCCGTCCAGAAGTACGGGAAGGCGCTCATGAACGAGCCCACCAGGGTGGGTACGCTGTCGAGCCAGGTGCCGCGCTTCCAGGCCGCGAGCACGCCGAGCAGGGTGCCGAGAATGAAGGCGACCACGGTGACCAGGCCCACCAGCACGAGCGTGTAGGGCAGCGCGGCCGAGACCAGTTCGCCCACGCTCTGCGGGTAGAAGGTGTACGAAATGCCGAAGTCCAGCGTCACCACCTGGTGTAGGTAGGCCACGTACTGTTCGAGGATGTTGCCGGTGGGCACGCCGAGCTGCGCCTCGATGGCGGCCTTGGTGGCCTCGGTCACGGGGCCGTTCTGCGCGAGCTTGGCCAGCGCGGCATCCGCCGGCGTGCCGGGCATCAGCCGCGGCAGCAGGAAGTTGACCGTGACGGCCGCCCACAGGGTGAGGGCGAACAGGCCGAGCTTGCGTGCGACGAACACGCTGCCGCGGAGGAGCGGGCTGGGCGAAGCCGCCGCATCCGTGGGACTCAGACCCGCCGGGGCGAGGCTCTCGGCGCCGCGTGGCGCCGCCGTGGTGCTAGTCATCATTGACCTTCTTCAGGTGGGTGAGAACGAGGAGGGGGGTGGATTCGTAGGTCTTGGGCGACGCATACGGGTCGTCGGCGCTGGGCCAACCGGTGAACTTCGCGTCGCTGAACAGTCCCCAGGAGCCGCCGTAGTAGAGGCTGATCGACGGGATCTGGTCGTAGACGACTTCCTGCAGCTGGTTGGCCAGGTCGGCCTGTACCGCGGGGTCCAGAGCGACCTTGTACTCGGCCAGGATCTTGTCGACGGCCGGGTCGCTGAAGCGTTCGAAGTTGTTGCTGGCTTCTTCGCCGACGGGCTTGACCCACTCGCTGGAGAGCAGGTTGTTGAAGTCGCGGAAGGTGTTGCCGGTGCCGCCGGTGGCACCCATGGCGAGGTCGTACTCGCCGTTGCGGAGCGCCAGGGTGTACGCGGCGGGCTGCGGCGAGGCGACCTTGACGTCGACGCCGATCGCGCCCCACTGCTTCTGCACCTCCTGCACGCCCTTGAGCCAGTCGTTGTACCCGGCTGCGGTGGTGATAGTGAGGCTGAGCTGGGCACCGGACGCGTCCACCAGCTTGCCGCCCTGCTGCGTGTACCCCGCCGCGGCGAAGTAGTCCAGCGCCTTCTGGGTGTCCTGGGTGATCAGCCCGGAGTCCGGGATATCTGGGTTGAGCACATCCGCTTGGTTGGGCAGCAGGATGTTGGTCTGGCCGGCCGGGTCCATGTACCCCTCCGCGGCGGCGTCGCCGACCATGCCGCGGTCCAGCGCCGTGGACAGGCCCAGGCGCACGTTGACGTCGTTGAACGGCGCCTTGGTGAGGTTGGGGAACAGGGCGATGGTGCCGCCCGGCGGGAACCAGTAGGTGTTCTTGTTTCCGGCATCCACCCAGGCGCCGTCGACGTCACTGATGAACGAGTAGGCCCAGTCGTAACCCTTGGTGGCCACGTCGAGCTGGGTGTTGGTGGCCGGCAGGATCAGGTGTTCGGCGGCGACGGTGTCGGCCTGCCAGTAGTCCTGGTTCTTGTCGACGGTGTACTGCTGCGGGGCGAAGTTGCCCAGCGTGTACGGGCCGGTACCGACCGGGTCGGGGTTCCGCCAGGTGGTGGGGTCGTCGACATCCGCCCAGATGTGCTCGGGCACGATGAGGGTAGTGGAGGCGATGAGCTGCGCGGCGGGCACATCCGGTGCGGTGAGGTGCACCGTGACGGTGTCGTCGCCGACCTCGAAGGTGTCGATGTAGCTCCAGATGCCCTGAAGGTCGAGCGACGGGTTGTCCTTGAGGAGCTGGAACGTGAAGCCCACGTCGGCGGCGGTGAAGTCTTCGCCGTCGGACCAGGTGACGCCGTCGCGGATCGTGAAGACGATCGTGGACGGGTCGGGCTGGGTGTACCCGGTGGAGAGCCACGGGTGCTCTTCGCCGGTGAGGTTGTCGAGCACGATGAGCGGCTCGTACATGTAGAACGCCGCGACCCGCTTGTTGATCATGAACGGGTTGAAGTTCTTCTCGAACAATGGGGAGCCGTTGTCGGCGGCGACGAGCATGGTGTCGTCGGGGATGGACGGGTCGGGCGCGCTCTGGATCTGGATACTGCACGCGGCGAGCGTGGAGGCGGCGACGGCCATCGCCACGGCGGCGAGTGTGCGGGCCAGCGGCCGGGACCTGCGCCGAGATCGAGTGGGTTGCATCATTACTACCGGTATTCCTCAGTCGTCGTTGAGCTGATCGCGTCGGCGGACGCGTGATCTGATTCGAGTGTATGCGCATACATTCATGAAAAGCAAGCAGAATCTCTGGGGAACGGGTGGAGCCGGGGGCTCAGACGCGCGGGCAGCTCTGCCGCAGCACGACCTCGACGGGCAGCGTGAAAGCCTGGGGTTCGAGGCTGGGGTCGTCGAGCCGGGCGGTAATGGCGTGCACCGCGGCGCGGCCAAGCTCCACCATGGGCTGGTGCACCGTGGTGAGGCTGGGACGGGAATGGCGGCCGGCAGCGATGCCGTCGAACCCGGTCACCAGGATGTCGTCGGGCACCCGGATGCCGCGCTGCTCGAGGACGTCGAGCACTCCCAGAGCGGTCTCGTCGTTGGAGCAGAGGATGCCGCGCGGCTGGGCTCCGGCGAGGATGCGCGCTGCAGTGGCGCGGCCTCCGTCGCGGGTGAAGTCGCTGCGGAGGATCCGCACGCTGCTCTCGGCCACCCCGGAGTCGGCCAGGGCGTCGCGGAAGCCGGCGAGGCGTTCGGCGTCGTCGGGCGAGTCAGCGGGTCCGGCGATGTAGACCACCTCGTGCACGCCGTGAGACTGCAGCACGTAGTTGGCCAGGGTGCGCATGCCTGGCCCGTTGCTGGCGCTGACGTGGTCGAACTCGTCGGCGCGTTGAGCGCCGGCCAGGATCACCACCGGGATACGGCGGGCCACGTAGGCGAGCAGCTCGTCGGGTACCGTGCGGGCCAGCACGGCCAGGCCATCGACCCGGCCGGCGATATCGGTGACCAGGGCCTCGCGGGTGTTGCCGCGTCCGGCGGCCACCATGAGGGCGAACCCCCGGCGCCAGGCCTCGATCTCGGCACCGCGCAGGACCTCGTCGAAGTAGAGGTTCTCGGCATCCGGCGCACCGGCCGGATCGTCGTCGACGATGGGCACGGTGTCGCCGCGCGCCGAATCGACCGGCTGGTCTGGGACCGTCTCGTCGTGGCCGGGGAAGAACAGGCCGATCACATTGGTGCGGCGCGCGGCGAGTCCGCGGGCCGCGGCGCTGGGAACGTAGCCGAGGTCGTTGACGGCCGCGAGCACACGTTGCCGGGTGGGCTCGCGCACGGTGTCGGGCGATCGGAAGACGCGGGAGACCGTGGCGATGGAGACGCCCGACCGCTCGGCGACATCGTAGACCGTGGGTGCCTTCGCCATGCCGTCGCCTCCTCCCCCGCCGTGTCGCCCGGTGTGCCGCGCGGGTGCGGCGTGTCCTGCCATCGTACGGCGGCCGGAACGCGAACCCCGTTCCGACCTGCGGCTTCTGTGCCCGAAACGGACAACTGCACCCGGCGCACTGGGTGCAGAAGTCCGCACGGGGAACAGTTGCGCGGCCGGTCAGACGCCGGCTCGGGCGACCAACCGGCCGCTCTGCACGGCGTCGTGGAAGGCCTGGTAGTCCTCGTCGTTTTGGTCGGCGTAGCGGAGGGAGAAGTCGGTGACCGCCCGGTCGAACTTGTCGCTGGCGCCCAGGTAGGCCGCGATGGCGATCGGGTCGCCCGACCGCGCGTGGGCGCGTGCCAGGGTCCAGCCGCAGGCCTGTGCGTAGAACGACATACCCAGCGGCACCATGGCCTCCACGACGACCGAGCCCTTCATATCGCGCAGCTGCCGCCAGTACAGATACCGGCCCGCCTGCACCCCCTTGGTCCAGCCCAGGAAGATGTCGCTGGCGGCCTGCATCAGCCGTTGTCCCTGCACCACCCGCTCGCCGGGCTGGTCGTAGACGCTCGGTGGCAGATGATCTTCGAGCACGGATGCCGTGGCCTCCTTCACCTGCAGGAACAGCGGGTCCTGCTCGTCCCGGCCCTGAAGCAGCGCGATGAACGCTCGGTTGCCGACGCTGCCGACGCCGACCACCTTGTGGGCGACGTCCACGACCTCGAAGCGCTCCAGGAGCTGCCGGCGATCATCCTGCAGGGTGGCCCGGTAGGACTGCAGCTGGCTGAGGATCGCGGCCTGGGCCTCCTCGGCGGTCAGGCCGAAGGTCGAGGCCAGCTCGCGCGCCGGGATGACGATGGGCGGTTGACTCACGATGCGGTACCGGCCGTCGACGAATTCGGCGAGTTTGGCCAGCGCCTGCAGATTGTCCCGGGATCGAGCTTTCGCGGCGTTCTTCAGGGCGTTCTTCTCCAGTCTCTTCGACGCCTTGCGGGCGGCCTTTCCTTTCTGGCTCGCGCGCACGGTGTCCATGGCAGCGACCAGTTCGGCCTCGGATAACTTGGCGTACCAGATGTCCAGGGTGCCCATCTGCGCGAACTGCGCCATGGCTTCGCGGTACGCCCGCACGGACTGTTCGGTGATGGCGCGCACGTCGTCACTGCTGAAGCCGTTGTTGCGGGCGGCGATCGTGAAGCTCGCGGACATCCGCAGCACGTCGTATTCGAATGGGCCGGGCAGGGTCTCGTCGAAGTCGTTGAGGTCGAAGAGGAGATTGCGCTCGGGTGAGGCGAACACCCCGAAGTTGGACAGGTGGGCGTCGCCGCAGAGCTGCACGATGAGCCCAGCCCGTGGCACGTCCTTGAGATCGGTGGCCATGATCTTGGCGGCGCCCCGGTAGAACGTGAACGGAGAGGCCATCATGCGCCCGTGCCGCACCGGCACCAGGTCGGTTTCCCGGGTGAGGTTCTGCTCCTCGAGCAGCGCGACCGGGTCTGGTCGGTCGGCCGCCGGCTGCCAACCGCGATGGCTGGATACCGGGGTGCTCGTGCGTGCGGCCTTGCCGCGTGCGACGCGTTCCACAACCGCCGGATGCTCGACGCTGGGCTGCCCCGTCTGTGTCTGCTCGGTCCCCGCCTGCTTGGTCATATCGTCTACTCCTCCTGCTCGGCGCCGGAGCCTGCACCCGACGACGCCAACCGGCGCAGGGAGACCCATGCTTCACGCCACGTTTGCCCCGGATACCGGGACTGTCAACGCTCCCGCCCCTCACGTGGCGACCGATCAGACGAAACCGGCCCGGTCGTGAGGAACACGACCGGGCCGGCACAGGTGATGCAGTGGAGTTAGTTGGCGACCTGCTCGCGACGCGGCAGGACCCAGCCGGGCCGCACGAAGTGGCAGGTGTAGCCGTTCGGGTAGTTCTGCAGGTAGTCCTGGTGCTCGGGCTCGGCCAGCCAGAAGTCGCCGAGGGGTTCGACCTCGGTCACCACCGGGCCGGGCCAGATGCCGGATGCGTCAACATCCGCGATGGTGTCCCGGGCGACGCGCTCCTGCTCGGCATCCGCGAAGAAGATCGCCGAACGGTAGCTGCGGCCGCGGTCGTTGCCCTGGCGGTCCGTGGTGGACGGGTCGTGGATCTGGAAGAAGAACTCCAGCAGCTCGCGAAAGCTGGTGCGCTCGGGGTCGAAGGTGATCTCGATGGCCTCGGCGTGGTCGCCGTGGTTGCGGTAGGTCGCGTTCGGGGTGTCGCCGCCGCTGTAGCCCACCCGGGTCGAGATGACGCCCTCGCGCTTGCGCACGAGTTCCTCGACGCCCCAGAAGCAGCCGCCTGCCAGTGTCGCCGTCTCAGTGGTTCCGCTCATAGTGTCTCTCCTTGATCGTGGACGCCGTGATCGTGGACGTTCCCTCGGCACAACGTGTCTGGGCCCCGGCCTGTTCCTGGCTTCCGCCACACACAGCGTGCTCCCAGTTTATGCATCCGCGACCGGATGGCGACTGGTTGCGAAGCGGATACGAAAAAGCCCGGCCGCATGAGTGCGACCGGGCTTTTTGTGTGGTGCACCCCCCCGGACTTGAACCGGGAACCCGCTGATTAAGAGTCAGCTGCTCTGCCAATTGAGCTAGAGGTGCGTATTTCAGGCGGCAGGACTTCCCCCGCCGACATGAGACATTACCACCAGATTCGCGCCCGGCGCCAATCGAGGGTCGCCGCCCGGCGTGTCGCGCTCCAGTCACTATTCTGGGGAGCGTGACCCCGACCCTGCAGCACACCCTCTCCGATGACCTCGTCCTCGCGCTCGAGCTGGCCGACGCTGCCGACGCGATCTCGATGGCCCGTTTCGAAGCGCTCGACCTGGTTGTCACGACCAAGCCCGACCGCACCCCGGTGACGGATGCCGACCAGGCCGTCGAGCGCGCCATCCGCGACCTCCTGGCTGAGCGGCGCCCCGCCGACGGCATCCTCGGCGAGGAGTTCGGCACCGCGGGGTCCACGACCCGGCAGTGGATCATCGACCCGATCGACGGCACCGCGGGGTTCCTGCGCGGCATCAGCATCTGGGGCACCCTCATCGCGCTCGCGATCGACGGCGTTCCGGTGCTCGGCGTGGTCAGCTCCCCCGCACTCGGCAAGCGCTGGTGGGCCGCCACGGGTGGCGGCGCCTGGTCGACGGACGCCCGTTTCCCCGACGCTCCGCCCGCCCTCCTGGCCGTGTCGGGCGTGCAGGGCCTGGCGGATGCCTCGCTCAGCTACGGCAGCATCCAGCAGTGGGATCAGGCGGGCAAGCTCGACGAGTTGGTCTCGCTCACCCGCCAGGTGTGGCGCACGCGCGCCTACGGCGACATGTGGTCGTACATGTTGCTCGCCGAGGGTCACCTCGACATCGCTGCCGAATACGACCTGCAGCCCTATGACATGGCCGCCCTGGTCACCATCGTGCAGGAGGCCGGGGGCCGCTTCACCTCGGCCGACGGGCAGGACGGACCGTTCCACGGCAGCGCCCTCGCCACCAACGGGCACCTGCATTCCCTCGCCCTCGAGGCCATCGCCGGCCCGAGCGCGTGACGGCGATCGCCCACCGACTGTCTCCCGCCTGACCGAACACCACACAGCGTCCGTGACAGCAGCACGTATGAACATCCGTCGCATCGGCGTCACCCTGCTGGTACTCGGTGCGCTCACCGGACTGAGCGGGTGCGACGCCTTGGACGGCCTGGTTCCGGGCGCGGAAAACCTCGACGAGGGCACGACCGAGCTCATTCCCGATGTCAGCACCGACGTTTTCACCCTCGCCAGGGGCGACTGCCTCGACGGCCTGGACGGCGACCTTCACTCGGGCGTGGCGACGGTCCCCTGCAGCGCCGGTCACGATTGGGAGGTCTACGCCGCAACGGAGCTGGACGGCACCGAGTTTCCCGGCAGCGACGTGATCGTGGCCGAGGCCGAGAAACGCTGCGGCGCGGCCTTCGGGCCCTTCGTGGGGCTGCCGGAGCCCGGAGCCGCCAGCTCTGAGCTGGGCTACATCTACGTCACCCCTACAGAGGCCGACTGGACGGAGAGCAGTCACCGGGCCATCGTGTGCCTGATCGGCGACATGGGCGGGCCCGTGGCCGGCACGCTCGCCGGCGCCGCGCGCTAGCTTCGCCGAGCCGCCGGGCCGGTTGCAGCGCCCGAGCTCTATGCAACCAGACCGACGGGGTCGTCGTCGGTCGCCATGCCCGCCGACTGCCAGAGTTCGTTCTGCAGCAGCAGCGCCAGTTCGCGCAGGAGCACCACGTCCACGGCTTCCCCGGTGCGAGGCTCCTGGTCGTACACGCACAGAGCGCCGATGCGTTCGCCGGAGGGCGCCTCGATGGGAAACCCGGCGTAGAAGCGCAGGCGGGGCCCTGCGACGACGAGGGGGTTGTCGCGGAACCTGTCGTCGAGGAGGGCATCGGGCACGATCAATGCGGCCGGCTCGAGCACCGTGATCGTGCAGAAGGAGCTGCTGCGGGGAATCTCGGTGGTTCCCAGCCCGACGACGGCCTTGTGCCACTGCCGGTCGCCGTCGAGCACCGTGAAAGCGGCAGCGCTGGTGCCCAGCGACCGGCTGGCGAGCTCCACGATGCGATCGAACCGGGCCTCCGGCGCGGTGTCGAGCAGGTTCAGGGACATCAGCGCCCGGTGCCTGGCCTCCTCGACCTGGTCGGAGGTGCGCCCCTGCACTTCATCCGGCGACAGTGGGTGGGCGCTGCGGCCGCGCGGGTCCAGCGGCGCGGCCATGCTGCCGGCGAGGGCATCCGCCCACAGGTCGTAGTCGGATGCCGACCGGAACCGGCCGGTCGCCGAGACCGGCGTCGCCGGCAACGGCACGAAGGTGACGCGCGCGCGGCCCGCACAGAAGTGAGCGCTGGCGGCGTTCAGCACCAGGACCTGTGTTCCCGCCCAGCGGCCGAGCGTGGTGTTGAACACCGGAGCCGAGGCCATCGGCTCGATACCGGCCAGGAAGATCTCGGTGCCCAGGGAACTGGATTGCTGGATGCGGTCGACCAAACGGCCCAGACCCGTCACCCACGACCGCGTGGAGGTGAGGCGTGCCGCGTCCCCGATACCGAGGATGAGCACGACGGCGTCGTAGCGCCAGAGATTGGCGAAGTCCACGTGGTGCGCCGCCGAGCGCACCATCATGCTCGACTTCGCACTCACGTCGACATCGGCTCCGCGGCCCGTGCGATCGGTGAGTGCCCGCGCCAAGGCGCCTGGCAAGGCCAGCGAATGGCTGAGCACACCCCAGCCCACGGCGGAGCCGCCACCGACGATCAGGATGCGGTCGCTGTCGATGCCGGGTGAATGGGCCTGGGGAGCATCCGTGGGTCGTGGGATGCCGGCGAAGCTGCGTTCGATGGAGGTCGCCCAGGCGCGCATCATAGGGACCATGGCCCAGCGAGCGAGTTCGCGCATGTGACTCCCTCACTGGACGAGGTGGCGGCGCACCCCACGCCGGGCGCATTGCATACAACTGGCTCTCATCTTACGCATCCGCCCGATGTCCTAAGATTCTGTAGTGTCCCCAGTTACCTCTTCCCTGCGCATCGCCCTGGTTTCCCTGCACACCTCCCCCGGTGCCGAGCCCGGATCGGGTGACGCCGGCGGCATGAACGTGGTGGTTCGCCATCAGGCCGAGGCCATGGCGGAGCTCGGCCACCAGGTCGAGATCCTCACCCGGCGCTCCTCCCCCGAGATGCCCACCACTCGGCGCCTGAGCCCGGGCGTCACCCTGCGCTACCTCGACGCCGGGCCGCTCCGCTCGGTTCCCAAAGGCGACCACGAGGGGTTCATCGACGAGTTCCGCGTGCGAGCGAGCTCCCTCGGACCGTGGGACGTGATCCATTCGCACCACTGGTTCTCTGGCATGGCCATGCTGCCCCTGGCCCGCGAGCTGGGCGTGCCGCACGTGCAGAGCTTCCACTCGATCGCGGCCGACGAGGCCACCCCGCTGTCGGCCGGCGAGCGGCCCGAATCCGGCGGACGGATGGCCGGCGAGGCCTGGCTGGCCCGCGAATCCGACCTCGTCGTGGCCATCAGCGCGGCCGAAGCCGACACCGTCGTGCAGCGGCTGGGCGGATCGATGGACCGCATCGTCGTGGTCCCGCCGGGCGTGGACGGCCGGATGTTCCACCCTCTCGCTGCTGCCGACACACCGGTCGCCGGGGCGAACGCTCTCGGCTACGCCGTTGTCGCGGGCCGCCTGCAGCCGCTCAAGGGTCTGGACCTCGCCATCGAAGCGCTGGCGGCAGTGCCCGACGAACTCCGGCCGGAGCTCGTGATCGCGGGCGACGCCTCGGCCGACTACGACGGCTACATCGACGAGCTCACCCGCCTGGCCGCCCGGCACGGCATCGCAGATCAGGTGCGGTTCCTGGGGCCCTGCAACCGAGTGAAGCTTGCCGGACTGATGCGCGGCGCCCGGGTCGTGCTGGTGCCCTCGCACTCCGAGACCTTCGGCCTGGTGGCCCTGGAGGCCGCCGCCAGCGGTGTGCCCGTCATCGCCCAGGGCACCGGCGGACTCCGCGAGGCCGTGATCGACGGCGACACCGGCCTCCTGATCGAATCCCGTGACCCCCAGGACTGGGCGGATGCGCTCACCGCGGTACTGTCGGACCACACGCTGGCCAGGCGCCTGTCCCTCGCGGCCCGCCGCCGGGCCGAGGAGTTCGACTGGCCGCGGTCGGCCGCCCACCTGATCGAGGTCTACTGCACCGTGCTGCCTGTCCCGGTCTGCGCGTGAGCCTGCTCGACGGGCGGCGCTCGGTTCTCTTCGTGCACGCCCACCCCGATGACGAGACCATCTCCACCGGCGCGCTGATCGCCGAGTACGTGGCCAGGGCAGCCGGGTCTTCCTGCTCACCTGCTCGCGCGGCGAACGCGGCGAGGTCGTCGCCGGGCCGTTGACCGCTCTGGCGGGAACGACCGAGCTCGCCCGGGAACGCGACCGGGAGCTGGAGCGGGCCACCGGCATCCTGGGTATCACCGAGCGTTTCTGGCTGGGCGAGGCGCCGGCGCGGGTCGACGGACTCGAGCCGCGCCGGTACCGCGATTCGGGCATGGTGTGGCTGCGGCCAGGGCTGGCCGGACCGGCCGACGACGCCGCCTCTGACGCGCTGTCGGTGGCGCCGCTCACCGAGGTGGCCGCGGACATCGCAGCCCTCATCGTGAGGCTGCGGCCTGACCTGGTGGTCAGTTACGACGACGGCGGCGGCTACGGGCATCCGGATCACGTGCGCGCCCACGATGCGACACTGGCCGCGAGCGAGGCGACCGGCACGCCGTTCGCCGAAGTGCTCGAGACGCCGGGCGAGGGCGGCGAATGGTTCGATCTGCCCGGTCATCTGGGCGTCGTGACGGATGCCCTGCGCGCTCACGCGAGCCAGCTCACGGTGCACGGCACCGAGATCGTGCACTCCGGGGCCAGCGGGAGCCGATCGTCACCTCGGCCGGCCTGCGCCTGCACCCGCACTCCTCCCTCGTGTGATGCCGGCGCTGCTCCAGTCCTCGCTCAACGCTCTCTTCGACACCGAGGTGCGGTAGGTCAGCCGACTCTCACCCGGCTTTCTGCGCTTCACCCTGACGGGCGCCCACCTGCACCGGTTCGCCGCCCATGGCCTCGGCCAGCGCATCACGATCCGCCGTGTCACCGGACGGGATCACCGTGGCCGCACTCGTCGCGCGCGGCCGCTACGCCCTTCAGCGCAGGTGCCGCACGGGTCCGCCGCCAGGGCGTGATCCGCCGGAGAGGTGCACAATGGGCGCGTGCGCGTCGTCACAGTCGCGTCGGATGGGAGAGAGCGATGTGCAGATGGCTGGCCTATATCGGGGAACCGTTGCGTCCCTCCACGATCGTGCTCGATGCCACCCACTCGATCGTCGCGCAATCGCTGGACTCCCCGCTCGGCGCGGAGACGGTGAACGGTGATGGCTTCGGATTCGGCTGGTACGCCTCTGGCGAGACTGCGACAGCCGAACCGGCACTCTTCCACAGCACCGAGCCGGCCTGGAACGACCAGAATCTGCGCGAACTCACGCGGGCGATCGAGAGCCCGCTGTTCTTCACGCATGTTCGCGCCGCCGCGGGACCGCCTATCCAGCAGACCAACTGCCATCCGTTTCGCTACGAGAACTGGATGTTCATGCACAACGGGGCCATCTCGGGCTGGCGGGACCTGAAACGCGACCTCACCCTGGCGATCGACCCTGGCCTGTACCCCAACGTTCTGGGGACGACGGATTCGGAGGTGTTGTTCCATCTCGCGCTCACGCTCGGGCTGCAGGACGATCCCATCGCGGCCGTCGGACGAGCGATCCGGATGGTCGAGACTGTGGGCCACGAGCACGATGTGCTCTTCCCCTGGCAGGGCACGGTTGCCGTGTCGGACGGCAGCACGCTGTGGGCGTTCCGCTATTCGTCCCAGGGGCGCACGCGCTCCCTGTTCCACTCCACCGATATCCCGACCTTGCGTGAGATGTACCCCGACCAGGCGCGCCTGGCGGCGTTCGGGGATCATGCCCGGGTCGTGGTGTCCGAGCCGCTCAACGACCTGCCGGGCGTCTTCGTGGAGGTGCCGGAGGCCACGGCCGTCATCCTCGACGCCGACGGCTACCAGCACCAATCGTTCCTGGGTGGCTGAAGGCACGGATGGCTCAGCACGCAAAAACGCCACCCCGAGGGATGGCGTTCGTGCGTGGAGCTCAACGAGCAAATCAACAGCGTGTGGCAACAACCCAATGGTGGAGATGCGGGGAATTGAACCCCGGTCCATTGCTGTGGTCATGTTTCTTCTACGGGTGTATCCAGTGAAATCGTTCTACTCGGCTCCGGAACTTGCCACTGTCAGCTGATCCGACGAGCCCAGCCCTCGTTTAAGTCCCCCTATACCCCGAGGCTCAGGATAGGAGCAATCTCTCTAAATGACGTCAGGGTCCGAGTAGAGAGCATTCCCGGTCTGACGGTCTCAATGTGGTTCTACTTAGGCCGCGAGGGCGAAAGCGGAACGCGAGACAGTGCGGTTTGAATTGGCACTTATTGTTTTGCAGAGATCGTTAACGAGATAACCCTGCATCCTCGACCCGCTTCTCACAGTTACGCAGGCAATGTCGAAACCGATCATCCCCATGTTCACGTGTCGACGGCTCTCTAGGAGTCGCACGAGACGCGGTCGTTGTCACACGCTGTTGAATTACCAATCTTGTTTCCAAGACCGCAGTGACGAACATTGAAGCCCGCCACTACGGCCTTTCAGGATACAACACTTTGGCCTCCCCGTGCATTCGACCGCCGGCTTGCCTGCGCACCTGTTGCCCGACCGGACAACTGGTCCCGGTGCGCCGGGTGCACTTGTCCGCAGCGGGCCCAGTCGGCTGGTCGCAGCGACCGACCCCGCGGCAATCGAGCCCGTCGAGATCCCGCGCCCAGCTGTCCGCCGCACGCGTGTCGCTGATCGAGCCCGTCGAGATCCCGCGCCCTGCTGTCCGCCGCGCCCGGTCGTTGATCGAGCCTGTCGAGATCCCCGTAGACATCCCTATGAACCTGCAATGACTCCGGCGCAAATATTCTCGAGATTCCCCTGTGCATAACTTGACATTTCCTCACAATATTCTTTGATTCGTGGGAGAATGGGGGTATGGACGAAGAGCTCGTAAACGGCTCCACCGCACCGCTGGGAGACACTCCCACCGGTGGCAATCCGCAGGACTGGAACACCGCCCTGGCCGGTCCAGCACCGGTCCCTGTCGCCTTCGACGTCACCGCTGACTCGAGCGTAAACGCAGCCACCGACACGCCAGATGCCTCGTCCTCAGCAGGCGACCCAGCCGCCGAAAGAGCAGCCAGGCGCGCCGCCGCCGAGTCGCCAGGCGCGGACGGCGTCGACAGTGATCAGTCAGAACCCGCGCCGCGTCGCCCGCCTCGCCGGGGTGCCCCGCAGCCCGTGGCGGGACCCGCAGACATCCCGCGGTGCAGCAGCGCCACCGGTGTGTTCGGGGAGAAGCTGCAGGTCCTGGCCGAGGCCGCCGCGGCGGTGCAGGAGGTGATGGGCTCGATCGATGTCGACGGGCTCAACGACGCGGAACTGGTCGCGTTGACCCAGATGACCGAGAAGGTCGGCCGGCCCACCGATCTGGCCCGGGTGAGAACCGCGACCGTGGTGGACTACCGGGCCCGGACAGGCTTGGGCCGGGACTCGTTGGCCTGGCGGTTGGGAGCGTCGCACCACACGGACCTGTTGACCCGGTTGACCGGGGCGTCGGGGCAAGAAATGAAACGGCGGATACGGTTGGGCGACAAGATCGCCCCACGCATGATGGGCGGCACCGTCCTTGACCCCGTGTTCCCGACCGTCGCCGCTGCCCTGGCCGCCGGGGAACTCGGTCTGGACGCGGCCGAGGAGATCGTGAAGGGCCTGGCCGACTACAAGGTCCATGGTCGCTTCGACGCGAACCCCGCCGACGTCGACGCGGCCGAGGCGGGCTTGGTCGAATCGGCCACCGGCTCCGTCTACGGCCGCAGCACCGACGAGAGCCCGATCACCCGGTTGGGGGACTCGGACGGGTTCAGCTACCCCGCTGACGCGCTTCGCGAGATGGCCCTGCAGTGGCAAGCAGCATTGAACCCCGACGGCCTCGCCCCCAACGAAGACCTCCTCGAAGCGAAGTCCACGTTCTCCTTCGGCGGGCTCCGCAACGGCCTCTACCCCCTCCGCGGCGGAGTCACCCCGGATCTCAAAGGCATCATCCAAACCCTCTTCAACACCTACCAGTCCGCCCGCACCGCACCCCGGTTCCCCACCGCCGACGAACAGGAGAGTATCGAAGCCGGCGAACTCGTGCCCGGAGAGATCCTCGACGACCGCAGCGGCGGCGAGAAACGAGCCGACATCCTCCGCGGCATCCTCACCCAGATCGCCCAAGACCCCCGCACCCCCACGATGGGCGGAATGCCACCGACGGTGATGGTGCACGTCAGCGCCGCAGACCTCCTCGCCGGCATCGGCGTCGGCTGGATCGACGGCATCGACGGGCCGATCTCGATGAAAACGATCAACCAGATGATCGATAACGGTGGTATCCGGCCCGTGTTCTTCGGCGGCAACGGCGCTGTCCTCGCCCTAGGCAACAAAGCCCGCTGCTTCAGCCCCCTACAACGCCGCGCCATCACCGCCAGAGACGGCGGCTGCATCGTCCCCAGCTGCACCAGTCCGGCCCAATGGACCGAACTCCACCACGTCATCCCCTGGGAACACGGCGGCCGCACCGACATCGACAACGGGGTGCTGCTGTGTTGGTACCACCACCACACCATCAACACCGCCGGGTGGAAAATCCGCATGGTCAACGGGATGCCGCAAGTGAAGGCACCGCACTGGTTCGACCCGACCGGCACATGGCGACGGCCCAACCAACACCGAGCCCACGACCCCCACACCCGAAAACCCCCGAACACGGAATGACCCACCGGGGTCTCGACACGCTCGACCACCGGGGTCTCGACAGGCTCGACCAGCGGGTCGGGGGCAGAGCGGGTGCGGCTAGTCGCCCAGGTTGCGACGCGCGGAGATGGCGCGGTCCGACTCGCGCTTGTCCTGGCGTTCGCGCAGGGTCTGACGCTTGTCGAATTCTTTCTTACCCTTGGCCACAGCGATCTCGACCTTGGCCTTGCCATCACTGAAGTAGATCTTCAACGGGATGAGGGTGTATCCACCCTCCTTGGTCTTGTGGCTGATCTTGATGATCTCCTGTTTGTGCAGGAGCAGCTTGCGCTTGCGGCGCGGAGGGTGGTTGGTCCAGGTGCCGGCCGTGTACTCCGGAATGTGCACGGCATCCAGCCACGCCTCACCGGACTCGATGAAGGCATAGCCGTCGACAAGCGATGCCCGGCCGGCCCGAAGGGACTTCACCTCGGTACCGCTCAAGACCATTCCGGCCTCGTACGTGTCCTCGATGAGGTAGTCGTGGCGCGCCTTGCGATTGGTCGCGACGACCTTCTCGCCTTTTTCCCTGGGCACGGCATTCTCCTCGATCAGTTGTGGTGCAACCGGCATCCGCCGGGCAGCCCATCAGTCTAGCGGCACCTTCACCCGCCACCGACACGCTGCCCGCGACGGATCAGACCTTTAGGTACCGGGTGATGGCGAAGTTGGCCGACGCCGCAGCAAGGGCGGCACCGAGCACCAACAGAATGGGCACCACGGTCAACGCATCCTGCAGGTCGACGAGAGCGAAGCCGCTGAGCCGCGCCCCGAGGAAGTCCTGCACGAAGAACTTCACCAGCGCCACAACCGCTCCACCGGCAAGCAGCGAACCCAGCAGCGCCGCGAACACCCCCTCCAGGATGAACGGCGTTTGAATGAATCGGTTCGACGCTCCCACGAGCCTCATGATGCCCAGCTCCTTCCGCCGGGAGAACGCCGACAGACGGATGGTCGTGGCGATCAGCAGCGCCGCCGCCACGAGCATCAGCGAAGCGATGCCGATGGCTGTGTAACTGGCCACGTTGAGCACGGAGAAGATCTGGTCGAGGTACTTGCGCTGGTCGGCGACGTTCTCAACACCCGCAACACCCGAGAGGCTCTCCACGAGCACGTCGGAATCCTCCGGGTTCTTCAGGTTGACCCAGAAGGTCTGGTTGAGCTGCTCCGGGGTCACGTAGTCGGCCACCGGGTTACCCGCGAACTGCGTCTTGAAGTTCTCGAAGGCCTGCTCGTGCGTCTCGAAGTAGTACTTGTCGATGAAGGTCGCCAGAGTCGGGGACTCCAGCTGTGCCTTCACCGAGTCGATCTGCTCCTGGGTGGCCTCACCCGCCGTGCAGGTCTCCCCCGGCGAGATCGCCGTGCACATGTAGATGCCCACCTGTGCGCGGTCGTACCAGAAGTTCTTCATCTGGCCGATCTGCATCTGCATCAGGATGGCCGCACCGACGAAGGTCAGTGAGATGAAGGTCACCAGCACGACGGAGACCACCATCGAGGCGTTGCGCCGCAAGCCGTGGGAGGCTTCGGAAAGTACGAGTCCGAGTCTCATCGGGTGGGTCCTACGTTCTGCTCAATAGTGGGGTCAGGCTTCTCACCGGGCGCCCGCAGACCGAGCTTCTCGGCCAGCGTGAGCTGCTCCGGCTCGTCATGCTCGGTGACAGGGATCACCGGCCGGCTCATAGTGGATGTCGGCGGCTCGACGTTCGGTGCCGGCTCGGCCGGCTCGTCCGCAACAGGCGGCGCGTATTCGACGACGGGCGCCGGCTGGGCAGCAACCGGCTGGGCGGTCTCGCGCTCGACGGCCACCGGCCGGACAGCGGCGGGCTCGGCTTGACGCTCGGGAACCGACGCGGCGGTAGCGGCCTCGGACTCCTCGGTCGGCGGAGCGGTGTTCACCGCAACAGCGGCGGCTTCGACTTCGGCCGAGGCCACCTCCTGGGGCAGCACCTCCGGAGCGGGGTAGGTCAGCGGTGCGGCGGGCGTCGGGCCCGTGGTGGCTCCCGTCGCCATGCCAGTGGACGGCATCCGTGAAGACCTGGACGGAGCACGCTCACCCGGGGGCAGCACCATGGGGATTGCCGCGGTGGCGTAGCCGCCCTGGCGCTCGTCACGCACGATCTGGCCGGCGGACAGCTCGATCACGCGGCGCTTCATCTTGTCGACGATGCCCGCCTCGTGGGTGGCCATGATCACCGTGGTGCCACCGGCGTTGATCCGCGCCAGCAACGACATGATTTCGGCGCTCGTCGTGGGGTCGAGGTTGCCGGTGGGCTCGTCCGCCAGCACGATCTGCGGCTTGTTGACGATCGCGCGGGCGATGGCCACACGCTGCTGCTCGCCACCGGAGAGTTCGTGCGGCAGGCGCTGAGCCTTCTCGGCCAGCCCCACCATCTGCAACGTGTCAGGCACAGCCTCCTGGATGTACCCACGAGACTTACCGATCACCTGCAGGCTGAAGGCGACGTTGTCGTAGACGCTCTTGTTCGGCAGCAGGCGGAAGTCCTGGAAGACCACGCCGAGGTTGCGACGGAAGTAGGGCACCTTGCGGTTGGAGATGGAGCGCAGGTCCTGGCCGAGCACGTGAATGCTCCCGCTGGACGGCTTCTCCTCCTTCAACATTAGGCGAAGGCAACTCGACTTTCCCGAGCCCGAAGCCCCGACCAGGAACACGAATTCGCCGCGAAGAATCTCGACGTCGATGGAGTTCAGGGCCGGTCGGTTCGTACCGGGATATTTCTTGGTGATGTGATCAAATCGGATCATGGCGTGTTCGAGCCTAGGCAGCCAACCAGGATTTTCCTACTTGCGACATACCTCAAGCAGCAACTCGACAGGTTGACGGGAGCCACCGCCGGCCGGTTTCCCCGCTATTCGGTGGGGGTTTTCCGCCAGCGGATGCCCGCGGCGATGAATCCGTCGAGGTCGCCGTCGAACACGTTGGAGGGGTTGTTGACCTCGTACTCCGTGCGCAGATCCTTGACCATTTGGTACGGCGCGAGCACGTAGCTGCGCATCTGGTCACCCCAGCTGGCGGTGATGATGCCGGCGAACTCCTTCTTCGTGGCCGCTTCCTGCTCACGCTGCAGAAGCAGCAACCGGGAGGCCAGCACGCGCATGGCCGCGGCGCGGTTCTGGATCTGGCTCTTCTCGTTCTGGCAGCTCACCACCAGGCCCGTGGGCAGGTGAGTGATGCGCACGGCGGAGTCGGTGGTGTTGACCGACTGGCCGCCGGGGCCGCTGGAGCGGAACACGTCGACCCGGATGTCGTTGTCGGGAATCTCGACCGCTTCGGCCTGCTCGATCAGCGGCACGACCTCGACAGCGGCGAAGGAGGTCTGGCGCTTGCCCGCGGAGTTGAACGGGCTCATCCGCACCAGGCGGTGCGTGCCGGCCTCAACGCTCAGGGTCCCGAAGGCATACGGGGCATTGACCTCGAAGGTCGCCGACTTGATGCCGGCCTCTTCCGCGTAGCTCACGTCGAGAACGTTGGTGGTGTAGTTGTGTTGCTCGGCCCAGCGCAGGTACATGCGCAGCAGCATCTCGGCGAAGTCGGCGGCATCGACGCCGCCGGCGCCGGCCCGGATGGTGATCACGGCGGGGTTCGGATCGAACTCGCCGTTCAGCAGCGTCTGCACCTCGAGGTCGCCGAGCACCTTCTTGACGCTCTCCAGCTCGGCCGTGGCCTCGTCCGCTGACTCCTGGTCGCCCTCGGCGTTGGCCAGCTCCACGAGCACCTCGAGGTCGTCCAGACGGCTCTCGATGCTCTCAATGCGCTTGAGCTCACTCTGACGGTGGCTCAGGTCGCTGGTCACCTTCTGAGCGTGCTCGGAGTCGTTCCAGAGGTCGGGCGCGCCCGCCTCGTCGTTCAGCTCGGCAATGTCCAGACGTAGCCGGTCGATGTCGATCACCGACCGGATGTCGTCGAACGTGGCCCGCAGCGCGGCGATCTGCTCAGAGAAGTCCAGCTCAATCATTGTGGAATCCAGCCTACCGGGCGAGAGGTAGCATCGAACGGATGAGTACCGAGCGCCCCTTCAGCCTGCGGGGGGTGGCCCTCGCAGCGTTTCTACCCACGATGCTCTTCTCGATCGGTGAGGGCGCGATGATTCCCCTCATTCCCCTGGTGGCGGACAGTCTCGGCGCCTCCCTCGCCTTCGCGGGCTTCATCGCGGCCATGGTGATGGTGGGCGAACTCGCCGGAGATATCCCCAGCGGCGCCGTCGTCTCGCGTTTCGGCGAGCGGAACTCCATGATCGGCGCATCGCTGCTGGCGATCATGGCCGTGCTGGTCTGCATCATCGCGCCCAACCCCCTCGTGTTGGCCGCAGGCATCTTCCTCATCGGCCTGGCCACGGCGGTCTTCGCGCTCGCGAGGCACGCCTTCATGACCAGCTACGTTCCGGTGGCCTACCGGGCCAGGGCCCTCTCCACCCTCGGCGGCGTCTTCCGCGCCGGCTGGTTCGTGGGCCCGTTCATCGCGGCCGGCGTCATCCAGCTCACCGGAAGCACCAGCGCTGTTTTCTGGGTATTCATCGTCTGCTGCCTGGCGGCGGCCGTGGTGCTGTTGCTACTGCCGGATCCTTCGAGCACCTTCGCCAGCGCCGCGCCCGGAGCGCAACCCGGCACCGCCGTCCGCACCGCCGGCGAGGACGAGGCAGCGGCGGAGACCACCGGCCTGTTCGGCACCATCTGGCGGTACCGCGGCGTGCTGCTGCGACTCGGCACCGGCGCGGGCCTCGTCGGCGCGATGCGCGCCACCCGCACGGTGATGCTGCCCCTCTGGGCGGTCAGCATCGGCATCAACGAGCCGGACACGGCCCTGATCATCGGCATCGCCGGCGGTATCGATTTCGCCCTGTTCTACGCCAGCGGCCAGATCATGGACCGGTTCGGCCGCATGTGGACCGCCATCCCGTCGATGATCGGGCTCGGCATCGGCATGCTCGCCCTCTCCGTCACCCACGACCTGCCCGACAACGTGCAGTGGTTCATCGCCGTGGCGATGTTCCTCTCACTGGCCAACGGCATCGGCAGCGGCCTGCTGATGACCCTGGGCGCCGACCTGGCACCGCCCACCGGCCCCGCGCCGTTCCTGGGCGCCTGGCGCTTCACGGCCGATTTCGGTAGCGCCGCCGCCCCCCTGGCCGTCGCCGGCATGACTGCGGTGTTGTCCCTGTCGGTGGCCAGTGGTGTCATGGGCGTCGTGGGGCTCCTCGGCGCCGGGGTGCTCTGGCGCTACATTCCCCGGTACGCACCACGCCATCCCCGCGTACCCCTGCGAGAGAATTAAGCCAGGCCGAAGAGAGAGTTGACTGTCATGCCGCTGCACGGAGACTACGAGCCCAGCCCCGAGAAGTGGGTGCGCGACCAGGTCGAGCTGTACGAATCGTCCGGCGGCACCCAGGGCACCACCCTGCGCGGGATGCCCGTGATCGTGCTGAGCACCCTCGGCGCCAAGTCCGGCAAGATCCGCAAGGCTCCGCTCATGCGCGTCGAGCATGACGGCTGCTACGCCGCCGTCGCGTCCCTGGGCGGCAGCCCGAAGAACCCGGTCTGGTACGCCAACGTGGTCGCGCATCCGCTCGTCGAGGTGCAGGACGGGCCGGTCCGGCAGGACATGCGGGCACGGGAGATCACCGGCGAGGAGAAGGACCTGTGGTGGGACCGGGCCGTCGCGGCCTACCCGTCCTACGCCGACTACCAGACCAAGACCGACCGGGTGATCCCGGTCTTCCTGCTTGAGCCCGTCGCCTAGTGGCCCGCGTCACCAAGCGCGGCCCGCAGCTGGACCGGATCGTCCTGGAGAACCTGCTCGACAACGACGGTGCCCTCGTGGGCCGCGGCGACGACCGGGAGGCCGAGCGGTACACCCGGGTGGACTTCTCCGGCCGTGACTTCACCGGCACGGGCTTCACCGAGTGCGAACTGCACGCCGTAGATCTGAACACCACGGTGTTGCGCGGCACCAGCTGGGCGGAGTGCGTCGCCACGGAACTGCACGCCGCGGTGTTCAGCGCGCCCCGCTCCAGCTGGCGGGACGTGCGCATCGAACACTCCAGGCTCGGCTCGGTCGAGATGTACGAGGCGAACCTGCGCAGCGTGCAGATCGACGGCTCAAAGCTCGACTTCGTCAACCTGCGCAACGCCACCCTCACCGACGTGCTGATCAGCAACTGCATCATCGACGAACTCGACATCTCGAGCGCCGTCGTGCAGCGGCTGGAGCTGCGGGACTGCCGGATCGGCACGCTCGACGTCGCCGGCGCCCGACTCACCGACGTCGATCTGCGATCGAGCGACTTCTCGGCCATCCACAGCCTGGAAGGACTCAAGGGAGCCACCATCGACGACGCCCAGCTCTCGCTGCTGGCACCGCTGTTGGCGGCTCACCTCGGGATCCTGGTGGACTGAACCGGGAGGACTAGCGGACTAGAGCCACTTCTCGGCGAGGTGCTCGGCCACGACCCGGCGGATGGTACCGGTGCTGCCGCGTAGAACGATGGACTCGGTGCGGATCTTCGGGCCCATCTTGCGCACCCCGCCGACCAGTTGGCCGTCGGTGACGCCAGTGGCGACGAAGTAGGTGTTGTCACTGGTGACCAGGTCG
This sequence comes from Cryobacterium sp. PAMC25264, assembly GCF_019443325.1. Taxonomy (NCBI): domain Bacteria; kingdom Bacillati; phylum Actinomycetota; class Actinomycetes; order Micrococcales; family Microbacteriaceae; genus Cryobacterium; species Cryobacterium sp. PAMC25264. The sequence continues at coordinate 2,090,336 of NZ_CP080383.1, forward strand.
TTCACGCCGAGGATCCGGTCGAGGTCATGCCCCGCGTCGATCGCCTTCTGGGCCTCGTCGTCATCCCTCGGGTGCAGTTTCGCCTGGATGAACCCACCGAGGGCCTTGAGCGCGCAGGCCGTGATGATGCCTTCAGGGGTACCGCCGATACCGACGCACATGTCGATCCGGGTCTCGGTGATGGCCGCGTTAATGCCGCCGGCCACGTCGCCGTCGAGCATCAGTCGGGTCCCGGCCCCGGCCGTACGCACCTCCTCGATCAACTGCACGTGGCGGGGCCGGTCCAGGATTGCGACGGTCATGTCGGCCACATCCTTGCCCTTGGCCTTGGCGAGGGCGCGGATGTTCTCGCCGATGGGCCGGTGCAGGTCCACGACGCCGTGGCCCTCCCAACCGGTGACGATCTTGTCCATGTAGAACACGGCGCTCGGGTCGTACATGCTGCCGCGATCGGCCACAGCGATCATGCTCAGCGCGTTCTGGCGGCCGTTGGCCGTCAGCGACGTGCCGTCGATCGGATCGACCGCGATATCGCACGAAGGACCGCGTCCGCTGCCGACGTGCTCACCATTAAACAGCATCGGGGCGTCGTCCTTCTCGCCTTCGCCGATGACGACGACACCGTCGAAATCAACCGTGCCGAGGAACTTGCGCATGGCGTCCACGGCTGCGCCGTCGGCCGCGTTCTTGTCTCCCCGGCCGATGAAGGGCACGGCGCGGATGGCTGCGGCCTCGGTGGCACGCACCAACTCCATGCCCAGGCTGCGGTCGGGGTGCAGGTACAGCGAAGCGTGTTCGGTATTCACCATGGGTGGTTGTCCTTCGAGATCGTATGTGGGTTGCTGAGGGACCGGGCCGGAATCCTTCTCCGGCACGGGCCTAGCTTACCCAGCGCCTGTGCAGCGGGACCTTATACCCGCAGGGACCAGAGCGGCCACACATCTGCCCTCGCTAGACTTGGCGGACAATCCCGCTCATTTTCGAGGAGACGCAATGCCCATCGCAACCCCAGACCAATACGCCGAGATGCTGAACAAGGCCAAGTCGAAGGGGTTCGCGTACCCCGCATTCAACGTCTCCTCCTCGCAGTCGATCAACGCCGTCCTCCAGGGCCTGACCGAAGCCGGTTCCGACGGCATCATCCAGGTCACGACCGGTGGCGCCGACTACTTCGCCGGCCACACCGTCAAGAACCGCGCCGCCGGCGCTCTGGCCTTCGCCAAGTTCGCGCACGTCGTCGCCGAGAACTACCCGGTCACGGTGGCCCTGCACACCGACCACTGCCCCAAGGGCGCCCTGGACGACTTCGTCCTCCCCCTCATCTCGGCTTCCGAGACCGCCGTCGCCGACGGCTTCAACCCGATCTTCCAGTCCCACATGTGGGACGGCTCGGCCATCGCCCTCGACGAGAACCTCGAGATCGCGAAGACCATCATCAAGCGCACCCAGGCGATCAACGCCATCCTCGAGGTCGAGATCGGCGCCGTCGGCGGCGAAGAAGACGGCGTTGAGGGCGACATCAACGACAACCTGTACACGACCTTCGACGACACCGTCAAGATGATCGAGGCCCTCGGCCTCGGCGACCAGGGCCGCTACATGGCCGCGCTCACCTTCGGCAACGTGCACGGCGTCTACAAGCCCGGCAACGTGAAACTGCGCCCCGAGCTCCTGAAGGAGATCCAGGAGAGCGTCGCCGCCAAGTACGGCACCAGCGCACTCCCCCTCGACCTCGTCTTCCACGGCGGCTCCGGCTCGACCGATGCCGAGATCGCTGAGGCCGTGAAGAACGGTGTTGTGAAGATGAATGTCGACACCGACACCCAGTACGCGTTCACGCGCGCCATCGCCGACTACATGCTGAAGAACTACGACGGCGTGCTCAAGGTCGACGGTGAAGTGGGCAACAAGAAGCTCTACGACCCGCGCGCCTGGGGCAAGGTCGCCGAGACGGCCATGGCCGCCCGCGTCGCCCAGGCTACGCGTCAGCTCGGCTCCGCCGGCCACTCCAACAGCTAGACCGATAGACAGACCAACTGGATGACGATGGCAGAGAACACCGGGACCCCGGCTCCCCACGACCAGGCGGCGACCCCGCCTGCCGACTACCGGCCCCGGCCCCGCTACGGCGAGCTGGCTCCGGAGGGCTGGACCTGGTCCCCGCCGCAGGATGCTTCGGCGCCCGCGGCCCCTGCCGCGTCTGAATCCGGGTCTGACACGATGGTTTCCGCTCCGGGAACTGTCTTGGCTCCATCGGTGGCGCAGGGATCGGCTGAGAAGCCGGTCCCCGCACCACCCGGGTGGGACCGGCCGGTGACCCTCGGGTTGCTGATCCTGGGTCTCCTGGCGACCTTCGTCACCATCGCAGTGCTGGACGCCCTGCCCCAGGCCGTGCAGATGTTGTACACGCAGGAGGGTCTGGGTGATTACTCGCCGGCCCCGATCGTGGCGACGCTGATCACCGCGGGCAGCATCAGCCAGGCCATCGTTTGGCTGGTCACCGCTGCGGTGAGCATCCTGCTGCTGGTTCGCTCCCGGCGGGCGTTCTACCTGCCGCTGATCGGCGGGGTCGTGGCCTTCGTGCTGATCTTCGTGTTCATGACGATCATCGTGGGCAGCGATTCCACCCTGATCGACTTCTACAGCCGCCCGTAAGGCGGCTGCGCCGGGCAGCGAACGGGCGGCTCCGCATGCGGAACCGCCCGTTCTGTGTATCCGGTGTTACTCGGTGCGGTCCACACGGCCGCCCAGCGCGCGGGCGTCGGTGTTGCCGGCCAGGTCCTTGCGCAGCTCCTTGGGCAGCGAGAACAGGAGGTCTTCCTCCGCCGTCTTGATCTGCTCCACGTCGCCGTAGCCGGCGCCGGCCAGGTCGCGCAGCAGCTCGTCCACGAGCTCCTCGGGCACGGAAGCGCCGCTGGTCACGCCGACGGTGTTCACCCCGTCAAGCCATTCCTGCTTCACTTCGCTGGCGTAGTCCACGCGGTAGGCGGCCTTGGCCCCATACTCCAGGGCTACCTCCACCAGACGTACCGAGTTGGACGAGTTCGCCGAGCCCACCACGATCACCAGGTCGGAGTCGCGGGCGACCTTCTTGATGGCCACCTGACGGTTCTGGGTGGCGTAGCAGATGTCGTCGCTGGGCGGATCCTGCAGGTTGGGGAACCGTGCCCGCAGGCGGCGCACCGTCTCCATGGTCTCGTCCACGCTGAGCGTGGTCTGGGACAGCCAGACGACCTTGTTCGGGTCGCGGACCGTAATGGTGTCGGCCTCATCGGGGCTGCCGACCAGGGTCGTGTGCTCCGGCGCCTCTCCGGCGGTGCCCTCGACCTCTTCGTGGCCTTCGTGGCCGATCAGCAAGATCTCGAAGTCGTCCCTGGCGAAGCGCACGGCCTCGCGGTGCACCTTGGTGACCAGCGGGCAGGTGGCGTCGATGGCGGCAAGGCCCCGCGCGGCGGCGGCATTGACGACGGCCGGAGACACACCGTGGGCGCTGAAGACGATGTGCGATCCGGTGGGAACCTCATCGACTTCTTCGACGAAGATGGCGCCCTTCTTCTCGAGCTCGCTCACCACGTGGGTGTTGTGCACGATCTGCTTCCGCACGTAGACGGGGGCGCCGTACAACTCGAGTGCCTTCTCCACGGCGATGACGGCGCGGTCCACGCCGGCACAGTAGCCGCGCGGGGCTGCCAACAGCACCCGTTTCAGCCCATCCACCGGGGTATCCTTGAGCCTGTTGGCGAGGCTCGGAATTCTGGGCATGCCAAGGCCGATCACGGGCTTTTCTGTACTGATGCTCACTCGCACAGTCTACGCGAGAGCGTCTGCGGAGTCCGTGAGAGCGAAATCCCCGCCGCCCGAGAGAACGAGAGCCGATGAACGCCGTCACGATACCCGCCGTGGGCGACCAGCCGCCCACCGTCGACGCTCCGTGGCCGGTCGCCGTGCTGTCCAACAAGATCCGTGGCTATATCGAACGCCTTGGCACTGCCTGGGTGGAAGGCGAGATCGTGCAGTGGGGCGCCAGCGGCGGTAACGTCTACGGCAAGCTCAAGGACCTCACCATCGACGCCACCGTGAGTTTCACTCTCTGGTCGTCGGTGAAGGCGCGGCTGACCAACGACTTCAAACAGGGCGACCGCGTGATTGCCCTCGTCAAGCCCAACTACTGGGTCAAGGGCGGCACCCTCACCATGCAGGTCTACGAGCTGCGCCACGTGGGCCTGGGCGACCTGCTCGAACGCCTCGAGCGGCTGCGCGCCCAGCTCACGTCCGAGGGCCTCTTCGACCGGTCCCGCAAACGCCCGCTGCCATTCCTGCCGCACCGCATCGGACTGGTCACCGGCAAGGACTCCGACGCCGAGAAGGACGTCCTGCGCAACGCCCAACTGCGCTGGCCGGCCGTGGACTTCCGGGTCGTGCACGCCGCCGTGCAGGGCGACCGCATGGTTGCGGAGGTCACGGCGGCCATCCTGCAACTGGATGCCGACCCCGAGGTCGACGTCATCATCGTCGCCCGCGGCGGCGGTGACTTCCAGAACCTGCTCGGTTTCAGCGACGAGGGGCTCGTTCGAGCCGTCGCCGGGTGCACCACCCCCGTGGTGAGCGCCATCGGGCACGAGGCCGACAGGCCGCTGCTCGACGACGTCGCGGACCTCCGCGCCTCCACCCCCACCGATGCCGCCAAACGCGTCGTTCCGGATGTCTCCGACGAGCTGAACCGCGTCCAGCAGGCCCGGGCGCGCCTGAGCAGCCGGCTCACCGGCATCCTGTCCACCGAGGTCGACAGGCTCGGCCAGCTGCGCAGCCGCCCGGTGCTCACCGCCGCCGACTGGATCGTCGACACCCGCTCACAGGACCTCACCCGGTACGTCGCCCGGGGTGCAGAGCTCATGCACCGCACCCTCGAGCGGGCCGGCGCCGGCGTCGTCGAGCTCCGCTCCCAGCTGCGCGCGCTCTCCCCGCAGGGAACCCTGGACCGCGGTTACGCCATCGTGCAGCTCCCAGGCGGCCAGGTGCTGCGCACAAGCGACCAGGCGCCGGCCGGCACCGAATTGCACATCACGGCGGGCGTCGGAACCGTGGACGCGGTGGCGAAATAGAATGGCTGACATGACTTCGCCCGCTTCCACCCCCACCTCCGCCCCCGGCGACATGCCCACTGTCGATTCGCTCAGCTACGAGCAGGCCAGGGACGAGCTGATCCGGGTGGTCTCGGTGCTCGAACAGGGCGGAACCACCCTCGAGGAGTCCCTCGCGCTCTGGGAACGCGGCGAGGCCCTCGCCACCCGCTGCGAGGAATGGCTGATCGGAGCCAAGGCTCGCCTGGACGCCGCCCGCGGAGCGGCCGCCGCGGAATGAGCCGCACCCCCCGAACCCCCCGTCCGGCTCGCGCACCGCGGGTCGTCGCGGAGCTTGGCCGGCCGGAGACCGCCGAAGAGCGCGCCACGCGCCTCGCCACGAATTCGCGCAACTACCGGTCGCGGAAGACCATCAACAACCTGGTCTTCTCCCTGTTGGCGACCGTGGGCGCCGTCATCGTGCTCGTGCTCATAGTTCCGCGCAGCGACACCCCGCTCGACCGCGCGGTGGACTACACCGCGGTCGCCGAGCAGGTGCAACGGGGTGTCGACGAGCCGCTCGTCTCCCCCGCCCTGCCTCCGGGCTTCAGCGCCAACGCCGCCGAGTGGCGCGCCGGTGGCAGCGACGGCGTGTCCAGCTGGTACATCGGGCTGATCACGCCCCGGAACGAGTTCATCGCGCTCACCCAGGCCGTCAACGCGAATCCCACCTGGCTCGCCGAGCAGCTCAAGAAGGTCACCCCCTCCGATACGATCACCATCGATGACGTGCAGTGGGACGTCTACCGCAACCCGCGCCGGCCGCCGACCAGGGCAACTTCGAGTCGGCCCTCGTCACCGAGGCCGGCGACAGCACCTACCTGCTCGTGGGCACCGCCGATGACGACGAACTCGCCGTGGTCGCCGGAGCACTGTCCGCACAGATCACCGCCAACCAGACCACCAACCAGTCAGGGGCCAGCCAATGACCACTCCTCCCTCCCTCAGCCCCGCCACCGTCTGGAACGATCTCGCCAGCGGAAACGAGCGGTTCGTGAACGGCGACCCGCAGCATCCGCGTCAGGACGTCGACCGGCGCGCCGAGACCGCCTTCGCCCAGACCCCGATGGCCGCCCTGTTCGGCTGCAGCGACTCCCGCCTGGCCGCCGAGATCATCTTCGACAAGGGCCTGGGCGACCTGTTCGTCGTCCGGAACGCCGGCCAGGTCATCTCCGACTCGGTGCTCGGCTCGCTGGAGTACGCCGTGGCCGTGCTCAAGGTCCCACTCATTCTGGTCCTCGGCCACGACCGTTGCGGCGCCGTGCGGGCCGCCATCGACTCGCAGGGACTGGACGCCGAGCAGCTTCCCCCGCACATCGACAGCATCATCCAGAAGATCGTGCCGGCCGTGCGCCGGGTCGGCGGGCCCACGACCGGGCCGCTGGACCCGGAGAGCGTCGACGCGTCACTGGTGGGCCGTGAGCACCTGCGGGACACCGTCGCCGAGCTGGTGCAGCGCTCGGAGATGATCAGCGCCGCCATCGCGGAAGGTACATTGGCTATCGTCGGCGCGAACTACCGGCTCCTCGAGGGCCGCGCCGAACCCGACATCGTCGTCGGCGTCGTTTAGACGCTGCGAGCTTCTTCTCCAATCGAAAGGTAAGACACACCGTGGTGGACACTTCAACTCAGGCCGGGACATCCAGCTACCGGATCGAACACGACACGATGGGCGAGGTGCGGGTGCCGGCTGCGGCGCTCTACGGCGCGCAGACGCAGCGGGCGGTGGAGAACTTCCCGATCTCGGGCTCCGTGCTCGAGTCCGCCCAGATCGCCGCGCTGGCGCGCATCAAGAAGTCCGCGGCCCTGGCCAACGCCCGCCTGGGTGTGCTCGATGCGACCATCGCCGACGCCATCGCCGCGGCGGCGGATGAGGTCATCACCGGCCGGTATGACTCCGAGTTCCCGATCGACGTGTACCAGACCGGCAGCGGCACCTCCTCGAACATGAACATGAACGAGGTCCTCGCCACCCTCGCCACCCGCAGCCTCGGCAGCCCCGTGCACCCCAACGACCACGTCAACGCGTCGCAGTCCAGCAACGATGTGTTCCCCACCTCCGTGCACATCGCCGTCACGAGCGCCCTCATCGACGACCTGATCCCGGCGCTCGATCACCTCGCCGTGGCGTTCGAGACCAAGGCCGAGCTGTGGGCCACGGCCGTCAAGGCCGGCCGCACCCACCTGATGGATGCGACACCCGTCACCCTCGGCCAGGAATTCGGCGGCTATGCCCGCCAGATGCGCCTCGGCATCGAGCGGGTTCGCACCGCTCTCCCCCGCGTTGCCGAGGTTCCGCTGGGGGGCACCGCCGTGGGCACCGGCATCAACACCCCGGCCGGCTTCCCGCAGCTGGTGATCGAGCTGCTCACCCTCGAGACCGAGTTGCCGATCACCGAGGCCATCGACCACTTCGAGGCGCAGGCCAACCGCGACGGCCTCGTCGACGCCTCCGGCGCCCTCCGCACCATCGCGGTGGGCCTGACCAAGATCTGCAACGACCTGCGCTGGATGGGCTCCGGCCCCAACACCGGCATCGGCGAGCTCAGCATCCCCGACCTGCAGCCGGGGTCCTCGATCATGCCGGGCAAGGTCAACCCGGTCATCCCCGAGGCGGTGCTCATGGTCTGCTCCCGCGTGATCGGCAACGACGCCACCATCGCCTGGTCGGGTGCGTCCGGCGCCTTCGAACTCAATGTCGCCATCCCGGTGATGGGCACGGCGCTGCTCGAGTCGATCCGGCTGCTCGCCAACGGCGCCCGGGTGCTCGCCGACAAGACCGTCGACGGCCTCGAGGCCAACCTGGACCGCGCCCGCGCGCTGGCCGAGTCGTCTCCGTCGATCGTGACGCCGCTGAACCGGGTGATCGGCTACGAGGCCGCCGCCAAGGTCGCCAAGCACTCCGTGGCCCAGGGCCTCACCGTGCGGGAGGCTGTCATCGACCTCGGCTTCGTGGAGCGCGGCGAGGTCACCCTCGAGCAGCTCGATGTGGCGCTCGATGTGCTGAGCATGACGCGGCCGCCGCGGTAGGTTCGCACGGAAGAGGGGCGAAACGGATGCTGACGCATCCGGTTCGCCCCTCTTCGCCATTCAGGCCAGCTCGTTGCCCTCCAGCATCTCCGTGACCAGGGCGGCGATCGCGCTCCGCTCCGACCGGGTGAGCGTCATGTGGGCGAACAACGGGTGCCCCTTGAGCGTCTCGATCACGCTGGCGACCCCGTCGAAGCGACCCACCCGCAGGTTGTCGCGCTGCGCCACGTCGTGGGTGAGCACCACCCGCGAGTTCTGCCCGATGCGGCTGAGCACCGTCAGGAGCACGTTCCGCTCCAGGGACTGGGCCTCGTCGACGATCACGAACGCGTCGTGCAGGCTTCGTCCGCGGATGTGGGTGAGCGGCAACACCTCGAGGATGCCGCGTTCGACGACCTCCTCAAGCACGTTCTCGCTCACCAGGGCGCCGAGCGTGTCGAAGACTGCCTGGCCCCACGGGCCCATCTTCTCCTGCGCGTCGCCCGGCAGGTAGCCGAGCTCCTGGCCGCCCACCGCGTAGAGCGGCCGGAACACCATGATCTTACGGTGCTGCTGGCGCTCCAGCACGGCTTCCAAGCCGGCGCAGAGGGCCAGCGCGGACTTCCCCGTTCCCGCTCGCCCTCCCAACGACAGGATGCCGATCTCCGGGTCGAGCAGCAGGTCGATCGCCAGGCGTTGCTCGGCCGAACGGCCGTGCAGGCCGAACAGGTCGCGGTCACCGCGGACCAGCCGCAGCTCGCCCCGCCCGGTGACCCGGCCGAGCGCCGAGCCGCGGTCGGAGTGGATGACCAGGCCCGTGTTGACCGGCATGTCCTGCACGAGTCGGGTTTGCAGCGACTCTGTGTCGTACAGGTCGTTCACCTGCTCGGCGCTCAGGGTGATCTCGTCCATGCCCGTCCAGCCGGAGTCAACGGCCAGCTCGTGCCGGTACTCGTCCGCGGTCAGGCCGATCGACGCGGCCTTCACCCGCAGCGGCAGGTCTTTGGAGACCACGGTGACGGCAAGCCCGTCGTTGGCCAGGTTCATGGCCACGGCGAGGATGCGCGAGTCGTTGTCGCCCAACTGCAAGCCGCTGGGCAGCACCGACATGTTCGAGTGGTTGAGTTCGACCCTGAGGCTGCCGCCGTCCCCGACCGGGATGGCGAAGTCGAGGCGTTCGTGTTTCACCCGGAGTTCGTCGAGGTACCGCAGCGCCTGACGGGCGAAGTACCCGATTTCCGGGTCGTTGCGCTTGGACTCCAGCTCCGTGATGACAACGACGGGCAGCACCACGGCATGCTCGACGAAACGGAAGATGGCCTTGGGATCGGACAGGAGAACCGAGGTGTCCAGCACGAAGGTGCGCTCGGTTTGGTCGACCCCTGACGGTGTCTGCTCCGCACTCCGGAGATCTGTGTTCAGGTAGTCGGTTCGATTAGCGGTCACAACCACTCCCACCCCGCACCGTGAGGTGCGGATTTGTTGGCGAGCGACCACAAGCTTTTTTCTCGAGCCGTACTTATGTGGCCGTCTCGATCAGGTGCCGTACCTGATGAGTCGAAGGTACGTCGGTCAGTCGAGAATTGGAAAGGCGACACGCCCAACGTCATCAGACGTTAATCCGGGCCGAACCGGACGCGAATCGGTGCGGCGGCTCAGTACCGCTCGGCCGCGGTGTACGCGACGAAGGCCGCGCGCAGCATGTCCATCGTCTCCTCGGCGAGTCGCGCGTGGGCGCTCAGCCGCACGCTGCCGGACCGCACGGTGGTCGTGAGGCCGTGGTTGTGCAGGGCGGCGCCCAACGCGGTCAGACGTTCGGCCGGCGGCTGCAGCACGACCATGCCGGCGCGTTCCCGGGCATCGCGGGAGCTGGACACACCGATGCCGAATTCGTCGGCCAGGTCGATCAGGCGTTCGGTGTTGGCCGCGACGGCACTCTCGATGACGTCCACGCCCACGGCCTGGATCTCCTCGAGCGCGCTCGCGAGCCTCGCCTGGGCGATGCCGTCGGCGTTGGTGACCCCGAACGCCGCCGCGGCGCGCACGGGCGGCGGCACATCATCCCAGGGCAGCTCCTCCGAGCCGGCCGGCACGGTGCCGGTGAAGCCGCTCATCACCGGGGTGAGGCGCTCGACGGCCCGGTCGCTCAGGGCGAGGAAGCCGGTGCCCCACCCGGCTCTGGCCCATTTCTGTCCGCCGGAGGCGACCACGTCCGCTACCTCGTACGCGGCGTCGACCACGCCGAAGCCCTGGATGGCGTCGACGATGAGTAGTCTGTCGCCGATGACCTGGCGGATGCCCTCCAGGTCGGTGCGGAAGCCCGTGCGGGAGTCGACCAGGCTCACGGCCACCGCGACGGTGCCCGGGGTGAGCTGGTCGCGCACCTGTCCGGGCGTGACCTGGCCGGCGCGCTCCGACGTGGTCTCGGCCTCGAGCCAGAGCGGCGTGGCGACGTGCAGGGCCTCCGCGGCGCGCCTGGCCGCGAACGGCAGGCTGGGGAAGTCCGCTGGTGAGAGCAGCACATCGCCGGTGAGACCGAACATGGCGTGCATGAGGCCCATGCTGGTGTTCGGTTGCGCCACGACCTGGTCGGCACGGAACCGGGTGAGCGCGGCGACGGCCGCGCGCATCCGCAGGTCCTGCTCGCCGAAGTGGCCGAGGCTGCCGTAGCGGGCGCGAGCGAGGATCTCCCCCTGTCCGAGGCTCTCGGCAAGGACGGCGCGGGAAAGCGGCCCGATCCGGCCGTAGTCCAGGTAGCCGGGGTCTTCGGTGAAGCCGTCCAGGTAGGCTGTGAGAGCCGGTTCGGCCGACTTCATCCGCCGAACCTGCGGTGCCGCTTGGCGAAGTCGCGCAGGGCGCGCAGGAAGTCCACCTGGCGCAGGTCAGGGCCGAGCGCCTCGACGAAGTAGAACTCGCTGTGCGCGCTCTGCCAGAGCATGAAATCGCTCAGCCGCTGCTCGCCCGAGGTGCGGATCACCAGGTCGGGGTCGGGCTGGCCGCCCGTGTACAGGTGCTGGCCGATGAGCTCGGGGGTGAGGGTCTCGGCGAGGTCATCGAGGGTGCCGCCGTGGGCGTGGTGGGTGGCGACGATGCTGCGCATGGCGTCGGTGATCTCGGTGCGGCCGCCGTACCCCACAGCGAGGTTCACGTGCAGGCCCCGATGGTCGCCCGTGCGGGCCTCCGCGGCGCTCAGGGCGGCCTCGAGCGGCCCGGGCAGGCACTTCTTCGACCCGACCTGCTGCACCCTCCAGTCCCGGTAGTGCGAGAGGTCCTCGGCGAGGTCGGCGATGATCTCGAACAGGGCGTCGAGCTCCTCGGTGGGCCGCTGGGTGAGGTTGTCGGCCGAGAGTAGGTACAGAGTGACGACGGAGATGCCCAGGTCGTCGCACCACTCGAGGAATTCGCGCATCTTCGCGGCCCCGGCGCGGTGCCCGTGCGCGGCGGAGTCGTAGCCGAGCTGCTTGGCCCAGCGCCGGTTGCCGTCGATGATCATGGCAACGTGGCGGGGTAGGACCGCCGACGTCAGCCCGCGGCGAAGCCGCCGCTGGTAGACCCGGTAGAGGAGTCCGCGTCCGAGGGTGATTTGCCGCATGTGCACACAGTTACGCTAACCCAATCCGGCCCGCGTCCGCGCCGCGCACCCCGCTGGGCTGCCGTATCCTGACAGCATGGCCCCCTCGGACGACATCCCGAATCTTCCCCTGCTCGAAGACGAGATCGAGCACCCCGTCCCCGAGAAGCCCACCTGGCGGGGCTGGATCCACGCGGGTACGTTCCCGGTCACCATCGTGGCCGGCATCATCCTGCTGCTGGCGGCGGACGGCCCGGCAGCCAGGTGGAGCTCGGCGGTGTTCGTGGCCAGTTCGATGCTGCTCTTCGGCAACTCGGCGCTCTACCACCGCTTCACCTGGCAGCCGCGCACGCGCCTGCTGCTCAAGCGCATCGACCACGCCAACATCTTCCTGCTGATCGCCGGGTCGTACACGCCCATCACGGTGCTGGCGTTGCCGCCGGACAAGGCCGTGCTGCTCCTGTCCCTGGTCTGGGGCGGCGCGCTGCTCGGCATCGCCTTCCGGGTGTTCTGGATCAACGCTCCCCGTTGGCTCTACGTGCCGCTGTACCTGGCGCTGGGCTGGGGCGCGCTGATGTTCATCGTCGACTTCTTCCAGGCCGACGCCCTGATGATGACGCTGATCATGATCGGCGGGCTCTGCTACTCGGTCGGCGCCGTCGTCTACGGCCTGAAGAAGCCCAATCCGATCCCCGGGGTCTTCGGATTCCACGAGATCTTCCACGCCCTGACCGTGGTGGCGTTCCTCTGCCACTGGGTCGCGATCCTGATCATCGCGACGCATCCGCTTTACCCGTAGGTTCTACAGCTCGTCCGACTTCTTCTCGCCCGCTGCGGCGTCACGCTCGGCGACCTCGGCCGCCAGGCGCTCCTGCATCTCGGCACGATAGTTGGTGCGCCGGATGCGTCGGGCCAGGTCCATGCCCAGCAGCAGCGTCACCGCCGCGACGAAGAAGATCGCGAAGAAGCCCCACGGGCCCGGCGTGACGGTGTCGGGGTTGAACTCCGGCGGAGGGGTATTCGAGAGGATGAAGTCGAGCACCGGGGACAGGGCGGGCATGAGACTCATGCGTCGACCGTGTCGGTGACGCCCGCGAAGAGATCGGATTCGGGCATGACGGTGTCAACTTTCGATTCTATGAGCTGGAAGTCTTCGTAGGGCCAGGCCTTGCGCACCATGTCGTTGGGCCAGAAAAAGAAGCTGCTCGTGGGCGAGACCTGGCTGGCGTGCGCTTTGAGAGCGTCGTCGCGCACCTCGAGGAAGTCGCCGATGGGCACGTGCGTGGTCGCCAGGTTCGGGTATTCGCTCATCCGCTCCCTGGCGCTCGCGAGCGGCTCGAGCAGCTCGGAATCCGGCTCGGTGACGCTCAGCTCGAGGTACATGGCGTCCATGCGTTCGAGGTTGAAGATGCGGTCGTAGTAGAGCTTCTCGATCTGCCAGGCCTCACCGGCGTCCGGGTACCGGTCGGAGTCCGCCGCGGCGCGGAAGGCCTCCAGCGACACCTCGTGCGTGCGGATGTGGTCGGGGTGCGGGTAGCCGCCGTTCTCGTCGTAGGTGATCAGCACCTGCGGGCGGAACTCGCGGACGATGCGCACCAGCGGCTCGGCCGAGATCTCCAGCGGCACGTCCGCGAAGGAATTCTTGGGCACCCCGCCGTCGTCCTGCATGCCGGAGTCCTGATAGCCGAGCCAGCGGTGCTGGATGCCCAGCGCCTTCTGAGCGGCCGCCATCTCGAGGCGTCGGAGACCGGACAGGTCCCGCTCGGCCATGGCCAGGTGGGTCAGGTCCTCGTTGAGGATGCTGCCCCGCTCGCCACCGGTGCAACTCACCACGAGCACCTCTGCTCCCAGGCTCCGGTAGTACGCGTATGTTGCGGCGCCCTTGCTCGACTCGTCGTCGGGATGGGCGTGCACTGCCAAGAGCCGCAGCGTCATGAAACTCCTCAGAAATGCCAGCTAACCTTGGGTCCAAGCCTAATCGTTGAAGAGTGAGTGTGGAGTCTGAGTGGCCGTGAGCAGCAATCTCGACAAACGCTATGGGCGAACCTCCGGCACCCGGCTGCGTGACCGGCGGGTGTTGTGGATCGTCGCGGGCGCGTTCGCGGTGATCCTCACGGCCTGGGTGGTCTGGGCCGGTCTGGACGGCGCCGGGCCCTCGATCGAGGCCAGGGACACCCGGCACAGCATCATCGATGAGAACAACATCAGTGTCACCTTCGAGGTGTCGCTGCCGACCGGGAGCCCCTCCAGCTGCGCGGTGCAGGCCCTCAACGAGAGCTTCACGGTCGTGGGGTGGACGGTCATCGACCTGCCGCCGTCGGACCAGTACACCCGGTCGTTCACCGAGGTGTTGCACACCACCGAACTGAGCAATACCGGATTGATTTACCGCTGCTGGTTGACCTAGACTGATGTATTCGCCCTGACAGTAGTCGGGGCGTCAGTTGTATTACAGCTGAACCCGGCCCACGGCCGCCACAGCCCAGGGCCGCCACAGCGACTGCTGTCGCCCTGCGGCGGTACCATCGGCGCACTATCTGCCGGCGCTTGACCGATCCGCACGAGAAGGAGAGAACCATGACTACCGAAACTTCGGTCACCTGGCTGACCCAGGAGGCCTACGACCGCCTCGCTGCGGAGTTGGACACTCTCAGCACCGTCGCGCGGGTGGACATCGCCAACAAGATCGAGTCCGCCCGGTCCGAGGGCGACCTCAAGGAGAACGCCGGCTACCACGCGGCCAAGGAAGAGCAGGGCAAGATGGAGGCCCGCATCCGCACGCTCACGCTGCTGCTGCGCACCGCCGAGGTGGGCCACGCCCCCGAGAGCAAGGGCGTCGTCGAGCCCGGCACCATCATCACCGCCACGATCGCGGGCGACGAGAGCCGCTTCCTCATCGGCAGCCGCGAGATCGCCGGAGACAGCGACCTCGACGTGTACAGCGAGAAGAGCCCGCTGGGCGAGGCCATCATCGGCCTCAAGGTCGGCGCGAAGACGAGCTACGAGACCCCCAACGGCAAGCAGATCGCCGTCGAGATCCACCTCGTGGAGACCTTCACCGGCTAAGGGACCGGTTCTCGCCCGCGCTCTCTAGTCCGTACGCGGGTCGTACCCGGCTGCGCGCAACGTGTCGACGACGTGCTGGCGGTGCTCAGGACCCCGGGTCTCCACGCTGATGTCGATCTCGACCTCGCTGATCTGGATGCCCACGCCGTGCCGGGTGTGCAGCACCTCGATGACGTTGGCCCGTGCCTCGGCCAGCAGCTCGGAGATGCGGGCGAGCTGGCCCGGACGGTCCGGCAGCATGATGCGCAGGGTGAGGTACCGGCCGGAGGCGGACAGGCCGTGGCTGATCACGCGCTGCATGAGCAGCGGGTCGATGTTGCCGCCGGAGAGCATCGCCACGGTGGGACCTGATCCGGTGATCTTGCCGGCCAGGATGGCGGCCACCGAGACGGCGCCGGCCGGTTCGACGACGAGCTTGGCGCGCTCGAGCAGTACCAGCAGGGCCCGGGCCATGTCGTCTTCGCTCACGGTGACGATCTCGTCGACGGCGTCGCGGATGATGTCGAAGTTCAGCAGTCCCGGCTTGGCCACGGCGATGCCGTCGGCCATGGTCGGGGTGATGTCGATCGCGAGAGCTTCGCCGGCCGCGAGGGACGGCGGGTAGGCGGCCGCGTTCTCGGACTGCACCCCGATCACGCGGATCTTGCGGCCGTTCCGGGCCGCGTACTGCTTGAGCACGCTGGCCATGCCGGCCGTCAGGCCACCGCCGCCGATCGGCACGATGACCGTCTCGAGGTCGGGCACCTGATCGAGGATCTCCAGGCCGAGGGTGCCGGCGCCGGCGACGACATCCGGGTGATCAAACGGCGGGATCAGGATCGCGCCGGTCTCCCGGGCGTATTCGGCGGCGGCCAGGAGCGGTTCGGTGACGGTGTGGCCGCGGAGGATCACCTGGGCGCCGTAGTCACGGGTGGCCTGCAACTTGGGCAAGGCCACGCCGACGGGCATGAAGATGGTGGCCTCGATGCCGAGTTCCCGGGCCGCGAAAGCGACTCCCTGGGCATGGTTGCCGGCGGAGGCGGCGACGACGCCGCGGGACTTCTCATCGTCGGTGAGCTTGGAGAGCCGGTTGTAGGCGCCGCGGATCTTGTACGACCCGGTGCGCTGCAGGTTCTCGCACTTGAGGTACACCGGCGAGCCCAGAATCGTGGAGAGGTACCGGGAGCTTTCCATCGGTGTCACGTCGGCCACGCGGGCCACCACGATGCGGGCGGCCTCGAAGTCGGCAAGGGTCGGACCGATCAGCAGGTCAGTGGGAGTGTCTGTCATGAACTGGTCTCTCGTGATCGGGTGTTCGACGCGGCGGGCAGCGCACGCGGCTGCCGGAAACCCGGCCGCTGCGGAACGGTCTGCCACAGCACCGACCCGGCTGGTGCGCCGGCCTGGGGCACTCCCCCGCGCCAGGCGCCGCTATGGATGTAGCTGATCATAACGTTCAGCACGGCCGCCACGGGCACCGCGAACAGGGCGCCGGGGATGCCGGCCAGCAGCGCGCCGGCGGCGACGACGAGAACGACGCCCAGCGGGTGCACCTTCACGGCGGTGCCCATGATGAGCGGCTGCAGCACGTGCCCCTCGATCTGCTGCACCAGCAGCACCACGCCGAGCATGAGCAGGGCGACGAACCAGTCGTTGAACACCAGCGCGATGAGCACCGCGACGGCGCCCGTCGCGACGGCGCCGACGATCGGGATGAACGAGCCGAGGAAGACCAGGACACCGATCGGGATCGCCATGGGCACCCCGAGGATCGCGGCGCCCGCGCCGATGCCGATGGCGTCGATCGTGGCCACCAGGATCTGCACCCGGGCGAAGTTGCCCAGAGTCGTCCAGCCGGCGGCCCCGGCGCCGGCCACGGCGGCCCGGGCCCGACGCGGGAAGATCCGTACGATCCAGTTCCAGATGCCGGCACCGTCGATGAGGATGAAGAGCAGGCTGAACAGGGTCAACAACAGGCCCGTGGCCAGGTGCCCCAGAGAGGAACCGAGCGAGAGGGCGCCGCTGATGAAGATCTGGCTATCCGCCTGCAGAGCCGTGACGGCCTGGTTGAGATAGCCGGTGATCTCGGCGTTGCTCAGCTGCAGCGGCGAGGTCGCCAGGGCCTGGGTGAGGTTCGCGTAGGAGGCGGCGAACCGCTCGCTCAGGCCCGCCGAACCCGACGCGATCTGCGTCACGGCCAGCGTGACCAGACCCGCGATGACGGCGAGGGTGCCGATCAGCGCCACGGCCACGGCGATCCCCTTGGGCCAGCGGTGCCGGGTGAGGAAGGACACCAGGGGAACCAGCAGGGCCGACACCAGCACCGCCACCAGGAGCGGGATCACGATGAAGCGCAGCTGCACCACCAGGAAGAGCAGCACCGCGATGGCGCCGGCGATCACGAGCAACCGCCAGGACCAGGCGCCCGCGAGGCGAAGGCCCGTGGGAATGTTCTCGTCGACCCCGTTGGGCGCGTCGGCGGCGACACCGTGTGCGGGAACCGGCTGCACCGCCACCCCCGCGGCGGGAACGATTCCGCGAGCAGCCCCACGCGGGGGTCCGTTTCGACGCCCGAACCAACCGGTCTTTCCCGACGATGTGTTCACCGAAACAGTCTAAGACGGCGTCGGCCGTGCACTGGTCGTGTCGACACCGTCCGGGTCGACCGGCACCGGGGCACCGGAGAAGCGCACGACAACCCGTTCCCCCGGCTCCGGGCGCTCCCGGACGTCGTGCTGCACGACGACGGTGCCACCCTGCTCGAGCAGCACGCTCGTGCGCCGCAACGAGCCGAGGAAGCTGGAGAGCAGCACGGTGCCGGCGAGGCTGTCACCGGGCAGGCCGGCCGCGGCCAGTGTGAGGTCTTCCGGCCGCACGAAGACCTGCACCGGGCCATCCGCCTGGGACGGGTCGAGCAACGGCAGGGTGATACCGTGCACCTCGGCGAAGCCGTGCCGCACCACGCCGGCCATCCGGTTGCTCAGCCCCACGAAGTCGGCGATGAACGGTGTCGCTGGCCGGGTGTAGAGCTCCTCCGGCGTGCCGACCTGTTCCAGCCGGCCGTCACGCATCACCGCGACCCTGTCGGCCACGGCGAGGGCCTCATCCTGGTCGTGGGTCACGAAGAGCGTCGTGATGCCCAGTTCCGTCTGGATGCGCCGGATCTGCTCGCGCAGCCCCACCCGCACCTTGGCGTCCAGGGCCGACAGGGGTTCGTCCAGCAGCAGCACCCTGGGCTGTGTGACGAGCGCCCTGGCCAGGGCCACCCGCTGCTGCTGACCGCCGGAGAGCTGGTGGGCGAACCTGTCGTAGTGGGCGTCCAGGCCCACCATGGCCAGCGCCGCGGCGGCGCGCTCGCGGCGCTCGACGGCCGGCACCCGGCGCATCCGCAGGCCGAACTCGACGTTCTCGCCCGCGCTCAGGTGCGGGAACAGGGAGTAGGACTGGAACACCATGCCCATGTCGCGCCGGCTGGTGGCCAGGCCCGAGACGTCGTCGCCGTTGATCAGGATGCGTCCGGCGTCGGTCGATTCCAGCCCGGCCAGCACCCGCAGGGCCGTGGTCTTGCCGCTGCCGCTGGGGCCCAGCAGCGCGACGAGTTCGCCGGCAGCGAGGGTGAGATCAAAATCGGTCAGGGCGAGGTGGGTGCCGTAGCGTTTGGTCACCCCGGTGAACTCGACGACCGAACCGGTGCGGGTCTGCCCGGTCTTGGTCGGAACCGTGGTCAGGCTCGATGTGGTCATGGGGTGTCTCCGCTTCGGGTGAGTGGTGTCGGGGCGGCCGCCGCTGTGCTCCGGCGCCGCTCGCTGCCCAGCCGGCCGATGGCCAGCAGCAGCACGAAGGCCGCCAGCAGTGCCAGGAGCGAGAGGATCACGGCACTGTACGGGTCGTTTTTACCGACCACCACGAGGGCGGTCTGCAGGTTCACCCGGCTGAGCAACGATGCGATAGTGAATTCGCCCAGCACCACGGCCACGGCGATGAACGACCCGGCCAGGATGCCGCGTCGGAGGTTGGGCACCAGAACCCGCAGCAGCACGCTGGCCCAGCCGGCGCCGAGAGTGCGCGCCGCTTCGCTGAGGGTGCGCACGTCGACGCCGTCGAGGTTGGCCTGGATGGCCCGGTACGCGAACGGCAGCACCGTGATGCCGTAGGCGAACGCCAGCGTCCAGACGCCGCTGCCGGCGAACCGGGCCACGACCGAGAAGACCGGGGCGAGGCCAACGACGAGCACGATGGCCGGGATGGAGATCGGCAGGATGCAGATGATCTCCAGCACTCGGCGCAGCTGCGGGAACCGGATGTGCACGAGCAGCATGGTCGGCACCAGTAGCACGAGCACGATCGCCACGGTGCCCAGCGCCAGGCCGAGGGAGTTGCCGAGCGCGGCGAGAACGGGGCGGTAGGCGCCGGTGAGGCCGCCCTGGAACAGGTCCGTCCAGCGGTGCAGGTCGTAGCCGCCTTCGAGGCCGCGGCGGAGGGTGAACTCGACCATGGCGAGGATGGGGATCGCGAAGACCAGA
Organism: Cryobacterium sp. PAMC25264; assembly: GCF_019443325.1. Classification (NCBI taxonomy): domain Bacteria; kingdom Bacillati; phylum Actinomycetota; class Actinomycetes; order Micrococcales; family Microbacteriaceae; genus Cryobacterium; species Cryobacterium sp. PAMC25264. The sequence continues at coordinate 2,109,604 of NZ_CP080383.1, forward strand.
CCGACGGAGACGAGGATCACGGTGCGCGTGAGCCGGGTGGGCGCGTGCGCCACCTGGCCGCTCATCGCTGCCACCGGGCCGCGCGAGACGCCAGCCGTGCGTAACCGGTCATGACGACGCTCATGACGATGATCATTCCGAGCGCAAGGGCCCCGGCCAGGTTCTCCCGGCCGAGCATCGTTTCGCTCGTCAACGCCGAGCGGATCTGCAGCGGCACGATCTGAGCGCCCTGGCTGATCAGGGTGGCTGCCGTCGCGTACGAGGAGAACGCGTTGGCGAACAGGAGCAGCAGGCTACCCAGGAACGACGGTGCGAGCACCGGCAACGCGATCCGCAGCCAGTAGCTGCGTGCCGTGCCGCCGAGTGTGGCGTTGGCTTCCGCCCAGGTCACCTTGAGCGACGCGAGCGCGGGCATGAACGTGATCACCATGAGGGGAACCTGGAAGTAGATGTAGGGCAGCACCAGGCCGGGCAGTTCGTACAACCACACGCCATCCGCGAAGATGTCGATGCCGAACGTGTCGCGCAGCAGCACGGTGACCATGCCCTGGATGCCGATGGTCGCGGTGAACGCGAAGGCCAGCATCGCGCCACCGAACTGGGCGATCACGCTGCTGAGCGAATCGACCGTGGAGCGCAGCGCGCCGTCCGGGCGGGCGCCGAGCAGCGCGTAACAGACGAGCGCGCCCAGCACCGCCCCGATCACGGCGGTGAGGGCGGACAACCAGACCGAGCTGCCGAAAGCGTTGAGCACGATCGGGTTTCCCAGTGCGGCGAGGGTCTCGAGGGTGAAGCCGCCGTCGGCACCGATGAACCCGGTGCCGACCGCGATCAGGGTCGGCAGCGCGAGGAAGAGCAGCACATACACCGCGAACGGCAGCAGCCCGAGGGCTGCTGCCGGTGCACGGAACCTACTGGACAGCCGCTGCCCACTTCTCGCCGAGAAGCGTCGCCGCGGCCTCGCTCTGAGCGGCCGTGGGCACCACGGTGGTGTCCGGAACGGTCGGGAGCGCATCGAAGAGCTTCGTGTCGATGGTCCCAGCGTCGGCCATGGCATCGGCGCGGGCCGGGCGGGCACCGCCGGCGAGCCAGAGGTTCTGGGCGTCGTCGCTGTAGAGGAATTCCTGCCAGAGACGCGCAGCCGCCGGGTGCGGCGCATCCTTGTTGATCGCCTGGTTGTAGTAGCCGGCGTATCCGGTGCCGGGGAAGACCACGACCTCCCAGTTACGCTCACCGGCCAGCTGGGTGCCGTAGCCCACGTTGAGGTAGTCCCAGTCGAAGACGACGGGAGTTTCGCCCGACGCGATGGTGGCGGGGGTCGGGTCGATCTTCACGAGGTTGCCGGCCGCGTTGAGGTCGCCGAAGAAGTCGATGCCGGCCTGGAAGTCGTCCACCGACCCTTTGTTCTGCACGGCGGCCATGCCGACGGCGGCGAAGGCCGCACCGGCCTGGGTGGGGTCGCCGTTGATGGCGACCTTGCCCTTGTAGTCCGCTCCGAGCAGGTCGCTGAGCTTGGTCGGCGCCGGAACGGCGTCGGGGTCGTAGCCGACGGCCATGTATCCGCCGTAGTCGCCCACGTACAGGCCGCTTTCCTCCTTGAGGGCGTCGGGGATGTCCGACCAGGTCGCCACCTGGTAGGGCGCGAACTGGTCGGTGTTCGCCAGCGCGACGGCCAGGCCGAGGTCGAACACGTCGGGGGCTGTGTCCTGGCCGGCCAGGTTCTGGGCCGCCTGGATCTCCTCGGCGCTGGAGCCGTCGGGGGCGGACTCGGTGATGGTGATGTCGGGGTACTTCTCGGCGAAGAGGTCGAGGACCGCGCCGTAGTTGGCCCAGTCCCGCGGCAGGGCGATGACGTTCAGGGCGCCCTCGGTGTTGGCAGCGGCCTCGAGAGCGGCCAGGTCGCCGAAGGCGGAGACGCTCGTCGCGGTGGCGGCGTCGACGGCGCCGTCGGTGCCGGTCGCCTCCGCCGTGCCGCTCGCGCAGCCGGTGAGGGTGAGGGCGACGATGGCGGTCGCCGCAATGGTGGCGGCCAGGGTTCGGGTGGTAAGCACGGTTCCTCCGTTGTGAGCTGGGTGGTCGCTGAGCAGACTAGGAGCGGTGGATGGACCCGATGCGCCCTGGTGCTGAACACAGCGTGAACGTCGGATGTCGTCGCCCGCCGGTAGTGTCGAGGCGTGCTCCAGACGATCTCCCCCGCTCTCGCCCGCCGTGTGGCGCTCGCCGCCCAGGGCTTCGGCCGTCCGGCTCCGGCCGCCGTCGGCATCCGTCAGCTCGGCGCCCTCGTTCAGCGCCTGGGCCTGCTGCAGATCGACTCGGTCAACGTCTTCGAGCGCAGCCATTACGTGCCCGCATTCAGCCGTCTGGGCCCGTACGACACGGCCCAGCTCGACCGGCTCAGCAGCGGTGCGAGCCCCCGGCTGACCGAATACTGGGTGCACGAGGCGTCGCTGATTCCCGTGGAGGACTGGCCGCTGTTCCGGTGGCGCATGCAGGCCTACCGGGACAAGGCTGCCGCAGACGACGCGCACTGGTCGCAGGCGAACGCACCCATGTTGGCGTGGCTGCTGGGCGAGCTGGCGGCGAACGGCCCCATGCGTGCCAGCGCCATCGAGCACGACGCCAACCGGCGCAGCGGCCCGTGGTGGGGCTGGTCAGACGTGAAGATCGGCCTGGAGACGCTGTTCCGCTGGGGCGATGTGGTCAGCGGCGGCCGCCAGCGGTTCGAGCGGGTCTATGCGCTGCCCGAGCAGGTGTTTCCGACGGCGCTGCTCGACAGGCAGGTGCCGGCGGCCGACGCGCACCGCGCGCTCATCTCTCAGGCGGCGCGGGCGCACGGCATCGGCACGGTGAAAGACCTGGCCGACTACTTCCGGCTGCGCACCGAACCCGCCAGGGCCGCGATTGCCGAGCTCGAAGACGCCGGGGAGCTGCTGCGGGTGCAGGTACCCGGCTGGGGCCGCGGTGGCGCGCCGGGCGACGCCTGGCTGCACCGAGACGCCCGGCTCCCCCGGCGCATCGATGCCGCAGCGGTGCTCAGCCCGTTCGACCCGGTGGTCTGGGAGCGGGCGCGGGCGCTCCGCCTCTTCGGCTTTCACTACCGCATCGAGATCTACACGCCCCAGGACAAGCGCCAGTTCGGCTACTACGTGCTGCCGGTGCTGCTGGGAGACACCATCGTCGGCCGGGTCGACCTCAAGAACGACCGGCAGGCCGGGGTGTTGCGCGTGCAGGCCAGTTGGGCCGAGCCGGGAGCCCCGGCGGACACCGCGGCCCGCCTGGCCGACGTGTTGCGGAGCACCGCGGCATGGCAGGGCCTGTCCGGCATCGAGGTGGTGCCGCGCGGCACCCTCGCCGCCGCCCTGTCGGCCGAGCTGTCCCGCGGCTGAGCTGACCCTCATCTGTTCCCCGTGCGGACAAGTGCATCCGGCGTACCGGGTGCACTTGTCCGCTTCCCCTCTGCGTCAATCTGGTTGTGAGTCAGTTCACGATCAGTAGGAGGCAAAGGAAATGTCTATATCTCCAGGGTTTACCGCGGTGGAGATCCGCGCGTTTGTTCATGAGTACGACGGGTTGGCGTATGGGCGGAAACGTCCGTGGCTGGAGGAGCAGGGCTTGTCACGAAATGTGTTGGCTCGGTGGCGGGACACGGTGTACGCGGGCGATCTCGATCGTGGGTTGATTCCGCGAGAGGGTAGTTCCATGACTATTCCACCGGGTAAGCGCAGTGCGCTGGAGAAGACGCGTGCGGCTGAGCAGGCCAGGCACGAGGCTGAAGTTGCTGAGTTGATCGCGCGGGTGCGTGAGTTGGAGGGCAGCAACAACGCGTTGGGAAAAGCTATCGGGCTCTTGCACTCGCTGAGCGAGGAAGAGCCCGCAGATACCCCGACGACGCCCGATCGGCCCAATTCCTGACCCAGGAGAACGAGCTCGTGGCCGAGCTGACACGCACGACGGGCTCGCAACGCCGCGCGTTGGCGATGGCTGGCGTCGGCCGTTCGACGTGGCAGTACCGGCTCAGGCCTCGCGCCCGGGTGCCTGAGCCGGTGCTGCAGCAGGACCGCGCCTATCTGTCTCGCATCCCCTCAACCGATCGGGCGACGATCGCCGCGAAGATCACCACGGGCTGGAAGGCCGGGCATTCGGTTGATCACACGTTCGCGTCGACTTGGGACGACGGCGTGATGCTCGCCGGGCGCCGGTCGTGGTGGCGCATCGCTGCCGATATCGAGGACCAGAGCGCCCGCCCACTCGTTCCCACCAGGCGCGGATCGCGAACGCCCCGGGACACGCCCGTGCTGATCGCGACCGGGCCGAACCAGGTGTGGTCGTGGGACATCACCGACCTGCGCTGCCCGTGGCGGGGCAAAGCGTTCAAGGCGTACTCGATCATCGACATCTACTCCCGCAAAATCATGGGCTCCCGCGTCGAAGACCGCGAGAACGACGACTTCGCGGTGGACATGTTCAAGACCGCGTTCCAGCACCATGGCAGCCCCGAGTTCGTCCACGCCGACAACGGCTCCGCGATGCGCTCGAACAAACTCGCCAATCTCCTCGTAACGCACAAAGTCGCCAAGACACACAACCGGCCCTACGTCTCGAACGACAACCCGTTCTCCGAGTCCGAGTTCCGCACCATGAAATACCGGCCCAACTACCCCGGCACCTTCGAAACCCTCCAAGCCGCACGTGACCACCTTGCGGACTACGTGCCCTGGTACAACACGAACCACAGACACTCCGGCATCGCGTTGTTCTCACCCCAGCAGGTCCACGACGGCACCTGGCGACACGTTCACCGCATCCGTGACCGCGCCCTGCAGCGCTACCACCGGCAGCACCCAGAACGATTCCGCGCCCGGCCGACAACACCCGCACCCGCCGGCACCGTCGGAATCAACATCCCAAAGAAACCGTCAATATCTAACCCAAGTGACTCCACACAGCTTGACATCGCGCGTTCGGCAACAGTTGGGTCAGGCAGCGCTGGTTAGAACTTGCTGCCCATCGCGTGCAGGCGCTCGATGCGCTCGTTCAGCGGCGGGTGGGTCGCGAAGAGCTTGTCCATCACGCCGGGCTTGAGCGGGTCGGCGATCCACAGGTGCGCCATCGAGGTGTTCTGCTTCCTCATCGGGCGACCGTATTCCCCCAGCTTGGCCAGGGCGCTTGCCAGGGCATCCGGCTGCCGGGTGGTCAGCGCGCCCGTCGCATCCGCCAGGTACTCGCGCTGACGCGACACGGCGAGTTGCACGACCGACGCGATCAGCGGGGCCACGACCATGGCGACCAGGCCGAAGACCAGCACGATCGGGTTGCCGTTGTTGTTGTTGCCGCGACCGAAGAAGGCCATCCGCAGGAAGATGTCGGAGATGAACCCGACGGCCACGACCAGCCCGAACACGATCATCGACACGCGAATGTCGTAGTTCCGCACGTGTCCGATCTCGTGGGCCATGACACCCTCGAGCTCGGCGTCATCCATGATGTCGAGCAGCCCGGTCGTCGCCGCCACGATGGCGTGCTTCGGGTCACGGCCGGTGGCGAAGGCGTTGGGCGCCGGGTCGTTGATGATGTACACCTCGGGCATGGGCGTTCCCGTGGTGATCGACAGGTTCTCCACGATGCGCCACAGCCTCGGGTGATCGGTGACGCTGTTCACTCGGATGCCGCCGCTCATGGCGATGGATTGGCGTCCGGCGGCGAAGTACTGGATGAGCGCGTACCCGCCGGCGATGACCAGGGTGAGGATGAGAACGCCGGGCCCCTGCACACCGTAGGCCGCTCCGGCCAACCAGCCCAGCCCGGAGATGATCACCAGGAACAGCACGATGATGACGACGGTGTTGCGTTTGTTTCGCGCGATTGCGCTATACATGGATCCTCTTCGAACTAGTGATCAGAACAGCACGTGGTGAGAATTCTCAGAACTGCACACGCGGCGGCTCTGCGATGGCAGCGGCATCGCTGACCTCGAAGAACTCGCGCTGGGTGAAGCCGAGGTTCTTGGCGAACAGGTGGTTCGGGAAGACCTGGATCTTGGTGTTCAGCTCGCGCACGCCACCGTTGTAGAACCGGCGGGAGGCCTGGATCTTGTCCTCGGTGTCGACCAGTTCGCCCTGCAACTGCAGGTAGTTCTGGCTGGCCTGCAGCTGCGGGTATGCCTCGGCGACCGCGAAGATGCTCTTGAGTGCGGTCTGCATGTGGTTCTCGGCTGCGGCGGCGTCGACCGGGCCCTGCGCGGACAGCGTCTCGGCGCGGGCCTTGGTCACGTTCTCGAAGACGGACTTCTCGTGCGCAGCGTAGCCCTTGACCGTTTCGATCAGGTTGGGAATCAGGTCGGCACGACGCTTGAGCTGCACGGTGATGTCGCTCCACGCTTCGTCCACCCGCACCTTGAGCGTGATGAGCGAGTTGTAGGTGGCCCACAGATAGATACCCGCGACGACCACGAGTACAACAACGATGAGGACCGGAATAAGCCATTCCATGGCAGCGTCTCCTTGCGATTGAACGTGCGTTTCAGCCGTGCGCCGGGGCGGACCGCTGCAGCATGTGTGCGATTCAGCACAATCATAACGAAGCTCGCTGGGGCTCCCATGTGCTTCCCATGACACTCCAAGGAATCCCACCGCCGACGCGTGACTTAATGCCCTGACCGGCGAATAATCCAGGTATGGAGCAGTCGGAACGCCCAGCGGCGATCGAGGTGCGCAGCCTGCGCACCCGACGGGGCTCGCAGCAGGTCCTGCGGGGCCTGGACGTCACCGTCCCGGCCGGCCTCGTGGTGGGTTTGATAGGTCCGAGCGGGTCGGGCAAGACCACTCTGATGCGGGCCATCGTGGGGGTGCAGATCGTGGAATCCGGCACCGTGACCGTACTCGGCCGACCGGCCGGCACCGCGACCCTGCGCCGCCTGGTGGGCTACGTGACCCAGGACGCGAGCGTCTACGACGACCTCACGGTGCGGCAGAACCTGGACTACTTCCGGGCCGTGCTGGGCGCGAGCCGCGGTGACGTGGCGCGGGTCATCGAAGCGACGGACCTGGGCGCGAATTCCGGCCGGTTGGCCGGGTCGCTCTCCGGCGGACAGCGCAGCCGGGTGTCCCTCGCGGTGGCGCTGCTCGGCTCGCCCGAACTCCTGGTGCTCGACGAGCCCACGGTGGGCCTGGACCCGGTGCTCCGCCGCGACCTGTGGGAGCTCTTCCACGGGCTCGCCGCCGCGGGGACGAGCCTGTTGGTCTCCAGCCATGTGATGGACGAGGCCGCCCGATGCGACCGGCTGCTGCTGATGCGGGATGGCGCACTCCTGGCCGACGACACCCCGGCCGGGCTGCTCACCGCCACGGCGACCACCGACATCGAGGCGGCCTTCCTGACCCTGATCATGCGCGGGGAACGGTGATGACGCCGTCCCGCACCCTCGCGACCGCCGGTCGGGTGCTCACCCAGATCCGGCACGATCCGCGCACGATCGTGCTCCTACTGGTGGTGCCGAGCCTGTTGATCGGCCTGGTGGCCTGGATCTTTTCGGACACCCCGGTGTTCGAGTCCGTCGGGCCGGCCATGATCGCGCTGTTCCCGTTCATCGTGATGTTCCTGGTCACCAGCATCACCACCCTGAGGGAGCGGCGCACCGGCACGCTGGAGCGGCTGCTGTCGATGCCGCTCGGCCGCGGCGACTTCATCGTGGGGTACGCGCTGGCCTTCGGACTACTCGCGGTGCTGCAGTCGAGCATCGCGGGCCTCTACGCCGTGCTGGTCTGCGGGCTGACCATCTCCGGGCCGATCTGGTTGCTGCTGCTCGTCGCCGTGGCGGATGCCGTGCTGGGCACCACCCTGGGCCTGCTGGCCAGCGCGTTCGCGCGCACCGAGTTCCAGGTGGTGCAGTTCATGCCGGTGCTGGTATTCCCGCAGATCCTGCTCGGCGGGATCTTCCTGCCACGCGACCAGCTGCCGGATGTGCTGCAGTCGATCGGCGACGCCCTGCCGCTCTCGCACGCCATCGACGCGCTCGAGGCCGTGGCCTCCGGCAGCCAGGACACCGGCTATGTGCTCGGCGAACTGCTCGTGATCCTGGGCTGGATCGTCGGCGCGGTGGTGCTGGGCTCGGTCACCCTGCGCCGCCGCACCCCCTAGTCCAGTCCGCGAACTGTGAGTTAAGCACGCCCCCGGGCACTTTTTGGGGGCTTAAGTCACAGCTCGCGTCACTAGCGGGAGCTCAGGACGTGCTGCAGCCAGGTGTAGGACAGCTTGGGGGTGCGGGGGCGGGCTGGATCGGTGACGTCCACGTACACCAGGCCGAAGCGCTGGGTGTAGCCCGCCTCCCACTCGAAGCCGTCCAGCAGCGACCGCACCAGGTAGCCGCGCAGGTCGACGCCTTCGGCCGGCCCGCCAGGCGCCACGGCCTCAACGGCCGCGAGCAGGTGCTCGGCCAGATAGTCGATGCGGGCCAGGTCGGTGACCTCGCCGCGCACGTCGGCACGGTCGGGGAATCCGGCCCCCGCGGTGACATAGACGGGCGGCAGGGCTTCGTTGTAGCGGTCGCGCAGTTCGGTCAGGGCCACCGCGAGGTATTCCGGCGCTATGGGCACGCCGAAACCGGTGGCCGGATGCTCGCGGAAGACCTCGGTGTGGAATGGGAGCCGGTTCAGGGCGGGGCCGGTCCCGTCCTCTCCGACCGGCCCGCGAGCTCCGGCAGCGATGCGGGTGGGCTGGGAGTAGCTCAGGCCGTAGAAGTCCAACGGCTGATGGATGGTGCGGAGGTCGTCGGGTTCGATTTCGTGCAGCATCCGCAGTTCGGTCTCGAACTCGCCGGCCGGGTCGGGGTAACGGCCGAGCAGCACGGGGTCGGCGACGAGCCGGTTCTGCAGCAGGTCGTAGAGCGTCGCGGCCGTGCGGTCGGCCTCCCGGTCGGTGGCGCTCTGCACGGGGGTGTGCGCGTTGGTGATGCCGATGCGGCCGCGCACGTCGGCGGCGCGCAGGCCCTGCACGGCGAGGCCGTGGCCGAGCAGCTGGTGGTGGGCGGCCGGCAGCGCGTCGAAGAGCAGGGTCTGCCCCGGCGCGTGCACGCCGATCGCGTACCCGTTGAACATCACGGTCGCCGGTTCGGTGAGGGTGACCCAGGCGTCGATCCGATCGCCGAACAGCTCGCCCATCTGGTAGGCGTAGTCGCCGAACCGCCAGGCGGTGTCCCGGTTCAACCACCCGCCGGCCAGGGCCAGGGGGATGTCCCAGTGCGACAGTGCGGCCATCGGGCTGATGCCGGTGCCGAGCAGCTCGTCCAGCAGGCGGTCGTAGAAGGCCACCCCGGCGCGGTGGAGCGCACCGCGTCCGTCGGGCTGCAGGCGCGGCCAGGCGAAGGAGAACCTGTAGAGGTCGGCGCCGAGTTCGCTGAGCAGCGTGACGTCGTCGCTGAGCTTGCCGATGTGGTCGGCCGACACCGACGCGTTCTGGCCGTCGAGGATGCGCCCGCCCTGCCTGGTGAAGGCGTCCCAGCTGGACTCGCCCCGGCCGCCGTCGCGGGCGCCGCCCTCGATCTGGAAGGCGGAGGACGACGCGCCGATCTGGAATCCGGTGGGCAGCCGGTCTCCCAGCTCCCCCGCCCGGTGCTGCCAGGCGCGGGACGCCGGGGTGTTACTGCTCATCGGCCGAGGACTCTTTCCAGGTAGCGGTTACTGAATCGACGCTCCGGATCGAGCCGGTCCCGCACAGCGAGGAAGTCGTCGAAGCGGGGGTAGACCGCGCGGAGGGCATCCGCGTCGAGGTCGTGCATCTTCCCCCAGTGTGGGCGTCCGCCGTGCGCCTGCATAATCGCCTCGACATCCGCGAAGTATTTCCCGGGGTTCTCCCGGAAGTAGCGGTGCACCGCGATGTAACCGGTGGCCCGGTCGTGAGCGGTGGAGAGCCAGATGTCGTCGGCCGCGGCGGTGCGCACCTCGAGGGGGAAGGAGATGCGCCAGCCGCGCTTCTGGATGAGGGCACGCACCTCGCGCAGCACCTCGGACACCTGCTCCAACGGCACGGCGTATTCCATCTCGTGGAAGCGCACCGACCGGTGTGTGATGAACACCCGGTGGGAGAGATCGGTGAAGTCCCGGTGTCCCGTGAGCCGGTCCGCGAGCCGGTTGACCCTGGGCACCAGGGGTGGCACGATCACGCCGGCCGCACAGGTGGCGCGGTACACGCCGTTGGCGATCAGTTCGTCGTCGATCCAGCGGCTCACCCGGCCGAGCGGCGCCCGGCCCGCGGAGAGCGGCTGCCGGGTGTTGGTCTTGGTGAGCACCGTCTCGGTGTGCGGGAACCAGTAGAACTCGAAATGATCGGCCGCGCCGCTGCGTTCGGCGAAGGCATCCAGCACAGCCTCGAAGGGTTCGGGGGTTTCGACGGCGTGCAGCAGGAAGGCCGGCACGCACTGCACGGTGAGGTCGACGAGGATACCGAGGGCGCCCAGGCCCAACCGCACCGCCGGGAGCAACTCGGGGTTCTCGGTTTCGCTGACGTGCACCAGTGCGCCGTCGCCGACGACGAGGGTCACCGCCACGATCTGGGCGGCCAGGCCGCGGAACCGGGAGCCGGTGCCGTGGGTGCCGGTGGAGGTGGCCCCGGCGAGGGTCTGCCGGTCGACGTCGCCCATGTTCTCCAGCGCGAGTCCGTACGGTTTCAGCAGCGCGGGTAGCTCGTGCAGGTGGGTTCCGGCGGCCAGCGTCACCCGGCCGGCGGCCTCATCGACGTGCAGCACGCCGGAGAAGGCCAGGTCGAGTTGCACTCCGGGTGCCACGGCGATGCCGGAGAAGCTGTGCCCGGCGCCCACCGCCTTGATCCGGGTGCCGGACCGGGCGGCGGCGAGCACGGCGCGTTGCACGGCACCGGTGCTGGTGGGCCGCTCCACCCGGGCCGGAACCACGGCCTGGCTGCGCGACCAGTTGCGCCACGTGGCGCCGGTGGCGGTCACAGGAAGGCCTTGCCTTCGCCGCGGTAGGTGGGCAACATGTCGATCACCATACCGTTGTCGACGAGCGCGAACTCGTTGATGTGCTCGCTGAGTTCGCCGGATTTGGTGTGCCGCAGCCAGACCCGGTCGCCCACCCGCAGCCGACCGGCGGCCGAGCCGGTGACGGGCGATTGCACCTCCCCGGCCATCTCGCGCGGCACCAGGCTCAGTCCCTCCGGCCAGACCAGTCGGGGCGTGCGGTCCGCACCGGGCGGGCCTGACGCGATCCAGCCGCCGCCGAGCAGGGTGGCGGATTCCGCGGTGGGCTTCCGCACGACGGAGAGCGCGAACGCGGCCGCCGGCGCCGGCCGGAAGCCGGAGTAGTTGTCGAACAGGTGGCCGCCGAAGAACCCGCTGCCGGCGGCGATGTCGGTCACCGAACTGTCGGCGTGGGTGCTCTCGAGCGACCCGGTGCCGCCGCCGTTGACGAACTCCAGGTCCGCCACCTGGCGCACGGCCGCGACGGCGGCGGCGCGGCGGTCGGTGATGTCCAGGATCGACCGGTTGCGCACCCAGCCGTTCAGGCGGCCCCGCACCGGGTGACCCTCCGGCCGGTCGCCGAGCCCGGCGATCTGCGCCTCATAGGCCATCAGGCCCACCAGGTCGAAGCCGGGCCGGGACACGATAGCGACCGCCAACGCCCTGGCGTCCTCCGGGGTGTGCACGGGCGACCGCCACACGCCCAGGTGGCCGAGCACCGGTGCGTTCCAGGAGGCGTCCAGCTCGAGGCAGACGCGGATGCGTTCGCGCTCTGCCGGCGGAAGCACGGAGTCGATCACGTCGAGGTGGTCGATCGAATCGACCATCAGGGTCACCCGTCCGGCCAGGTCGGCCGACCGGCCGAGCCGCCGGATGGCGGTGAGGTCGGCGCTCGGGTAGCCGACCACGATGTCGTCGAGGGTCTCCGCCAGCCACAGGGCCTCGGCGAGGGTGTACGCCAGCACGCCGCGGTAGCCGGGCAGCGCGAGCACGGCCTCGAGCACGCCGCGCACCCGCAACGACTTGCTGGCCACCCGGATCGGCGAGCCGGCTGCGCGGCCCAGCATGTCGTGGGTGTTGTGGCGGAGCGCCCCGAGGTGCAGGGCCCCGACCGGGGTGTCGAGGCCCCGGGTGGCCTCGGTGAGGCCCGGCCAATAGCTCGCCGGGGTGAGCCACGGCGCGGCGACCGGGGCGTTCGGGTCACGGGACAGGTCCAGGCTCATCGGCGTACCGCTTTCGTTCTGGTCGGGGCGCTCAGGCGGGTCATTGTGGGGATACTCCCGCCGGTCGGCCCAGCCCGGCGAGGGTGTCGGCGGCCAGGTCGATCAACGCGCTCGTGGCGCGTTCATCGCGGTCGACCAGCCAGGCGATCGTGAGGCCGTCGGTGAGCGATACGAGCAGGCGGGCGAGGTCGGGAAGCGGGTGCACCCAGTGCGTTCCGCTGCGCGCGGCGGCCGAGTCCAACGCTTCGGCGGCCAGGGCGTGGTAACGCTCATACTGCAGGCGGGCCAGGGGCTGCATCGACGGGGAGCGCAGGGCCCACTGGGTGAGCTCCAGCATCGCCTTCTCCCGGAGCGGGTCGGCCGCCAGGTGGTCGACGTAGCGCTGCAGGCCCTCGCGGAGGATCCGGCGGAGGGGTGCGGGCTCTGCCTGCCCCGCCGGGTCCGTCGGATCGGCGAGGACGGCGGCGCCCTCCTGGGCGACGACCCGGCGGATGAGTTCGGCCATCAACTCGTCGCGACTCGCAAAGGCATAGTGGAAACTCGCCAGCGACATACCGGCCTCCGCCACGATGGCGCGTGTGGTGGCCTGGGCCACGCCGCGCTCGGCGACGACCCGCAGGGCGGCATCCACCAGGATGCTGCGCCGTTCGACAGCGGGAATCCGCGTCATCGTCATCTGACCACCTCACTGGAGCTGTCGGGAACGTCGTCGTCCGCGGGCAGACTGCACTGGGGCAGATGACCCAGTCGACAGTATGGCGTACCGACCGCCCGGAGGGACAGATCGGCGCGAAAAACCGGCGCGGGTAACAACGCGGGTAACAAGTGGGCTGCGATCGCCCCGCGTGGGCGCGCCACATTGACAATCGCGGCGCGGCCCCCTGAAATAGTCTGAGGGGGTCCATGATCACGTCACGCCGTTCCAGCGCGCACGGGTCGCTCGATCGATCCCGGCGGCGTGTCCGGTGCGCCCCGATGCTCTTCGTCGCGGTCCTGCTGGCTGCCCTCGTGGTGGTCCCCCTCGTCGGTGCGGTCTCGCCCGCGGCGGCTGTGACCCGGGCCGAGGTTGTCGAACCCACCGAAACGACCGAACCGACCCCGCAGGACAGCACGACCCCCACGCCGTCCCTGGCTCCGTTGGAGTCCGACACCCCGTCTCCCAGTCCAGCGCCCGCCGCACCGACCATCGACAGCCCCGCGCCGGGTAGCTTCGTGGGCGGCAGCGTCAGCGTCGGCGGCAGCCGCGACCCGGGCCAGAAGATCCAACTGCTCTCGCCCAACGGCGGCGACCCGCTGTGCTTGATCGAGCCGGACGGCAGCTCCACCTGGCAGTGCGGCGTCCGGCTGCCGAGCGGACCCGATGTGACGTTGCGGGCCGTCGTCGAGGGCGACTCCGGTCTCGCCGCGACCATCTCGGTGCGGGTGCTGCAGCCGCCGACCGTCACGGGCGGGCCCACCGGAACGTCCTCCTCGAACGGCCTCGTGCGCGGCACCGGCTACCCGGGAGCCACCGTCACGGCCGTCCTCGCCAGCGGCCAGAGCTGCACCTTCACCGTCGACGGATCCGGCGCCTGGGCCTGCCTGATGCAGGGGCTGGTCAGCGGGCCCGAACAGATCACGGCGTCGCAGCAGACCGGCTTCAGCGCCCCCGATTCCTCCCCGGCCAGCGATCCGGTCACGCTGCAATTCGACGTCGACGCCCCGGCTCCGCCCACCGTCGTGGGCCCGGCGGGCGGCTCTACGGTGCCGTCAGGTGCGCCCTACTTCGGCCAGGGCGAGAACGGCGCTACCGTGACGGTCTTCGCGGGCGCCTACTCCCTCTGCAGCAGCGTCGTCTCCGGCGGTACCTGGTCGTGCACCGAGTCCGGGTCCGGTGTCGCCGACGGCTCCTACGATCTGCGCGCCGTGCAGCAGGATGCCGCGGGCAATGTCAGCGCCGGAATCGCCCCGATCCGGGTCAGTTACGGCACGGCCCCGGTCACTCCCACTCCCCCGGCCGAGACCGTGCCCGCCCCGACCACGGCGCCGCAGCCGACGACGGCCCCCACCCCGGCGCCCACGGACTCGCCGACGCCGACGCCGGCCCCGGCGGTGCCGCCGGGCACTCCGTCGGCCACCCCGCTTCCGGTTCCCAGCACGCCCGACGACGAGGCGGGCGAGCTCCCACCCACCCTCACCGTGCCCGGCGGCTGGAACGACCCCACCCAGTTCAGCACCGCGGTCATCCCACCCTGGACCGTCGCGAGCTTCCCGTGGTTGCAGGCTGGGCTCCTCACCCTGGGCGCGCTGCTGCTCCTCGTGGTGCCGGCGCGCCTGCTGGCCGGCACGGTGTCACGGGCGCGGAACGGACGCCCGCTCTTCCAAACCCACCGGTTCGCCGGGCGCAACCGGGCCAGGGAGGAATTCGAGGTGGCCCCGACCGTGCGGGTGAACCGGTGGGTCGGTGTGGGTGCCGCCATCGCGGCCGCCGCGGTGTTCGTGCTGCTGTCCGGCCCGGTGGCCGCGACCCCGTCGTACCTGCGTCTGCTGCTCGCCGTGGCCCTGGCGCTGGCCGTGGTGAATGCCGCGGCCGCGCTGGTGCCGCAGTGGTGGGGAGCGCGCGCCCTGCACGTCGATGTGGCCCTGACGATCCTGCCGCGTTACCTCGCCGTGATCGCCGTCACCGCCGTCGCGTCCCGGCTTCTCGACCTGCACCCCGCACTGCTGTTCGGTCTGCTGGGCAGCGTGGTCGTGCGCTCAGGACCGGTGTTGGCCCAGCGCGGCCAGCTCGCCGCCATGCGAGCCGGAACCCTGCTGGTGCTCGGCCTGGTGGCCCTGCTCGTGGTGGGCGTGCTGCCGGAACCCGGCGGTTTCATCGGCACCCTGGCGGCCGAGTTCGCCAACACCGTGGTGCTCGTGTCGATCGGCTCGGCCGTCCTGGTGCTCATCCCGCTGGGCAGCACGAGCGGGCGCAGCATCCTGGCCTGGTCGCCGCCGATCTGGGCGGCCCTGACGGTGCCGGCCTGGCTGGCCCTGTCCACCTTGCTCTCGCCCTGGCTCTCGCTCTGGCAGGGCGAAGGGCCGACGGTGCTGATCTGGCTCGCGCTGGCGTTCGCTGTGCTGAGCGTGACCGCGTGGGCCTGGCAGCGGTTCGTGCTGCCGGCGCTGCGCTGACCTGACGCGACGCCGATACGTCTGATGTGCCCCCGCTGGGATTCGAACCCAGACTGTGACGATTTTAAGTCGCCTGCCTCTGCCGGTTGGGCTACGGGGGCACGCCCGGACTAGCCGGGCATCACGAGTGGATGCCGCGCTGGCGCGGCATCCACTGGTGCTTTACGGGGCGGCGACGGTCTCCGTGCCGGACTCGGCTGCAGCGACCTCGACGGGCTTCTTCACGGGCGCCTTGCGCGGTGCGCGCGGAGCCTTCACCGCTGCTGCCGGAGCGGCCGCGGGGGCTGCCGCCGGCGGCTTCGGGCGGGAGGCGAACTCCTCGAACACGGCGCGCGGGGTCTGAACGGCCTCGAGCGAGACGATGTCGCGGCCGAGGAACACGTTCAGGACCCAGCCGGCGACGACGCGGATCTTGCGCTCCCAGCTCGGCATCGCCAGGCCGTGGTAGCCGCGGTGCGCGATCCAGGCCGGGAACCCGGTGATAGCGAAGTTGCCGGACTGGAATGCTCCGACGCCCACACCCAGGCCCGCGACGGCGCCGAGGTTCTTGTGGTTGTAGTCCGCAGGTCCCTCGCCGCGGAGAACCGCGACGATGTTCTTGGCCATGAGCTTGCCCTGGCGCACGGCGTGCTGGGCGTTCGGCACGCAGAAGCCGCCAACGCCGCCGCCGGAGAGGTCGGGGACGGCGGTGATGTCACCGGCGGCCCAGGCGTCGACGACGATCTCGTCCTCGGTGCCCACGCGGAGGTCTGGGCGCACGCGCAGGCGCCCGCGCTCTTCGACCGGCAGGTCGGTGTTGCGCACGACGCCGGGGTTCGCCATCACGCCCGCGGTCCAGACGATCAGGTCGGTCTCGAAGGACTCGCCGGTGGAGAGCTCGATCTTGCCGTCGACGGCGGAGGTGAGCTGGGTGTTCAGGTGCACCTCTGCGCCGCGCTCGGCCAGGTTCTTGATCACCCAGAGGGCGGTCTTCTCGCTCACCTCGGGCATGATGCGTCCCATGGCCTCGATGAGGTGGAAGTGAGTGTCCTCGAACGCGATCTGCGGGTACTTGGTCAGCAGCGAGCTGGCGAACGAACGCAGCTCGGCGAAGACCTCGATACCGGCGAAGCCGCCGCCGATGACCACGAAGGTCAGCAGGCGGTCGCGCTCGGGTCCGGCGGGCAGCTGGGCTGCCTTGTCGAAGTTGGTGAGCACCTTGTCACGGATGGCGACGGCCTCTTCGACCGTCTTCAGGCCGATGGCCTGGTCGGCGACGCCCGGGATCGGGAAGGTGCGGGAGACCGCGCCGGCGGTGACCACGACGATGTCGTAGTCGAACACCCACGGCTCGCCCACGGGCGGCGTGATGGTGGCCTTCTTCTCCGCGTGGTTCACGTTGGTGACCTTGGCGGTGAGGACGTTGGTCTTCTTGAGGTGACGACGGTGCGCGACGACGGAGTGACGCGGGTCGATGGATCCGGCGGCCACCTCCGGGAGGAACGGCTGGTACGTCATGTACGGCAGCGGATCGACCATGGTGACCTCGGCCTCGCCGGGTCGCAGCCACTTCTCGAGCTTCCAGGCGGTATAGAACCCCGCGTAGCCGCCACCGACGATGAGAATTTTGGGCACGATTAGAAGGCCTCCTACAGGATTTGGATACGCGAAATTTTAGAGCTTGGAACGAATTCGCTTGAAATGCCGCGTGGCCCCAATGCCGAACAGCGTTACTAGGATACCAAACCCCACCAGCACGGCGAGCGGCACGCTCACGTAGGTGAGGGTGAGCGGGCTCGGCAACCAGGCTGCGGCCAGATTCCGCTCCGGCAGGGCCGGGTCGGGCTGCGGGGGGACGGGCGCGGCGGTGCTCGGCTCGGCGGGGGTGATCGGCGCGCTTTCGGCGCGGCGGTGCAGGGTGATCCACTGCGTGAGCAGCTCAGAGGGGGTGGCGGAGGTGGACTTGGGCACGGAGGCGGAGACCGCGGCGGCGGCGTCGATGAGGCCGTTGCCGTAGATGGGGCTCGGCACGGTGTGGCCGTTGGCGTTGGCGGTCGCGATGACCCGGTTGATCACCTGCGCGGCATCCAGTTTGGGATAGGCGGAGCGCACCAGGGCAACGAGCCCCGACACAATCGGTGCGGCGGCGCTGGTGCCGTCCCACAGCATGTAGCCGCCGCCCGGTGCGACGCCGACCAGCTTCTCGCTGGGAGCGGCGACGGCGATGGTGATGCCCTGGGAAGAGGCGTCGAAGCTGGCGTCCTTGGACTGGTCGACGCCGGCGACGGTGAGAACACCCGGGATGGTGGCCGGTGCGCCCACCTCGGTGGTGCCGCTGCCCCGGTTGCCGGCGGCCGCCACGACGACGACGTCGTTGTCGAACGCGTAGAGGAAGGCGTCATCCCAGCTGGTGGGCCAGTCCAGGGTGTTGCGGGTGAGCGACATGTTGATCACGTCGGCGCCGTTGTCCACGGCCCACCGGATGCCGGCGGCGATCTGGTCGTCGTTGCTCAGGGTGGCGTCGCTGGTGCCGAATGCCACGGACACGCTGAGGATGGAGGCCTCGGGGGCCACGCCGATGAGGCCGCCACCGGTGGCGGTGCCGCGCCCGGCCATCAGCGACGCCACGAGGGTGCCGTGGTTGCTGTCGGCGCCGACCGGCGTCTGGCCGTTGGACGAGCCGATGCCGGACACATCCGTGCCGCCGATGACGGCTCCGTTGAGTTCTGCGACGCTGCCGTCCACCCCGGTGTCGACGACGGCGACGGTCACGCCGGCGCCCTTGCTGGTGTTCCAGGCCTGGCTGAAGCCATAGTCGTTCAACCAGTATTCGAGGTCGCGCACCTGGTCGGCCCTGGCCGCCGGAGCGGCGCCGACGACGCCGACGAAGGCCACCGACGCCGCGAGGGCGACCGCCACGCCGCGCGTCAGTCGGCGGGCGCTCACGCGTCGGCCGGGGGAACCGCCGGCGGGGCGTAGTCGAGGCATTCGCACACCTCGGGCGACCAGGCCGCACGGAGCAGGGCGAGGTCGCCGATGGGGTTGACGCCAGGACCGGCGGCCAGCGCGTGGGCGCCGAGGGCGTGCAGACACTTGACACGTTCGGGCATGCCGCCGGAGGAGATC
Source organism: Cryobacterium sp. PAMC25264 (assembly GCF_019443325.1). NCBI lineage: Bacteria > Bacillati > Actinomycetota > Actinomycetes > Micrococcales > Microbacteriaceae > Cryobacterium > Cryobacterium sp. PAMC25264. The sequence continues at coordinate 2,128,054 of NZ_CP080383.1, forward strand.
CCCGCGATCTCGGGCACGGTACCGATCATCTCCCGATCGGCGAGGAAACTCTCGTGCGCGGACCGGTAGTGCTCGCGCAGCTCGTCGTCGTCGGCCAGCATCTGGTTGTACTCGTTCATCACCTGGGTGGCCTCGAGGAAGGACAACGCCGCCGTCGCGGCGGGGTGCGACAGGTAGTAGAGAGTGGGAAACGGGGTGCCGTCCGCGAGTCGCGGGGCCGTCGCCACGACGGTGGGTGCGCCACAGACGCAGCGCGCGGCGATGCCGATCACGTTGCGTGCAGGGCGGCCGAGCTGCGCGGACACCGTGCTGATGTCCGCCTCGGTGGCGGGATCGAAGGGCGGTCTGGTCATTGTGCTGCCTCCTGAGGGGCGAGTCCGGCGGTCATCACCGAGCGGAAGACGGAGTCGACCCAGTCGACGTCGGTGTCCTGGATGGCGGTGCTGACGGGGGCGTTGTCGGCGGCCCCGGCCACGCTCTGTCCGGTGTCGTTGATCACCAGGAAGCTGATGTCGCCTGGCATCACGTAGGAGAGCCTGGCCCTGGCCTGGGTGGTGACATAGGTGCGGTCGTTCCAGCGTTCGCGCTCGTCCTTGAGCTTGTCCACGGCGGCCTGCTGGTCGGCGACGCTGGCGCTGAGGGCGTCGATCTGTTGGCGCTGTTCGGCGTAGGTTCGCACGTTGGGGGCCAGCGCCACGACGGCGAGCACCAGGATGCCCATCATCACGAAGGAGAATCCCGACAAGCGCAGGCCGCGGAGCCAGCTGCCCACGGCGGTCTCGTCGGTGGCGAGCTGCAGCGGGCGTTTCTCGGTGCGGGGCTTCTCGGTGCGGGGCTTCTCGCTACGGGACTTCTCGCTGCGGGGCTTCTCTGTGCGCGGCTTTTCAGTGCGCGGCGCGGGCCGGCGCGGGCCGGGGAGGCGGGGCGGGGTCATGCCCGAACCGTTCGTGGTCACGACGAGTCCCTCCGAGTGTGATGCGCTCCGTTTGTGACGCGCTCCGAGTGCGGCGCGCAGACCGGGGCGCAGAACATGCCCCTCTTCTAGAGTGCCAGATGTTTGGCGCCCCATCGGTCGACACGGGCCGGGCGCACCGATCCTGAGGAAACCCGCAGGCTCGCCCGCACGCAACCGAAAAGGACCCCGGCCGGTGGCCGGGGTCCTTCAGGTCAAGCGTGGCGCTGGAGGGATATCAGCCCTTGAAGCGGGGGAACGCAGAGCGACCGGCGTAGACCGCGGCCTCGCCGAGCTCTTCTTCGATGCGCAGGAGCTGGTTGTACTTGGCGACGCGCTCGCTGCGTGCCGGGGCACCGGTCTTGATCTGGCCGGCATCCGTGGCGACGGCGAGGTCGGCGATGAAGGTGTCTTCGGTCTCACCGGAGCGGTGCGAGATGACGGTCGTGTAGCCGGCGCGCTGGGCGAGGGCGACGGCGTCCATCGTCTCGGTCAGGGTGCCGATCTGGTTGACCTTGATGAGGATCGAGTTGGCGGCGCCGAGCTCGAGGCCCTTGGCCAGGCGGATCGGGTTGGTGACGAACAGGTCGTCTCCGACGATCTGCACCTTGTCGCCGAGCTGAGCGGTGAGGTGGACGTAGCCTTCCCAGTCCTCCTCCTCGAGCGGGTCTTCGATGGAGACGAGCGGGTACGCCTCGAGGAGCTCGGCGTAGTACGCGACGATCTCCGTGGAAGAAAGTTCCTTGCCCTCGAAGTGGTACACGCCGTCCTTGAAGAACTCGGTGGCTGCACAGTCGAGCGCCAGGCCGATGTCGGTGCCGGGCGTGTAGCCGGCCAGCGTGATGGCTTCGACGATGAGGTCGAGCGCGGCACGGTTGCTGGGCAGGTTGGGGGCGAAGCCGCCCTCGTCGCCGAGGCCGGTGGCCAGGCCCTTGCTCTTCAGCAGGCCCTTGAGAGCGTGGTAGACCTCAACGCCCCAGCGCAGGCCCTCGCTGAAGGTGGGGGCGCCGAGCGGGACAACCATGAATTCCTGGATGTCGACGTCGTTGTCAGCGTGCGAGCCACCGTTGATGATGTTCATCATCGGCACCGGCAGGGTGTGTGCGTTCGGGCCGCCGAGGTAGCGGAAGAGGGGCAGGTCGGCCGAGCTGGCGGCGGCCTTGGCGACGGCCAAGCTCACGCCGAGGATGGCGTTCGCGCCGACGCGCTCCTTGTTGACGGTGCCGTCGGTCTCGTTGAGAACCATGTCGATGATGCGCTGGTCGGCGGCGTCGAGGTCCTCGACGGCCGGGCCGAGCTCGTCCGTGACGCTCCCGACGGCCTTGAGCACGCCCTTGCCGAGGTAACGCTTCTTGTCACCGTCGTGCAGCTCGTAAGCCTCGAAGGCGCCGGTCGAGGCGCCGGACGGAACGGCGGCACGGCTGAGCGTGCCATCCTCGAGCAGAACCTCGACCTCGACGGTCGGGTTACCCCGGGAGTCGAGGATTTCGCGTGCAACAACTGCGTCAATAAGAGCCACAACTATCTCCTGTGTCTGTCTGTCTATCTATTTTTGGATGTAAGTCCGAGTGGATTTCGAGGAAGACGCCGCTGTGTTCCAGTCCGAGGACAGTCTAGCGATCGGGGCGCAGCCGCGAGGAGGACTGAAGTCCCGTCGCCCGAGCGTTCATGGACCGTTCAGTCGCCCAGCGGCTTGAAGACCAGCTCGTCGGCGGTCACGGTCTCGTCGGCCACGACGGCGAACCGGCCGTAGCCGGCGGCGCCCGCGCGCTCGAGCAGGGCCTTGAGGTTCTTGGTGCGCTTCTCCAGCCGCACCCGCAGTCCCCCGGCGACGAGCGCCGCCTTCAGGCGCACCAGGGCGGCCGGGTCTGCATCCTTCTCGTGCACGAGGACCACGGCATTCTCGGCCGTTCCGTCGTCGCCGGCCAGGAGGTCGACGATGCGCTCGAACCCGATCGAGAAGCCGCAGGCGGGCACGTCGGAGCCGAGGAATCGGCCGATCATGCCGTCGTAACGGCCGCCGCCGCCCAGCGAATAGCCCAGGTCGGGGTGGGCGATCTCGAAGATCGTGCCGGTGTAGTAGCCCATACCGCGCACGAGGGTGGGGTCGAAGACCAGCCTCACTCCGGGCAGCGCGGCGCGCAGCGCGGTGAGGTCGGCGTACGCTGCCTGGTCGAGCCAGGCCGGCCCATCCGCCGCGTCGGGCCAGCCGGCGTCGGCGAAGCCGGCGAGAGTGTCGGCGAGGCCCGGTGTGTTCACGCCGAGGCCGGCCAGCTCGGTCACGACGCCGTCGACGCCGATCTTGTCGAGCTTGTCGAGCGTGATCAGGGCGCGCTCGGTCAGGGCCCCATCGACCCCCCAGGTGGCGAGCATGGTGCTCAGGATGCGCCGGTCGTTGATGCGGATCGAGCAGCCGGTCAGCCCCAGGTTGTCGAGCGCGGCGACGGTGGCGGTGATCAGCTCGATCTCGGCCAGCGGGCCGGCCTCGCCGATGATGTCGATGTCGCACTGCATGAACTGGCGGTAGCGCCCCTTCTGCGGGCGCTCGGCTCGCCAGACCGGGGCGATCTGGATGGAGCGGAACACCGTGGGCAGGTCGGCGCGGTGGCTGGCGTAGAACCGGGCCAGCGGCACGGTGAGGTCGAAGCGCAGGCCCAGGTCGGCCAGGGCGAGCAGGTCGTCGGACTCGGCCGCGGCCGTGAGATCGGCCGGCGCGAGGCCGCGCTTGAGCACCGCGAAGCCGAGTTTCTCGTTGTCGCCGCCGAGCCCGGAGTGCAGCCGGGCGGTGTCCTCCATGACCGGCGTTTCGATCTCGTCGAACCCGTGCGCGGCGAAACTGGAGCGGATGATGCCCAGCGCCCTCTCGCGGGTGGCCTTGTCGGCCGGGAGGAAATCACGCATGCCGCGAGGAGGAGTCACTGCTGTTGCCATGCCCCAATTCTGTCAGGTCCCCCGGCCGGCCCCGGCCGCGACTGGTTCGTGCGGTTACAGGGCTCCGCCGGCGGCTCCGGGAGCGTCGGTGTCGCCGCCGGCGTCGCCGACCTGCTCGCGGGCGATGAAGTTCTCGATGTCGAAGAGGTTGTCCTTGGCGCGCCGGGCGATGGTCAGCAGCGTGGACATGGACGCAACCTCCTCGACCTGCTCCTTGAGGAACCAGAGCATGGCCTGCTCGCCGAGGGCGTCGCCGTCGGCGCGGGCGGCTCGGAAGAGTGCCTCGATCTGGCCGGTGACCTGCTGTTCCTGGGCGAGAGCGAGAGCGATCGGCTCGACGATGTTCGCGAACCCGTTGATCACGGCGGGGATACCGGGGATCACGACCTCGAGGCCGCGGTCGAGCCGGTACTGCACGAGCATCATGGCGTGGTTGCGCTCCTCCACCGACTGGCGGTAGAAGTGGGCGGCCAGCTGCGGCAGGTCCTGGCTGTCGAACCAGGTGGCGATGGCGATGTATTGCTGGGACGCCGCGAACTCGTTGCCGATTTGCTGGGTCAGGAGGGCGTTGAAGGAGGTTTCGGTCATGAGCCGACGTTAGCGTCCCGCCGCCCGGTGGGCCACCGTCGAAGGCCTGCCCCTAGACTCGGTGTCATTCCGCCGGAGGGGGCAACGATGGACGAACCGATCACCGACCACGCAGACCACGAGGGCATCACCGTCAGCGGCGTGCGCCGCACCTTCGGCAGTGTGCACGCCGTGGCGGACGCGAGCCTGAGCGTGCCGCCCGGGTCGGTCACCGCGCTCATCGGGCCCAACGGCTCCGGCAAGACCACCCTGATGCTCATGCTCGCGACCCTGCTCGCCCCGGACGCCGGCCAGATCCGCATCGCGGGCCATGACCCGGTCACCGACCCGGCCGCAGTGCGCGCTCGAATGGGCTGGATGCCGGACGTCCTCGGCTCCTGGCCCACCCTGAGCCCCGGGCCGCCCTGACCGTCACCGGGCAGATGTACCGGATAAGCCCCGCCGCCGCCAGGGCCCGGGCCGAGGAACTCCTGCTGCTCACCGACCTCGGCTCTCTGGCCGACCGGCCGTCCCGGGTGCTCTCCCGCGGCCAGAAGCAACGGCTCAGCCTGGCCAGGGCGCTCGTCCACTCCCCGCGGGTACTGTTGCTCGACGAGCCGGCCTCCGGTCTGGACCCGGCAGCGCGGCGTGACCTGAGGGATTTGATTCGCCGTCTGGCCGGGGACGGTGTGGCGGTGCTCATCTCCAGCCACGTCCTGGCCGAGCTCGACGAGATGGCCGATGCCGCCGTGTACCTCGCCGCAGGCCGCACGGCCAGCGCCGCGGCAGTCGCCACCTCCGCCGCCAGGCACCGGTCCTGGCGCATCCGGGCGCTCGATCCCGACGTCTTGGCGCGCGCTCTCGCGGCATCCGCCGAGCCGGCCGCAGCCGTCACCGTCGACAACCTCGGCACGCTCGTGCAGGTGGCGACCCCCGAGGACGCCGCGACGCTGCTGGCGCGTCTGGTGGGCGCCGGCGTCGCCGTCACCGAGTTCGGCCCTGCCGTCGGCACCCTCGAGCACACCTTCCTCGAACTGAACCGGCCGGAGGCCACCATATGAGCGCCGAGTACCTCTCCGGGGTCTGGCTGATCGTCACCCTCGAGCTGCGCCAGCGTGTGCGCGGCGTGGCCTGGTACGTGCTCCTGGGCGTGTTCGTGGTGCTGGTGGGCCTGGTGACCCTGCTGGTCTGGCTGGCGGCCGGCACCTGGCAGGCCGGCGGCAGCCTGGTCTTCTCCGCCGTGGTGTTCTTCGTCCTCCTGCTGGCCACGCTGGTCTCCCCCGCCCTCAGCGGCAATGCCATCAACGGCGACCGGGAGGCCGGCACACTGGCGACCACCCAGGTCACCCTGATCGGCACGGGCCAGCTGATCCTCGGCAAGTTCCTCGCGGCATGGATCACGGCGCTGGCCTTCCTGGCCGCCGCGGTGCCGTTCCTGGTCACTGCCGTGCTGCTGGGCGAGGTCGCCCCGGGCACCATCGTGGTGTCCCTGCTTGTGCTCGCCGCGGAACTCGGCGTGATCGCCGCCGTGGGCGTGGGTCTGTCAGGCATCCTGACCCGGCCGCTGTTCTCGATCGTGACGACCTATCTGCTCGTGGCACTGCTCAGCCTGGGCACGCTGATCTCCTTCGGCCTGCTCGGCACGGCCACCCAGTCGACGCGCACGTCGGTCGACCGCACCGTGGTCTCCTCGACCTACGACGACGAGACCGGCACCCAGACCGATGTGGTCTGCTCCGAACCGACCACGAGTACCTACCAGACGCCCCGGTTCGACTACTACTGGTGGATCCTGGCGGCGAACCCGTACGTGGTGCTGGCGGATGCCGCGCCCGGCGAATTCGATGCCAGAGGCAATACGGTCGACATGTTCGGCGGTATCGCCGTAGCCGTCCGGTCCGCGCAGCTGCCGCCGGAACTGTACTCGGAGAACAACTACTGCAACCCCGGCGCGTTCACGGTCGACGACTCGTCCGGCTACCGCAGCTCGCAGGAGACCTACGACTCGACCGTGCCGTCCTGGTTCGTCGGGCTCGGCATCCACCTGCTGCTCGGCGCCGGCGCCCTGCTGTGGGCCTGGCGGCGCACGAACACGCCCGCCCGCCGGTTGCCGACCGGAAGCCGGATCGCCTAGCGGCTGCTGGGCTAGCTGCTGCTGGGCAGGCCGATGATCCCGGCGTCCTCAGGGTCACCCTCCTGCTCGGCGGCGCGGATCTCGTCTTGCAGGTCGCGGAGCGCTGTGCGGAGCGCCCGCTCGGAGTCGAGTCCCTGCGCCTTGGCCGCCGACACTATGGCGAGCAGGATCGGGCCGAGCTCGGCCTCACTGTCGATGGGCAGCAGGCCGGGCGCATCCGTTTCGAGCAGCCCGATCTTCTGGGCCCGGCCGAGCACCTTGTCGGCCAGGGCGAGCGCGGGCATGCCCTGCGGGATGCCGTCGAGCACGCTGGTGCGGTGCGGCTTCTCGGCCGCCTTCACGTCGTCCCAGCCGGCCACGACCGCCTCGAGGCTCTGCTCGGCGCCGTCGCCGAACACGTGCGGATGCCGGCCGACCATCTTGCGGGTCATCCGCGCGGCGACATCCTGGATGTCGAACTCCTCACCGGGGGTCTCCGCGGCGATCGACGCGTGGAAGACGACCTGGTACAGCACGTCACCGAGCTCCTCGAGCAGGTCCTCGCGGTCGCCGCTCTCGATGGCCTCGATCAGCTCGTGGGTCTCCTCGGTGAGGTACTGCACGAGCGACTCGTGAGTCTGCTCGGCGTCCCACGGGCAGCCGCCGGGCGCGCGCAGCCGGGCGACGGTGGCCACGAGTTCGTCGAGGCCGGACTGGCCGGGGGTCGGGCTACCGGATGGGCGGGGCTGGCTGGATTCGGTCACACTCCATCGTAGGCGGCCCCGCTAAACTGAGAGCAGGTGTGCCGGGAAGTCTGGTCGGCGGGCGAAGCGTTTCGCTCCGACTCACGACAGACCCGTTTTTCTTCGGGCGAACAGGACTCCCCATGACCTTCATCCGTTCCGAGCGCTACGCCGCCGGGTTCCTTCTGATCGCCGGGATCCTCGGCCTGCTGATGGCCAATCTGTCGTTCGGCCCGGCGCTGATCGACGCCCTCAACGAGCACCTGCACACCGGCCTGTTCGGGCTGGACCTGTCGGCCAAGCACTGGATCAGCGACGGGCTGCTGGCGGTGTTCTTCTTCCTCATCGCCATCGAGCTCAAGCGCGAGCTCGTGATCGGCGACCTCAACAGCGTGGGCAAGGCGGCCCTGCCGGCCCTCGCGGCGTTCGGCGGCGTGCTGGTGCCCGCCGGCATCTACCTGCTGCTCACCCAGGGCTCCGGGCTCGCTGCAGGCTGGCCGGTGCCCACGGCGACCGACATCGCTTTCGCGCTGGGCGTGCTCGCGGTCTTCGGCCGCGGCATCCCGACCCGGGTGCGCGTGTTCCTCCTCGCCCTGGCGGTGCTCGACGACCTGGTCGCCATCCTGATCATCGCGTTCTTCTTCACCCAGGACCCGCAGCTGCAATACATCGGCTTCGCCGCCATCACCGCGACCCTCTTCGGTGTCACCAGCCGGATGCTCAAGCCCCGTTCGGCCTGGGTGCTGGGCCGGAAGCCCGTCTGGCCGATCGTGGCCGCCCTGACTGTGCTGGGCGTGGCGACCTGGTACTTCACGTACCTCTCCGGCGTGCACGCCACCATCGCCGGCGTGATCCTCGGCCTCGTGATGGCGCGGGTGCCAGGGGGGCGCGCACATCACGTGCTCGAGCCCTACTCGAACGCGGTGATCCTGCCGTTGTTCGCCTTCTCCGCCGCCCTCGTGGCGATCCCCCAGGTGAGCCTGGCCGAGCTCAGCCCGGCGTTCTGGGGCATCCTGGTGGCCCTGCCGGTCGGCAAGCTGCTGGGCATCACCCTGGCGGGCACGCTGGGCAGCATGATCTCCCGACGCCCGAACGGGTCCAGATCCGGGCTCAAGTTCGCCGACATCGTCATGGTCGCGTGCCTGGGCGGCATCGGCTTCACGGTGTCGCTGTTGATGGGCGCGCTCGCCTTCGTCGGCAACACCGAGGTGGTCGACGAGGCCACCCTCGCCGTTCTGCTCGGGTCGGGCTTCGCGATCCTGGTCTCGGCGGTCGTGGTCAGTGTGCGGGCACGGCAGTATCGACGGGCCGCGGAAAAACTGCATCCAGCAGTGAGCCCGTCCACGCGATAAGCGCGGCGTCGGCCGGCGGCTCGCCGTTCACGCGCGGCAACGGCACGATCATGGTGCCGGCCGCGGCCGAGTACTTCGCGCCCGGGTACATCCGCTGCAGGCGCACCTGCATCGAATCGGCCAAGTCGACGGGCGCGACCCGCAGGTTGGAGCCCATCGCGACGACCTCGCCGAGGCCGGCCTGCTGCGCGTGGCGGCGGAGCCGGGAGACGGCGATGAGGTTGGTGACGGCCTCGGGCGGTTCGCCGTAGCGGTCGGTGAGCTCCTCGAGCACCAAGCCGATCTGGTCGTCGGCGGCCGCGAACCCACTCGCGCCGGAGAGCTTCTGGTAGGCCTCCAGCCGCAACCGCTCGCTGTCGACGTACTCCTCGGGGATGTGCGCGTCGACGGGAAGCTCGAGCCGCAGTTCGGTCTGCCCCTCGGCGACGTCGCCGCGGAAGGTGGACACGGCCTCGCCGATCATGCGCAGATACAGGTCGAAACCCACCCCGGCGATGTGGCCGGCCTGCTCGCCGCCGAGCAGGTTGCCCGCTCCGCGGATCTCCAGGTCTTTCAGCGCCACCTGCATGCCGGCGCCGAGCTCGTTGTTGGCCGCGATGGTGGCGAGGCGGTCGTGCGCGATCTCGCTCAGCGGCTTGTTCTCGTCGTAGAGGAAGTACGCGTAGGCGCGTTCCCGGCCGCGGCCGACACGGCCGCGCAGCTGGTGCAGCTGGCTGAGGCCGTACTTGTCGGCCCGGTCGATGATGATGGTGTTCGCGTTGGCGATGTCCAGGCCGGTCTCGATAATGGTCGTGGAGACCAGGATGTCGAACTTGTTCTCCCAGAAGTCCACCACCACCTGCTCGAGCTGGGCCTCGGGCAGCTGCCCGTGCGCCACGGCGACGCGGGCCTCCGGCACCAGCTCGGCCAGCTGCGCGGCCACCCGGTTGATGCTGGACACCCGGTTGTGCACGAAGAAGATCTGCCCCTCGCGCAGCAGCTCCCGACGGATGGCGGCGGCCACCTGGCGGTCGGAGTACGGGCCGACGAAGGTGAGGATCGGGTGCCGGTCCTCCGGAGGGGTCGCCAGGGTGGACATCTCCCGGATGCCCGTGACGGCCATCTCCAGGGTGCGCGGGATGGGCGTGGCACTCATCGCGAGGATGTCGACGTTGGTCTTGAGTTTCTTGAGCGCGTCCTTGTGCTCCACGCCGAAGCGCTGTTCCTCGTCGATGATGACCAGACCGAGGTCCTTGAAGACCGTGCTCTCGGAGAGCAGACGGTGGGTGCCGATGACCATGTCGACGGTGCCGTCCAGCATGCCGGCCACGGTCTCGCGGGATTCCTTGTCGGTCTGGAAGCGGCTGAGCGCGCGCAGGTGGATCGGGAACCCGGCGAAACGCTCCTGGAAGGTCTCCATGTGCTGGCGCACGAGCAGGGTGGTGGGTACGAGCATGGCCACCTGCTTGCCGTCCTGGATGGCCTTGAACGCGGCGCGCACGGCCACCTCGGTCTTGCCGAAGCCCACGTCGCCGGAGAGCAGCCGGTCCATCGGGATGGGCCGCTCCATGTCGGCCTTGACCTCTTCGATGGTGGTGAGCTGGTCGGGCGTCTCGGCGAACGGGAACGCCTCCTCGAGCTCGCGCTGCCAGGGGGTGTCAGGGCCGAAGGCGTGACCCTTGCTGGCCATCCGTGCGGAGTAGAGCTTGACGAGTTCGACGGCGATGTCGCGCACCGCGCGGCGGGCCTTGGTCTTGGCGGCCGACCAGTCACTGCCGCCCATCTTCGACAGCGCGGGGGCCTCGCCGCCGACATAGCGGGAGACCAGGTCGAGCTGGTCGGTGGGCACGTAGAGCTTGTCGCCGCCGTGGCCGCGCTTGGAGGGCGCGTATTCCAGCACCAGGTATTCGCGGGTGGTCTTCACCGGGTTGCGGCCGCCGCTGGAGACCTCGCGCTGGGTCAGTTCCAGGAACCGGCCGATGCCGTGGGTCTGGTGCACGACGTGGTCGCCGGTCTTGAGCTGCAAGGGGTCGACGACGTTCTTCCGCCTACTGGCGAGCTTCTTGATCTGCCGGGCGTCGTAGCCGACCGTGCGGCCGTAGAACTCGCTCTCGCTGACCAGGGTGAGCTTGGTCTCGGGGATCTCGAAGCCGTGTGCGATGGAGGCCTTGAGCAGGTAGGCGATGCCCGGTTCGGGGTTCTCCGGAAACTCCTCGACGATGCGGGCGGGCAGTTCTGCGCCGGCGAGCACGTCAGCGGCGCGCTCGACGAGGCCGGCGCCCTGCGCGACGACGGCGACGGTCCAGCCGTCCTTCATCCGGGCGCCGAGGTGCCCGACGGCGCCCTCGACGCTGCCGGCGAAGCTCGGCACGGCGTCACCCTCGATGCGGATGGTGAGGAGTTCGTCGATCTCACGGTGCTCCGGCAGCACCTCGATGTCGGTCGGTGCGGCCTGGAACGAACTCATCGTCCACCAGACGCGTTCGGTGGCCGGCGCCCCCGGAGCGGAGTACCGCACGGCGTCCCGCAGGGTGCCGAGGGTCAGGAAGTCGCCCGAGGCCAGGTCGATGGGCGCCTCGGCACCGGCGGTGGCGGCGTTCCACGCGGCGGAGAGGAACTCCCGGTTGGTCTCGGCCAGGCTGATGGCACGGGAGGCGACCCGTTCGGGCGAGATCACGGCGACCGCGGCCTGCCGGGGCAGGTAGTGCGTGACGGGCACCAACCGGTCGACGAGGGCGGGTGCCAGGCTCTCCATGCCCTCGACGGGGATCCCCTCGGCGACCTTCGCGAGGAGGCCCGCCAGGCTGGGGAACTCGTGCTGCATCTCCCGGGCGCGCTGGCGGACGGCCGGGCTGAGCAGCAGTTCGCGGCTGGGCGGCAGGGTGACCGAGTCGATCGGCTCGGGCATGGAGCGCTGGTCGGAGACCGCGAACGCGCGGATCTGTTCGACCTCGTCGCCGAAGAACTCGATCCGGTAGGGGTGAGCGGCCATGGGCGGGAACACGTCGAGGATGCCGCCACGCACGGCGAACTCGCCGCGGCGGGTGACCATGTCCACCCGGGCGTAGGCCACATTCACGAGGTCCACCGAGATGGCGGCCAGGTCATGGCCACGGCCGCCGGCGGTCAGCTCGAGCGGGTCGTAGTCGGTGAGGTTGTCGGCCACGGGCTGCAGGGCGGCGCGCACCGAGGCGACGACGATGAGGGGTCGCCGGGTGGCGGTATCCGCGTTCTCCCAGTCCCGCATTCGTCGCAGCGCGTAGAGCCGGCGACCCACGATCTCGGCGCTGGGGCTGAGCCGCTCGTGCGGCAGGGTCTCCCAGGCGGGGAACTCGACGATCTCGGCGTCGTCGGAGAAGCAGCCGAGGTTCTCCCGGAGCGCCTCGGATTCGCGCCCGGTGGCCGTGATGACCAGCAGGGCCCTGCCCTTGTCGAGGCGGGAGCGTTGCTCCATCAGAGCGGCGAGGAGCGGCGCGCGCAGTCCCTCGGTGAGCGAGAAGTCGGCGTCACGGGCCGCGAAGGCGAGGGCGTTATCGAACGTGGAGGCACCAGAAAGCGCCGGAATCAAGCCCTGAAGAATCACCGCACAAGTCTACGGGTTCTGCTGACTGGCTATGCGGGCGGGGCGTGGAACTTCTGCTGGGCGGCGGCAGGGCCCTCAGCGGCGATGAGTTCGATGGCGTCCGCGGCATCCTCGAGCATGATCGGCAGGGTGGTGCGCTCGGTGCTGGTGTAGTCGTGCAGCACGAAGTCGGCGGCATTCTGCCGGCCGGGCGGGCGGCCGATGCCCATCCGGATGCGGATGAAGTCGTTGCTCCCGGTGGCGGCGATGATGTCGCGCACCCCGTTGTGGCCGCCGTGGCCGCCGCCCACCTTGATCTTCAGGGTGTCGAACGGCAGGTCGAGTTCGTCGTGCACGACGATCAGCCGGGACACGTCGAGCGAGTAGAAGCGCAGCAGGCCCGCGACGGGGCCGCCGGAGAGGTTCATGAAGCTGTTCGGCTTGGCCAGGATCAGCTTGGGGCCGCCGGGAAAACTGCGTCCCTCGGCGACGGAGGCGTTGGCCTTGTGGTTCTTGAAGTTCGCCCGCATCCGGTCGGCGAGCACCATGGTCACCATGTGACCGACGTTGTGGCGATTACCGGCGTAGCCGGGCCCGGGGTTACCGAGCCCGACTACGAGCCAGAGATTCTCGTCCAGGGGGTTCCTTTACAAAAAGTGTCTGTCCGGTGCTGGAGGGGAAGGCTACTCGGCGGCAGCTTCCTCGGCGGGAGCTTCTTCGCCCTCGGCGGTCTCCTCTTCCTCTTCCTCGGCCGGCAGGTGCACGCCGATGACGACCATCTCGGGGTCGGAGATGAGCGACGCGCCGGCGGGCAGCGTGATCTCGCTGGCGTGGATGAGAGCGCCGTCTTCGAGGCCCTCGACATCGACGCTGACGCTCTGTGGGATGTTCGTGGCTTCGACCTCGAGGAGCAGGGTCTTGGCGTCGAGGTCCGCGGTGGTTCCGGGGGCGGGCTCACCGGTGACGTGCACGGCGACCTCGACCTGGACCTTCTCACCCTTGCGGATGACGATGAGGTCGAGGTGCTCGATGATCTGTCGAACCGGGTCCTTCTGCACGTCCTTGACCAGGGTCAGGTGGGTGGTGCCCTCGACGTCGAGCTCGAGCACGGCGTTCGCGCGGCGCAGCAGCAGGCCGATCTCGTGGGCCGGCAGGGCGACGTGCACGGGGTCGGTGCCGTGGCCGTAGATGACGGCGGGGATCTTGCCCAGCACGCGCAGCTTGCGGGCAGCGCCCTTGCCGAAGCTGACGCGGGCGTCAGCGGAAATCTTGTTGTTGTTGTTCGTGGCCTCGGCCATGGTGTCTCCTTGCGGGCCTCGTGTGCCCGTATTGATGTCGCGGGCACGGGGCCCGCGGTACGGATGCTGGTTCAACTCGAACGCATGTCAGCGTGAGGAAAGGCCTGGGGGGACTTTTCGCCGCGTCGATTACGGATGCGCCGGTGCCGGTTTCCCGGACGCCGGGCGAATCCCTCGCCGAAGTTCAACTCATGAGTCTAGACGATAAAGTGACGACCATGTCGCCCAGCCTGCACACCCGAGTGACCGAAGACGTCGGACGGTCCATCGTCGACGGTGCTGTCCCGGCCGGCAGCGTCCTGCTCGCGGAAGAGATCGAACGCCGCCAGGGCGTGAGCCGGTCGGTGATCCGGGAGGCCGTGCGCGTGCTCGGGTCGATGGGCCTGGTGGAGTCGGTCAAGCGGGTCGGCATCCGGGTGCTGCCGGCCGCGCGGTGGAATGCCTACGATCCCACCATCATCCGCTGGCGGCTGCTCGGCCCGGGCAAGGGCGACCAGCTGCGGTCGCTGACCGAGCTGCGCTCGGCAGTGGAGCCCCTGGCCGCCGAGTTGGCCGCCCGGCATGCCGCTGCGGAGGTGGCGGCCGAGCTGATGCACGTGGCCGGGCTCATGCGCAGTGCGGGCCAATCCGGCGACCTGTCCCAGTTCCTCGAGCTGGACATCCGGTTTCACCAGTTGGTGCTGCACGGTTCGGGCAATGAGATGTTCGCCAAGCTCGACGAGCCCGTCGCTGCCGTGCTGTCCGGCCGCACCGACCTGGGCCTGATGCCGGATCACCCGCATCAGAACACCCTGCAGTTGCACGCCGATGTCGCCGAGGCGATTCGGGCCGGCCGGCCCGGGGACGCCCGGGCGGCGATGGAGCTCATCATGCGGCGCACCTATGCGGAGGTGCAGCCCACCTGGACGAATAAATATGATTACATTGACGAGGCGAGCCACTAATCTTGGATTGGTCGAAGCTCACAGACCCGAAGGAGAACACGTGTCAGTAACCGGTTCAGCAAACATTGGTGTCGTCGGACTGGCGGTGATGGGCTCCAACCTGGCCCGCAACCTCGCCAGCCGCGAGGGCAACACCGTCGCGGTGTACAACCGCTCCCCCGAACGCACCCGCCTGCTCCTGGACGAGCACCCCGAGGCCGGATTCGTCGCCTCCGAGGCGATCGAAGACTTCGTCGCATCGCTTGCGACCCCGCGCACCGCGATCATCATGGTGCAGGCCGGCGCGGGCACAGACGCCGTGATCAGCCAGCTGACCGAGCTGTTCGAGCCCGGGGACATCATCGTCGACGGCGGCAACGCCCTCTTCACCGACACCATCCGCCGCGAGAAGGCCGTACGCGAGACCGGCATCAACTTCGTCGGCGCCGGCATCTCCGGCGGAGAAGAAGGCGCCCTCAAGGGCCCGAGCATCATGCCGGGCGGCTCCGCAGAGGCGTACGTCACCCTCGGCCCGATCCTCGAGTCCATCGCCGCGGTCGTCGACGGCGAGCCCTGCGTCACCCACGTCGGCACCGACGGCGCCGGCCACTTCGTCAAGATGATCCACAACGGCATCGAATACGCCGACATGCAGCTCATCGGCGAGGCGTACGACCTCATCCGTCGCGGAACCGGCAAGACCCCGGCCGAGATCTCCGAGATCTTCACCGAGTGGAACACGGGCGACCTCGAGAGCTACCTCATCGAGATCACCGCGGAGGTCCTCAAGCAGGTCGACGCCAACACCGGCCAGCCGCTCGTCGATGTCATCCTCGACCAGGCCGGGAGCAAGGGCACCGGCGTCTGGACCGTGCAGACCGCCCTGGACCTCGGCATCCCCGTCTCCGGCATCGCCGAGGCCGTGTTCGCCCGCTCCGTCTCCTCCAAGCCCGCGCAGCGCGCAGCCGCCGCCGCTCTCCCCGGCCCCACCGCCAACCCGGTCGAGGACGTGGACGGCTTCATCGAGGGTGTTCGCCAGGCGCTCTACGCGTCCAAGGTGATCGCATACTCGCAGGGCTTCGACGCCATCGTCGCCGGCGCCGAGCAGTACAACTGGGACATCAAGAAGGGCGAGATCGCGAAGATCTGGCGCGGCGGCTGCATCATCCGCGCCCGCTTCCTGAACCGCATCACCGAGGCGTACACCGAGAACCCGGGTCTCGTTTCCCTGGTCACCGCGCCGTTCTTCACGGATGTGGTCGCCAAGGCGCAGGACTCCTGGCGGAACGTCGTCGCCGACGCCGCCCACGCCGGTATCCCCGCGCCGGTGTTCGCGTCGTCGCTGGCGTACTACGACAGCCTGCGTGCCGACCGCCTGCCCGCGGCCCTCACCCAGGGCCAGCGTGACTTCTTCGGTGCGCACACCTACAAGCGCGTCGACATGGACGGCACCTTCCACACGCTGTGGTCCGGCGACCGCAGCGAGATCGAGACCGAGGGCTCCTCGCACTAGAGCTCCCGCACGACCTGCACGGCAACCGTTGCCCGTGCGTACATCTGCACCCGGTATGCCGGGTCCACGTGTCCGCACGGGCAACAGTTGTCTGTGGGCACGCAGCCGCGGGCACCCCGACGGGCCGGTGGGCAGCGGTCACCGGATGACCGGCAGGCCGGCCGCGGTGAGGAGACGGCTCAGAGCAGCCCGGTCGGCAAGCTCGGCCCATCCCCAGCGCACCACCGTGAATCCCTCTGCGCGCAGGTGGTCCTCCCGCACCTTCTCGTCATAGACGACGTCGCCAGGCGGTCTGCCGCGCAGGAACTCCTCCTTGAGATACTTCCCTTTCCCGTCGAACTCGCCGATCGTTGCGAGCCGTGGCCACTCGACGTCAGTGAAGTACCACCCGCCGCGGGGATTCGGGTGGCGCACCTGCAGCTCGGGGTCGGGGAAGCCGAGCTCGAAGATCGCGACCCGGCTGCGCGATTCGCCGGGGTTGTCGGCGTTGGGCCGGGCGAAGTCGATGGCCCGCTGCGCCTGCACGCTGCCGCGCAGCGACCCGCACCGCGCCAGCCGCTCAGACAGTTCCTCCGGATACACCAAGACCTCCGGCGTGGCACGTCGCGGATTGATGGCGTGGTCGAGGGCCACAACGGCATCCTCGAAGCTCACCGTTCTGGCCAGGTCCAGCAGGGTGCGTGCGGGGCTGGTGACGAGCACACCGTCGAGCTCCACGATCTCGTCCCAGTCGAACGGGGTGCGGTGGACGAACACACCGTTCTTGCTGCGCGCCCGGGATGCCGGCACGGCGAGCACGTGCACGGTCGGCGGCCACGCGCTACTCAACGGGATGCCCCAGAGCGCCGCAGCGGACTGATGGCTGACGACAGGATCGTGCCGCCGGGTCGCCACCACCGCCCGGATTCGGTCGAGGTATCGTTCACGGGCGCCCAGCCGCGCCCACCGGTCCGCCGTTGTGAACACCCCGCGGCGCAGGCGGGCACCCTGCCCGAGGTCGACCGAGCGGCGGAACTGCCGCGCATCCGCATCCGTCACCCCGATGCTCTTCACGAGAAACAGGCCCGTTCGTGGGTCCAACCGGTCGTCAGTCATGGGGCGACAGTCGCATCCACCGGCCTCGTGGAGTCCTGCTCGTGGAGATCGGAGCACACTTTGTCGGCGGGCCGACTGTGGAGGAGGGGCCCTCCGGCCCGCTACTGGCCCCATTCCGGACGAGTGCACCCGGTGTGCCGGGGCCAGTTGTCCGCACGGGGACCAGTTGGCGGGGTCGCGGCGCGGTCGAGGGGTCAGAGACGGCGCGCGGCGGCGGCGAGGCGCACGGCGCGGCCGAGCAGGCCGAGAGCCAGCCAGGCGGCCGCGGCAAGCACGCCGGGCCAGGGCAGGGTGCCGGCCAGGAGCAGGCATCCGGCGACCCCGAGGTACTGCACCCCACGAGGCAGCCAGCGCTGCGACCGCGGCTGGCGCAGCGCGGCCAGGTGCGCGATCGCGTAGTAGACCAGCACCGCGCAGGCGGAGAAGCCGACCAGCCGGGCGGGGTCGAGCAAGAGCACCCCGGCGATCGCCAGGAGCCCGATCGTCACCTCCGCCGCCACCGGGGTGTGGCGGGTCGGCGAGATGCGGCTGAGCCGGCCGGGCAGGTCGCCCTCCCTGGCCATCGCCAGCCCGGTTCGGCTCAGGCCCGCCAGGATTCCCGCCAGCGAGCCCAGGCAGGCGATGGCGGCCAGCAGCCGGGCGACGCCGGTCCACGGTTCGGCGCCGCCGACCAGCTCGGCCAGCGGCGACGCCGAGCCGGCCAGGACGGCGGGGCCGAGCACCAGCACGCAGAGCAGACCGACGACCCCGTAGATCACCAGCGTCAACCCCAGGGCCGTCACGATGGCCCGCGGCAGGGTGCGGCGGGGGTCGTGCACCTCCTCCCCCAGCGTGGCCATGCGGGCGTAGCCGGCGAACGCGAAGAACAGCAGCCCGGCCGACTGCAGGATGCCCAGCCAGCCGGAGTCCAGCACCGTGCCGGGGTCGATCGACACGCCCCTGCTGCCGTTGGCGATGCCGACCCCCACCACGAGCACCAGCGCGAGCAGCCCGCCCAGCACCAGGAAGACCACCACGGCGCTGAGCCGGGCGGTGCTGCGGATGCCGACCAGGTTCACGGCGCCCAGCACGAGAACGGCCAGCACAGCCACGAGTCTCGCCTGCTCCGGCCAGAGATACCCGCCCAGGATCAGCGCGATGGCGCCGGCCGACGCCGTCTTGCCGGCCAGGAACAGCCAGCCCGCACTGAATCCCCACCACGGCCCGAGGGTGGCCCGGCCGAACGCGTAGGCGCCGCCGGAGACCGGATTGCTCATGGCCAGTTGGGCCGAGCTCAGGGCATTCAGCGAGGCGATGACCCCGGCGATGACAAGACCGATGAGCAGGCCGGAGCCGGCGGCAGCGGCGGCTGGCGCCCATACGTAGAAGACACCGGCTCCGATCATGGCGGCCAGGCCCACCACGATCGCCCCGCCGACACCGAGCTGGCGCCGCAGCGCCCCCTGGCCGTCCGGCCCCGCAGTTCCGTTCATCCGGCCAGCCTAGGAGACTGCTGATTTATCGGGGCGTTTAAGGCGCGCCTTTGTTGGTTTCGGCGGAGGTGTTTAAGACTTGATTCATGCAGGGTCGTGATGATGGTCAGCGTCAGTTGTTGGATGTCGGTGTGTTCGCTGGGCACATGTTGCCGGCGGGGTCGGTGTTCGCTTTTCTCGCTGAGCACCGGCACGAGTTGTTCCCGGATGACGCGTTCGCGGACCTGTTTCCGTCGGGTCGTGGCCGGCCCTCGACGCCCGCGGACGTGATCGCATCGGTGATGGTGCTGCAGACCCTGCACTCGTTATCGGACCGGGAAACCGCGGAAGCCGTCACGTTTGATCTGCGGTGGAAAGCGGCCTGCGGGTTCGGGTTGACGGAAACATCGTTCCACCCGACGGTGTTGACGTATTGGCGACGCCGCCTCGCGGCAAGCACCCGCCCGCACCGAATTTTCGACGCCGTCGCCGAGGTTATTGCCGGTTCTGGGGCGTTGTCGGGTCGGAAGCGGCGGGCGTTGGACTCCACGATTTTGGATGACGCGGTCGCCCGCCAGGACACGGTGACGCAGTTGGTCGCGCAGATCCGCCGGGTCGGTCGGGAGATCCCCGGCGCCGACATGATCGTGGCCGGCCTGCCCGGCCATGACTACGAGAAGCCCGGCAAGCCCGACATCGCCTGGGACGACAAGGCGGCCAGGGACGAACTCGTTTCCCGCCTCGTGACCGACGCCCTGGCGTTGCTTGCGGCAATCGACACGACGTCATTGACCGACTCGCAGCAGGAGACGGTCGCGTTGCTCGCCCTCGTCGCGGGCCAGGACGTCGAGCCGGCTGAGGGGTCCGATGGCTCGGATGGGCGGTGGCGGATCGCGCGGAAGGTCGCGCCGGACCGGGTGATCTCGACCGTTGACCCGGACGCCCGCCACGCGCACAAGAGCCGGGAGAAGAAGCAAGACGGTTTCAAAGCCCACATCGCGATCGAGCCCGATACGGGTCTGGTGACCGCGGCCGTGTTGACGAAAGCGTCCGGGCCCAAGAACAGTGACGCGGCCCGCGGCGCGGCCCTGGTGGCCGCTGACACGAGCATCGGCTCGGACACGGTCGAGGTCCTCGGTGATTCTGCCTACGGCAGCGGGGACCTCCTCGCCGAGGTCACCGCGGCCGGGCATGTTCCGATCATCAAACCGATGCCGTTGAGTCGGGCGGTTCCGGGCGGATTCACAATCGATGACTTCAGCATCGACGAAGCTAAGCGCACGGTGACGTGTCCTGCGGGGAACACCCGACCGATCACCGTGAAACGTAATGTCACATTTGGCGCCGTTTGCGCGAGCTGCCCGCTCCGAGCCCAGTGCACGAGCGCCGTCGACGGTCGCAAAATGGTTTTGCATCCGCAGCAGCAGATCCAACGCGAGCACCGCGCACGCGCGCTGGACCCTGACTTTCAAGCCGTCTACCGGCAGCACCGGCCGATGGTTGAACGCTCGATCGCATGGATGACTCGCGGCGCGAGACGAGTCCCTTACCGCGGCGTCGTGAAGAACCACGCCTGGTGGAACAACCGCGCCGCCGCGATCAACCTGAAACGACTCCTGAGCCTTGGCCTCACCAGCCAGAACGGGGTTTGGGCACTTGGCTGAAGACCCCAGGCAGGGCAGACACCCCAGCCCTCACACCGACCCCGACGACCACCTTCTACTGGCCAGACTCGCGACACCGAATCGATCCCGCAAGCAGCCCAAACACGACCACACCCGACTCAAAAAACGGGCCCCCGACTCGCCGGGCCCACCGCAGCCATCTAAATCAGCAGTCTCCTAGGCAGGCCAGGTGAACGGTAGGCATCCGCAATCGGCGCCGGGGATGGTTTACTGGATGCCCATGAGCAGCGAACACCCCGAACTCTCCGGTTACGAGCCGGCGGACTCCTCCCGGCCCCTGCGCGGCCGGCGGATGGTCCTGCTCATGCGGGTCACGGTGGTACTCGGCCTGGTGGCGCTCATCGTGCCCGGCGTGCTCACCACCCTCAGCATCGCGTCCGCCACGGCTGCCCGCTCCTGCGCGGCCGCCGTGGCGCGGTACTACCCGCAGGCCGTCGGCCTGGATGCCCGGTTCGAGTTCTCGGGCGCCGGCGGCTTCGGCTGGCAGTGTTACGCGATCGACCTCAATGAGCGCCAGACCTTCGTGGTTCCGTTGGGAATCATCCCCGGCCCGTTCCGCGTTCCGGCTGGCACGGCGGCCTAGCCCCACGCACACAACAGGCCGGCCCCGAGACGGGACCGGCCTGGATGGGTGAGACGGATGCCTACGCGGCGCCCTCGAACATCGACGTGACGGATCCCTCGTCGAAGACCTCGTGGATGGCGCGCGCCAGCAGGGGAGCGATGGGCAGCACGGTCAGCGTGGGGAAGCGCTTGTCCTCGGGGATCGGGAGGGTGTCGGTGACGACGACCTCCTGGATGGCCGGGTTCTGCAGCAGGTCCAGCGCGGGCGGGCTGAACACGGCGTGCGTGGCGGCCACGACGACACCGGTGGCGCCGGCGGCCATGAGGGCCTCCGCGGCCTGCACGATGGTGCGGCCGGTGTCGATCAGGTCGTCGACGATCAGGCAGACGCGGCCCTTGACCTCACCGACGATCTCGTGGACGGTGATCTGGTTGGGTACCAGCGGGTCGCGGCGCTTGTGGATGATGGCCAGCGGTGCGCCGAGCTTGTCGCTCCAGATGTCGGCGACGCGCACGCGGCCCATGTCCGGCGACACGATCGTGAGCGTCGACGGGTCGAGCTTGGCCCGGAAGTGCTCGAGCAGCACCGGCATGGCGAAGAGGTGGTCGACGGGGCCGTCGAAGAAACCCTGGATCTGGGCGGCGTGCAGGTCGACCGACATGATGCGGTCAGCACCGGCGACCTTGAACAGGTCGGCGACGAGGCGGGCGGAAATCGGCTCGCGGCCGCGGCCCTTCTTGTCCTGGCGGGCGTACGGGTAGAACGGGGCCACGACGGTGATGCGCTTGGCGGAGGCACGCTTGAGGGCGTCGACCATGATGAGCTGTTCCATCAGCCACTCGTTGATCGGGTTGGTGTGCGACTGGATGACGAACGCATCCGCGCCGCGCACGCTCTCGTCGAACCGGGCGTAGATCTCACCATTGGCGAAGGTGCGCGCGTCGGTGGGGATCAACTCCGAACCAAGTTCTGCGGCGATGTCGATCGCGAGCTGAGGGTGCGCTCGCCCCGAGATGAGCACCAATTTCTTCTCGCCGCTGCTCTTGATTCCAGGCACCTAGTCTCCGCTCTGTGACGCGGCTGTCGCCGCGTCTGTTCCCGGCCGGTTGGTCTCTACCCAACCGACCATATTTCTCTGCGGAGCCACGTTGATGGACAGGGCACCAGCCGGCACGTCCTTGCGGACCACCGTTCCTGCGCCCGTGTAGGCTCCGTCACCGATTCTAATCGGCGCCACGAACACGTTGTGCGATCCGGTGCGCACATGCGACCCGATCACGGACGGGTTCTTGTTCACGCCGTCGTAGTTGGCGAAGATCGTGCCGGCTCCGATGTTGGAGTGCACGCCGATCGTCGCGTCGCCGACGTAGCTCAGGTGCGGCACCTTGCTGCCCTCGCCGATGACCGCGTTCTTGGTCTCGACGAAGGTGCCGATCTTGCCGTCGGCGCCGAGCCAGGTGCCGGGTCGCAGGTAGGAGAACGGGCCGACGGTGGCACCGGCTCCGATCACCGCGAGCGTCGCGTCGCTCCGCTTGACGGTGGCGCCCTCGCCGATCTCGCAGTCCAGCAGCGTGCTGTCCGGGCCGATGATCGCGCCGGTGGCCACCGTTGTGGAGCCCAGGATCTGGGTGCCGGGGAGTACCGTGACGTCGCTGGCCAGGGTCGCCTTGAGGTCGATCCAGGTGGTGGCCGGGTCCTGCACGGTCACGCCGGCCAGCTGCCAGCCACGCACGATGACGGCGTTGAGCTTGGCGGCGGTGTCGCTGAGCTGGGCCCGGTCGTTGATGCCGGCGACCAGCCAGGCATCCGCGACGGGAACCGCGCGCACCTCTGAGCCGGCCGAGCGGAGCAGCCCGATCACATCGGTGAGGTACTTCTCGCCCTGCACGTTGTCGGTGGTGAGGCGGGCCAACTGGTCGCGCAGCTCGCCGAGCCCGAAGAGGTAGACGCCCGCGTTGATCTCGTCGACGGCGCGCTCGTCGTCGGTCGCGTCCTTGTGCTCAACGATCCGGTCGAAGGTGCCGTCTTCCGAGCGGATGATGCGGCCGTATCCGTTGACGTCGCCGGGGAAGGCGGAGAGGACGGTCGCCGCGGCGGCACGTTCCCGGTGCGCCTCGATGAAGTTGGCCAGAGTGGCCGCGTTCAGCAGCGGCACGTCCCCGCTGATCACGAGCACATCGCCGTCGAAGTCCGCCGGCAGCGCCGCGACGGCCTGCTCGACGGCGCGACCGGTTCCGGGAACCTCGTCCTGGTCGACGAGCAGGCTCTCGGGCAGGTCGAGCGCCACCAACTCGGCCAGGCGCTCCCGCTCGTGACGCAGCACCGTGACGACGTGTGCGGCATCCAATGCCCGTGCGGTCGCCAGCACATGGCTGATGATCGGCAGGCCGGCAAGCGGATGCATCAGCTTGGGCAAGCTGGACTTCATACGGGTGCCCTGCCCTGCGGCCAGGACGATGATGGCGAGGCGGGAATCGGTCACGTGGATCCTCTCAACTGTGTTCTCACACATGAGCTCCGCCGCCAGGACTCGAACCTAGACCTAACAGCTCCAAAGGCTGTCGTGCTGCCATTACACCACGGCGGATTGCGCCGGTGGGTGCCGGGCAACGGAGTCAAGTCTGCCAGATCCGCAGGCGCCTCGGCGTCATCCGCCGTATCCGGTGCCCGGAAAGCCGGATAATGGAGGGATGCCTGCGAATGACGAAGTCGACCGGATCGTTGATGCCTGGCTTCGCGAGCGCCCCGACCTGGATTTTGCGCCCCTGCAGGTCTTTTCCCGGGTAGCCAGGCTCAGCAAGCATCTGGACCGCGCGCGCCGCACTGCGTTCTCCCGGTCGGAGTTGGACTCCTGGGAATTCGACGTGCTCTCGGCCCTCCGACGGGCCGGCGCCCCGTACGAGCTGAGCCCCAAACTTCTGCTCCAGCAGACCCTGGTCTCCAGCGGCACGATGACCAACCGCATCGACCGGCTGGTCGAACGAGGTCTGGTCACCCGGCGCACCGACCCCAACGACGGCCGCGGCATCTTCGTGGGTATGACACCGGCCGGCCTCACCCGGTGGATGCCGCCATCACCCGGCTGGTCGACGCGGAGGCCGCCCTGTTGGCGAGCCTGCCCATCGCCGACCAGGAACGCCTCGCGGCGCTGCTGCGCCGGCTCAGCCTCGACTTCGACTAACGCCCCTGCGGGTCAGCGGCGCAGGGCCTTCCGGGCCAGCCAGTTGCCGAGGAACTGCACGAGCTGAACGAGCACGATGATCAGCAGCACGGCCGCCCACGTGACGATCGGGTTGTACTGCCGGTAGCCGTACAGCAGGGCGAAGGCGCCCAGTCCGCCACCGCCGACGTAGCCGGCCACCGCTGACATGTCCACGAGCGCCACGAAGATGAACGTGTAGCCGAGGATCAGGGGGCCGAGCGCCTCGGGAAGCAGCACCGTGAAGATGATGCGCACGGGACCGGCGCCCACGCTGCGGGCCGCTTCGATCACGCCGGGTGACACCGTGAGCAGGTTCTGTTCCACTATTCGACCCATGGCGAACGACGCGGCCAACGCGATGGTGAAGATGATCGCGTTGTTGCCGATTCCGGTGCCCACGACCGCTCGGGCCAGAGGCTGCGCCGCGGCGAGGAAGATGATGAAGGGAATGGGCCGCACCGTGTTGACCAGCACATTGAGCACAGCGAAGACCGGCCGGTTCGCCAGGATGCTGCCGGCTCGGCTGAGGTAGAGGCCGAGACCGATGAGCAGGCCGCCGAGACCGCCGAACAGCAGCGTGAACCCCACGATGTAGAGGGTCTCCCCCGCGGCTTTCCAGAACTCGGGCTGCAGGTCGATGAGGGAATCCATGGTCAGCGCACCTCGGTGACGGTCGTAAGCGCGCGGACACGGTCGAGCGCTGAGTCGATGGTCGCGTCATCGCCGGTCAGCGCGAGAGTGAGGTGCCCGAACGGGCGCCCCTGGATTTCGTTGATACCGCCGTAGACCACCTGGAACCCGACGCCGTCGCGGGACAGCTCGCCGAAGACCCGGGTCTGGTCCACCGCATCCGTGCGGAACGCGAGCGTCACGATCCGGCCGGTGTGCCGGGCGCGCAGCACGGCCAGCTCGGCCGCCGACGGCACTCCCTTCACGACGGTGGAGACGAACCGGGCCGATGCGGCCTGCTGCGGGTTGGAGAACACGTCGAACACGTCGCCGCGTTCGATGATCCGGCCCTGGTCCATCACGGCGACCTTGGTCGCCAGCGTCTGGATGACGTCCATCTCATGGGTGATGACGATGATGGTGACGCCGAACTCCTGGTTCACCCGTTTCAGCAGTTCGAGCACCTCGTGGGTGGTCTCCGGGTCGAGGGCGCTGGTGGCTTCGTCGGCCAACAGCAGGGCCGGCGATGTCGCCAGAGCGCGGGCGATTCCCACCCGCTGCTTCTGCCCACCGGATAGCTGGTCGGGGTAGGCCCCCGCCTTGTCGCCCAAACCCACGAAGTCGAGCATCTCGGCCACCCGCGCGGTGCGGGCGGCCTTGTCCCGGCCGGCGACCTCGAGCGGGTACTCCACGTTGCGCGCCACCGATCGGGAGTTCAGCAGGTTGAACTGCTGGAAGATCATGCCGATGCCGAGCCGAACCGGGCGGAGTTCCCGCTCGGGCAGGCCGGCGACATCCCGACCGTCGATGAGGATCTGCCCGGCGGTGGAGCGTTCGAGCACGTTCACCAGGCGCACCAGGGTGCTCTTGCCTGCGCCGGAGTAGCCGATGATGCCGTAGACGTCGCCCGCGTCGATGCGGAGGCTGACGTCGTCGATCGCCGTGACAAGCGGTGCGCCCTTGACGGTGGCCGGATACACCTTGCTCACGTTCTTCAATTCGACCAGGGGGGTTGGTACGGACATGCACGATCCTTCGGTTGGAACGGGAAAAGCCGGCCGGCCCGCTCTCAGCGGGGCCGGCCGGCCGGGTGGCGCCTACTTCTGAGCCGCGGTGTCCTTCTCGACCGTGGCCAGGGTGGACTGCAGGTCCGCAGCCGGTGTGGTCGCCAGCACGGCAGAACCTCCTGACACCTCGAGCACGCCGTCGGTGACGGCCTTGGTGTTCTGGTAGATCTCGACGAGCTTGGTGTAGGTCTCGTTATCCTTGTCCTCTGCGCGCGCGGCGAAGACGTTCACGTAGGGCAGCGCGGTGTCATCGGACGGGTCGTCCTTGACGAGCGCGTCATCGAAGGAGAGCCCGGCCTTCTCCACGAAGTCGTTGTTGACCACGGCCGCGGCCACGTCGGGCAGCGACGTGGCGGTGAGGGAGGGCTCGAGCGCCGTGACGGTGACCTTGGAGGCGTCGGTGTCGACGTCGTCGAGGGTGGAGAAGATCGTGCCGCCGTCCTTCAGCGTGATGAGGTCGGCGCTCTGCAGCAGCAGCAGCGCGCGGCCCAGGTTGCTGGAGTCGTTGGGCACGGCGACGGTGTCGCCCTTCTTGATGTCGGTCACGTCGGTGACCTTGCTCGAGTACAGGCCGAGCGGGTAGATGGCGGTGGCGCCGATGGGAGTGAGGTCTTCGCCGGCGGAGACGTTGTAGTCGGCCAGGAACGCCAGGTGCTGGAACTGGTTCAGGTCGATGTCACCGTTGGTCAGCGCCGGGTTGGGCTGGTTGTACTCGGCGAAGTCGACGATCTCCACGGTGATACCCTCGGCGGCGGCGGCCTCGGTGTAGTCGGCCCAGTACGGGTCGCTGGCCCCGACGACGCCGATCTTCACGGTCTCGTCGTCTCCGCCTCCGGCAGCACCGGCGCAACCGGCCAGCAGGGTCAGGCTGGCCCCGATGGCCAGGACGCTCAGGATGCCTCTTGTCGCACTGTTCTTTTTCACTCTGGTGATCTCCACGTCTCGGTCGCTGTGTCTGTGTGCGCCACGCACGACGAAGCGAAAGCTGGCACAGGGCATCCACGGGGTACTCGCGTGGGGAATCTGTGCCGCAACGTCGCGTGGCACTCTTCTACGGTAACCGCAGGACACTCGACGGCTGAACCGCGCGGACACACTTCGTCACAGATACTGCGACAAACGCCGCCCAGTCACAGGATCTGCGAGCTGGGCGGCGGTTCAGCGAACCGGGTCGCCGTGCGGGTGAAACAGGTGGATCACTTCTCGAGCAGGACCGACAGCTCTACCCACCGGGTCTCAAAGCCCGCGACGGCGTCCTCGGCCGTAGCGACCTCGGCCTGCAGCTTGCCCAGCCCCGTGTAGTCGCTCTGGTCGTGCGCGGCGAGCAGGTTGTGCAGTTCCGTGATCTTCGCCTGCTGCTTGGCCACCTTGCGGTCGATGGAGGCGAGCTCCTTCTGGGCGTTTCGCAGTTCGGCGCCGCCGAGAGCCGGCTTGCCGGAGCCCTTGACGTTGGCCGAGGTGGGCGAGGCGGCATCCGCCGTGAACGAACCGCCGGCGACCTGGCGCTTGCGCAGCTCCAGGTACTGGTCGACACCGCCGGGCAGGTGGTGGAACCCGCCGTCGGAGACCGCGTACTGGTTGTCGGTGACACGTTCGATGAGGTACCGGTCGTGCGAGACGACGAGCAGCGTGCCGGGGAAGGAGTCGAGCAGGTCTTCCATGGCCGCGAGCATGTCGGTGTCCAGGTCGTTGGTGGGCTCGTCGAGGATGAGCACGTTCGGCTCATCCAGCACGATCAGCAGCAGCTGCAGGCGACGCTTCTGCCCACCGGAGAGGTCCTTGACCTGGGTGGACAGCTGCGCGCTCATGAAGCCCATGCGCTCGAGCATCTGGCCGGGCGTGATCTCCTTGCCGCCGGCCATGTACGAGGTGCGCTGGCGGGCGATGACGTCGCTGACCCGATCGTTGCGGATATCGTCGAGCTCGAACAGCTGCTGGGTGAGCACGGCGACCTTGATGGTCTGACCGCGCTTGACCTTGCCGGTGTCGGGGGCAAGGGTGCCGGCCACCAGGTTGAGCAGGGTCGACTTGCCGGCACCGTTGACGCCGAGGATGCCGGTGCGCTCGCCCGGCGCGATCAGCCAGGTGATGTTGTTGAGCACGGTCTTCTCGCCGAAGCTCACGGAGACGTCGACGAGATCGACCACGTCCTTGCCGAGGCGCTGCATGGCCATCGACTGCATCGACACGGTGTCGCGGGGCGGCGGCTCGTTCTCGATCAGTTCGTTGGCGGCGTCGATGCGGAACTTGGGCTTGGCGGTGCGGGCCGGGGCTCCGCGGCGCAGCCACGCGAGCTCCTTCTTCATCAGGTTCTGGCGCTTGCCTTCCATCACCGCGCTCATCCGGTCGCGCTCGACGCGCTGCAGGATGTAGGCGGCGTAACCACCCTCGAACGGTTCGATCAGGCGGTCGTGCACCTCCCAGGTCATGTTGCAGACCTCGTCGAGGAACCACCTGTCGTGCGTGACGACCACGAGGCCGCCGGAGTTCTGGGCCCAGCGGTTCTTGAGGTGCCCGGCGAGCCAGGAGATGCCCTCCACGTCGAGGTGGTTGGTGGGCTCGTCGAGGAAGACCACGTCGTGGTCGCCGATGAGTACCTGGGCGAGGGCCACCCGGCGGCGCTGGCCACCGGAGAGGTCGTCGACGAGGGTGTCCCACGGGATGTCGCGGACGAGGCCCGCGATCACGTCGCGCACCTTCGCGTCGCCGGCCCAGACGTGCTCGTCGATGCCGCCGACGATGGTGTGCCCAACGGTCTGACCGTTGACGAGGTCGTCGGACTGGTCGAGCACGCCGATGGTGACGCCGCGTCGGCGGGTCACCCGGCCGGAATCGGGCTCCATGCGGCCGGCGAGCAGGCGCAGGAGGGTGGACTTGCCGTCGCCGTTGCGTCCGACGATGCCAATGCGGTCGCCCTCGTTCAGTCCGGCGGTGACGCTGTCGAAGATGACGCGGGTGGGAAATTCAAGGTGCAGGGACTCGGCCCCGAGCAAATGTGCCATAGGGTTCGAGCCTAGCCGTCAGAGCTGAGTGCCCGGACCGCGGGCGCGGCTAGCTGGTCAGGATGCGGGCTCCGTGAACGGGACCCGTGGCGCGCACCACGTGCAGCCGGGCGGCGCTCAACGCCACCTGCAGCTCGAGGCCGGCGTCGGAGTCGGGCACGAGGAACGCGACGGTGGGACCGGATCCGGAGAGGATGCCCGCCAGGGCACCGTTGGCCTCGCCCAGCTCGAGCACCCGGCCCAGGCCCGGCGCGAGCTGGAGCGCGGGGGCTTGCAGGTCGTTGTGCATCGATTCGGCGAGCATGGCCGGGTCGCCGGCGCGCAGGGCCTGCAGCACGTCGGCGTCGACCGTGGGCTGCACCTGGGCGGGAAAGATGTCCTGCGCGTGCCGGGTGCGGTGCCGGTCGAGCTCGCTGTACACGGAGGGGGTGGACATGCCGAATTCGGCCAGGGCGAGCACCCAGTGGAATTGGCCCTTGGCCAGTGCCGGGCTGAGCTGGTCGCCGCGGCCGGTGCCGATGGCGGTGCCGCCCGTGAAGGCGAACGGCACGTCGGCGCCCAGGGTCGCCGCGATCTTCTGCAGTTCGTCCTTGCCGAGGTCGGTTCCCCAGAGCGCGTCGCAGGCCAGCAACGTGGCCGCCGCATCCGCTGAGCCGCCGCCCATGCCGCCGGCGATGGGCACGTTCTTGTCGATCTGCAGGTGCACGCCGCCGCGGAATCCGGTGGCCGCGGCCAGCGCACGCGCCGCCTTGATCGCGAGGTTGCTGTCGTCCACGGCCAGGCCGGAGGTGTCGACGGAACCGGTGAACTCGACGCTGAAATCGTCGGCCGCCCTGGCGCGCACGTCTTCGTAGAGCGAGACGGCCTGGAACGCCGTCGCGAGGTCATGGTAGCCGTCGTCCATCACGGCCCCCACCTTGAGGAAGACGTTGATTTTGCCCGGTGCCCTCGCATGCACAACCGGTGAGGTCGCCGTGTTGGTCATGGATCTAACCTAGCCCAGCGGCGCGAGGCGCTCGGCGCACACGCCAGCGCGGCACCCGCTCAGGAGGAGGTCCAGGCCCGGGCGATGGTGAGGAAGTCGTCCACCGTGAGCTGCTCGCCACGTTCGGTGGGGTCGATCCCCGCCTTGGTGAGCACGGCGGTCGCCTGGGTCGAGTCGCCCAGCACCGTCGACAGCGACTGACGCAGCATCTTCCGGCGCTGCTGGAACGCGCCGTCGACGAGCGCGAACGTGGCCAGGCGCAGCTCCTCGGATTCGAGCTCCTCGGTGCGGCGCTCGAAGGCGATGAGGATGGAGTCGACGTTGGGGACAGGCCAGAACACCTGCCGGCTTACCTTGCCGGCCGTGCGGAACCGGCCGTACCAGGCTGCCTTCACGCTGGGGCTGCCGTAGATCTTGGATCCGGGGGCGGCGGCGAGCCGTTCACCCACCTCGGCCTGCACCATCACCACACCGGCGCGGATGGACGGGAAGTGCTCGAGCAGGTGCAGCAGCACCGGGACCGACACGTTGTAGGGCAGGTTGGCGACCAGGCGGGTGGGCTCCCCCGGCAACTCGGCGATCTTCAGCGCGTCGGCGCGGATGACGGTGAGCTGGGCGGCGGGCTGCATGAGCCGCACGGTGAGCGGCAGCTGCTCGGCGAGGCGGTCGTCGATCTCCACGGCCACGACCGCCGCGCCGGCTTCGAGGATGCCCAGGGTGAGCGAGCCGAGCCCCGGGCCGACCTCAACGACGGTCTCGCCGGGCTGCACGGCGGCGACCTTGACGATGCGCCGCACGGTGTTGCCGTCGATCACGAAGTTCTGGCCGAGCTTCTTGGTGGGGTTCACGCCGAGCATCTCGGCGAGGTCGCGGATCTCGGCGGGCCCGAGCAGCGTGGGCGCTGCGGGTCCGGTGTCAGACGTGTGGGCAGAGTCGGTCATGCGAGGCCTCCGGCCGGGCTGGTGCTGGGGTCGAGGCTGCCGTCGATCAACACCACGGGTTCCGCATCCCAGCGGCCGTAGACGAGTTCGGTGTTCGACGTGATCTGCGCGGCGAGCACCGAGACATCCGTCTGCAGATGCGCTGCCATGGCGCGCACGGTGTGTGGCAACAGGTACGGGGCATTGGGCCGGCCGCGGTGCGGGGTGGGGGTGAGGTACGGGGCGTCGGTCTCGACCAGGAGCAGTGCGCGGGGGGCCACGTCGAGGGCCTCGCGGAGCGTGGCGGCGTTCTTGAAGCTCACCGGGCCGGCGAATGACATGTACCAGCCCTGGTCCGCGCAGAGCCGGGCCAGCTCCGCGCCGCCGGAGAAGCAGTGGAAAACGGTGCGTTCGGGCGCGCCGACCCGCAGCAGGGTCTCGACGACCTCGTCGTGCGCGTCCCGGTCGTGGATCTGCAGGGCCAGGCCGTGCCGCTTGGCGATCTCGATGTGCGCCTCGAACGAGCGGAACTGCGCGGCCCGGCCGTCGGGGGCCGTGCGGAAGAAGTCCAGTCCGGTCTCGCCGATCGCGACCACGCGGGGCCGGGCGGCGAGCTCGTCGATCACGGCGAGGGCGTCGTCCAGGGTGCCGGCGGCCGCAAGCTCCGGGGCGTCGTTGGGGTGGATGGCCACGGCGGCGAGCATCCGCGGCTCACGGGAGGCCGCCTCGGCGGACCAGCGGGAGGTGGCCACATCCGTGCCCACCTGGATCACGCCGCGGACCCCGACGCTCGAGGCGCGATCCAGCTGCTCGGCGACCGAGAGCGGCGTGATGCCGTCGGAGATCTCCAGGTGCGTGTGGTTGTCGTAGACGCCCACAACCAACGGCTCGGGAGCGGGCGGGTAGACCAGGTCGCGCCCGGTGCCCGCCTCTCGGGCTCGGATGTGGGTGGTTTCGGCGGGCTTGTCAGCCAACTGTCGCCTCGATGCGCGGGAACAGGGCCGCCAGCGGTGACACGTGGGTGCCGCCGGTCCATTCCCAGGCCCGGTCGATGCGCGCGTCCTGCACGTCTCCGGTGCCGCCGAGGGCGCTCCACAGCGTGGCGGTGGCCTGCGGCGTCACCGGGGAGAGCAGCACGGCCAGCGTGCCGAGCCCACGCACCACGGTGTGCAGCACGGTTTCGAGGCGTTCCCGGTCGTCGGGGTTCTTGGCCAGGGCCCAGGGCTCCTGCAGGGTGATGTAGCCGTTCAGCTCGTCGACGAGCTCCCACACCGCGGCGAGGGCGTCGTGCAGGGCGAGCCGATCGATGGCCTCGTTGGCGGTCTGGGTGACCCGGATGGCCGTGGCGTGAATGGCCGCATCCTCGTCGGTCGGCTCGCCGCCGGTCGGAATCTCACCGTCGCAATAGCGCACCACCATGGCGATGACGCGGGAGGCCAGGTTGCCGAAGCCGTTGGCCAGCTCGGACTGGTAGCGGGCGGACAGATCCTCCCAGGAGAACGAGCCGTCCTGGCCGAAGCTGATCGCGCGCATGAAGTAGTACCGGAACGTGTCGGAACCGAAGACGTCGGTGATCTGGTTCGGGGCGATGCCGGTGAGCTTGGACTTGCTCATCTTCTCGCCGCCCACCAGGAGCCAGCCGTGGCCGAACACCTGGGCGGGCACCGGGAGCCCGGCGGCCATCAGCATGGCGGGCCAGATGACGGCGTGGAAGCGCAGGATGTCCTTGCCGACGATGTGCGTGGCCGGCCAGAGGCGGCTGAACTTTTCGTCGTCCTGGCCGTAGCCGGCGGCCGTGATGTAGTTGAGCAGCGCGTCGAACCACACGTAGACCACGTGGCTGTCATCCCACGGCACCTTGATGCCCCAGTCGAAGCTCGAGCGGGAGATCGACAGGTCGCTCAGACCCTGCTTGACGAAGGAGATGACCTCGTTGCGGGCGGACTCGGGCTGGATGAAGGTGGGGTTGGCCTCGTAGAGGGCCAGTAACTGGTCGGTGAAGGTGCTCATCCGGAAGAAGTAGTTCTTCTCGTGCAGCAGCTCCACGGGGATGGAGTGGATGGCGCAGACCTGCACTCCGGTGTACTCGCCGGTGCCGTCGACCAGGTCGCCGGGCTGCTTGTACTCCTCACAGCCCACACAGTAGAAGCCCTCGTACTCGCCCGTGTAGATGTGGCCGGCGTCGAAGAGGTGCTGCAGGAACTTCTGCGCATTCACCTCGTGGCGCTCGTCGGTGGTCCGGATGAAGTCGTCGTTACGGATGTCGACCGTCTTCAGCAGCGGCTTCCACGCGGTCTCCACCAGCCGGTCGGCCCACTGCTTGGGGGTGACGCCGTTGGCGGTGGCAGTGCGCAGGATCTTCTGGCCGTGCTCATCGGTGCCGGTGAGCAGCCAGGTGTCCTCCCCGCGCTGGCGGTGCCAGCGCGCGAGAACGTCCGCGGCCACCTCCGTGTAGGCGTGCCCGATGTGCGGGACATCATTCACATAGAAAATAGGCGTGGTGATGTAGAAAGAATTGCCGTCGGACATGCTCACATCTTATGGGGAGCCACGGAGATGTCCGACCCCGTTACGCCGTGCGGCAGGCTCGGTACCCGCTCAGGAGAGCGGGAAATCGGGCTGCGGTTCGGCCTTTCGGCGGGTCGACCCGGCCTCAGCGGAGCGGCCGGTGAGGGCGGCCTCGTAGAGGTCGCGCTTGCCGAGGCCCGAAGCGGCGGACACGTCGGCCGCGGCGTCCTTGAGCCGGGCTCCGGCGGTGACGAGGGCCAGGACCTCCTCGACGCCCGTGGCCAGGTCGAGCACCCGGGCTTCGGCGCCCGCGACGACCACGCAGATCTCCCCGCGCACGCCCGCCTGGGCCCAGTCGGCCAGTTCGGCGGCGGTGCCGCGTTTGACCTCTTCATAGAACTTGGTCAGCTCCCGGCAGACCACCACACGCCGGCCGGCGCCGAGCACCGCGGCGAGATCGGTCAGCGACGCGGCCAGCCGGTTGGGCGATTCGAAGAAGACCATGGTGCGACGCTCAGTGGCCACCTCGCGCAGGGCCTGCATCCGCTCACCGTGCTTGCGGGGCAGGAAGCCCTCGAAAGTGAAGCGGTCGGTGGGCAGCCCAGACACGGCCAGTGCGGTGAGCACGGCCGACGGTCCGGGCAGCGCCGTGACGGTGACGCCGGCAGCGATGGCGGCATCCACCAGGTGGAAGCCGGGGTCGGAGACCGTGGGCATGCCCGCGTCGCTGAGCACGAGCAGGTCGGTGTCGCGGGCCAGCTCCACGAGCTCCGCGGCCTTGCCGCGCTCGTTGTGGTCGTGCAGCGCGATCAGCCGGGGGCGGTTCTCCACCCCGAGGGCCTTGAGTAGGTGCACGGTCACCCGGGTGTCTTCGGCGGCGATCACGGTGCTCGTGCGCAGCGCCTCGATGAGGCGGGTCGAGGCGTCCCCGAGGTTTCCGATGGGGGTGGCAGCCAGAATGATCATGGTCACAGTCTCGCATCAGGGGCTCACTACGATGGTCAGGTGCTGCTCACCCTGCGATCGACCGACCGTTGGCCCGCCCTGTTGACCCACCGGTGGGTGCGTCTGGCCGGCCCCGGGCTGGTGCTGCTGCTCGCCGCCGTCCTGCGCCTCTGGAACCTCGGTCACCCCGGCGCCCTCGTGTTCGACGAGACCTTCTATGTGAAGGACGCCTGGAGCCTGTTCAACAACGGCTACGAGTCGACCTGGCCGGATGGTGCGGATGCCCTGTTCGCCGCCGGGCAGAGCAATATATTCGGCACCGCACCGTCGTTCGTGGTGCATCCGCCGCTCGGCAAGTGGCTCATCGCACTGGGCATGGCGGCCTTCGGCGCCGACAACCCGTGGGCCTGGCGCATTGTCACCGCGCTCATCGGGGTGCTGGCCGTTGCGCTCCTGATGCTCATCGCGAAGAAACTGTTCGGGTCGGTTCTGCTGGCCACTATCGCCGGTTTCCTCTTCGCCATCGACGGCAACGCCATCGTGATGAGCCGGGTGGCGCTGCTCGACAACTACGTGATGTTCTTCGCCCTGCTCGGCTTCGGCGCGGTACTGATGGACCGCGACCACCATCGCGCGCGCCTGGGCGCCTGGCTGAACGAACGGCGCGACAACGAGGTCGAGCCCACCTGGGGCCCCGCGCTCTGGTGGCGGCCCTGGGTGTTCGCCGCCGGGCTCGCCTTCGGGCTGGCCTGCTCGGTGAAATGGTCGGGGGTCTACTTCCTGGCCGCGTTCGGCATCTACCTCGTCGTCGTCGACGCCCTCGCCCGGCGCCGGGCCGGGCTGCCGTTCTGGATCAGCGGGTCGATCCTCAAGCAGGGGCCCGTGACGTTCCTGCTGATGGTGCCGGTGGCCGTCGTCACGTTCCTGATCTCCTGGACGGGCTGGTTCGTCACCCGGGGTGGGTACTACCGCGATTGGGCCGACCAGGCCGGGCAGGCCTGGACCGGGGCGCTGGCCTGGGTGCCGCACTCGGTGCAGAGTTTCTGGCACTACCAGAGCGCCGCATACGCGTATCACGTCGGTCTGGTCACGCCGCATCCGTACCAGGCCAACCCGCTCACCTGGCTGGCGATGACCCGCCCCACGAGCATGTACTACCAGGGCAGCAGCCTGGGCGAGAGCGGATGCGGATACACGACCTGCTCCGAGGCCATCACCGGCATCGCCAATCCGCTGATCTGGTGGGCGGCCAGCGCCGCGATCCTGTACCTCGTCTACCGGCTCGCGCGCTACAGGGAGTGGCGCGTGGGACTGATCCTGATGGGCATGGTCGCCGGCTACCTGCCCTGGCTGATGTACCTGAACCGCACGGTCTTCCAGTTCTACACGATCGCGTTCGAGCCGTACCTTCTGCTCGGTCTCATCTTCGTGATCGGGCTCCTGATGAAGTCCGGCGCCGGGCGCACGATCGTGGTCGTGTTCCTGGTCCTTGCGACCCTCGTGAGCGCATTCTTCTTCCCGCTTTGGACCGGCGCGCAGGTGCCGTTCGGCTTCTGGCAACTGCATATCTGGCTGCCGAGCTGGCGCTGACCGGCACAAACGGATTTTTTGCAGTCTGTGCAGGCAAGCAGACGTATGCCAAAATTGGAATACATCCCCTGTTAAAGGCGTGTGAATTCGGGGCGTTTCGGGGCATTCGACCCGTAGGATGGCCGGTATCTGATTGACGAGTGTTTGCTCTACAACCGACTGAGAAGTCCAGATACAAACCAAAGGCCTTATGTCGGAAGCATCTGCCGCACCCACGGTGCGTATTGTCCGCACTCGCAAGGGTGGCGACTCCAAGAATCCCACCACCGAGTACTCCGCTTTGCTGCACACCGTGCGCAATCTCGGTCTCCTGCAGCGCCGCACGGGCTTTTACTGGGGTATGTTCGCCGCCCTGGTGCTGATCACTGCCGGCCTGGGCGTGGGCTTCGTCCTGCTCGGTGACTCCTGGTACCAGCTGATCATCGCCGGCGTGCTCGGTCTGATCCTCACCCAGTTCGCCTTCCTGGCGCACGAGGCCTCGCACCGCCAGGTGTTCGAGTCCGGCCCCGCCAACGACCGGGCCGGCCGCATCCTCGCCAATCTCTTCGTCGGAATCAGCTACGCCTGGTGGATGACCAAGCACAGCCGTCACCACGCCAACCCGAACGTGGTCGGCAAGGACCCTGACATCGACCCCGACTTCATCGTCTTCCGCGAGGAAGACGCGGCGAAGGTCAACTGGATCACCTCCTTCATGACTCGCAAGCAGGGATACCTGTTCTTCCCCCTGCTCACCCTCGAGGGCATCAACCTGCACATCCAGGGTTTCAAGACCGTCTTCGGAAAGGGCAAGGTCGACAAGCGCTGGCTCGAAATCACCATGCTCACCAGCCGCATCGTGCTGTACTTCGCCGTCATCTTCTACTTCTTGCCGCTCGGCATGGCGTTCGCGTTCATCGGCGTGCAGATGGCCGTCTTCGGTGTGTACATGGGCGCGTCCTTCGCGCCCAACCACAAGGGCATGCCGCAGCTGCCGCACGAGAGCAAGGTCGACTTCCTCCGCCGTCAGGTCCTCACCTCGCGCAACATCCGCGGCGGCACCCTCATGGACACCTTCATGGGCGGCTTGAACTACCAGGTCGAGCACCACCTGTTCCCGAACATGGCCCGCCCGCACCTGCGGAAGGCCCAGGAGATCACCAAGGAATACTGCGAGTCGAACAAGATCCTCTACACCGAGACGGGCCTGTTCGAGTCGTACGGCATCGTGATCGCCTACCTCAACAAGGTAGGCCTGGCCGCGCGCGACCCGTTCGACTGCCCGATGGTGCAGCGCTTCCACCACCGCTAACGCCAGCGCAGTCCGCGAACTGTGAGCTAAGCCCCAAGAATCCCGGATTCTTGGGGCTTTTCTCACAGTTCGCGAGGTGGGAGCGAGCGGATGGGTAGGGTTGAGCGGGTGTGGATCTGGGGAATTGCGGCGGCCGCCGGGGCCACGCTCGTGGCGTGGGCCGTGCACAGCATCGTGCCCGCCGTGCCGCTGCTCACCGTCGCCGTGGTCCTCGGGATCATCGTGGGGCAACTGCCCGTGCTGCGCCCTGCCGTCACCGGCGTGCTGAAGCCCGGCCTCTCCGTGG
Source organism: Cryobacterium sp. PAMC25264 (assembly GCF_019443325.1). Taxonomy (NCBI): domain Bacteria; kingdom Bacillati; phylum Actinomycetota; class Actinomycetes; order Micrococcales; family Microbacteriaceae; genus Cryobacterium; species Cryobacterium sp. PAMC25264. Next base: position 2,165,248 of record NZ_CP080383.1, read on the forward strand.
CGGCCAAGCGCCTGATGCGGCTCGGCGTGGTGTTGCTCGGGCTCAAGCTCAGCCTCGTCGACATCGCGGGCCTGGGCTGGCTCACCATCACGACCACCGTGCTCATCGTCATCCTCACCTTCTTCGGCACGCTCTGGCTCGGCCGCACGATGGGCCTGCCCGGGCACCAGCCGCTACTGATCGCCACGGGCTTCGCCATCTGCGGCGCCTCGGCCATCGGCGCCATGAGCGGCGTGGTCAAGGCCAAGGACGAGGAGACCGCGACCCCGGTGGCGCTCGTCACCCTGTGCGGAACGCTCGCGATCGGCGTGCTGCCGCTGCTCTGGCATCCGCTGGGCCTGACCGACCTGCAGTTCGGCCATTGGGTGGGCGCCGGCGTGCACGATGTGGGCCAGGTCGTGGCCACCGCGCAGATCGCCGGCACGGCCGCCCTCGCCGTGGCCGTGGTGGTCAAGCTCACCCGGGTGCTCATGCTGGCCCCCATCGTGGCGAGCGTCGCCGTGTACGAACGTCGCCGCCAGGCCGTCGCGGTGTCCCCGGCCGGGTCCGGCCTGCCGCAGTCCGACGACACCACCGCCGCGACGACCGTTGCCGGGCGTCCCCCGGTGCTGCCGCTGTTCGTGGCCGGGTTCCTGGCCCTGGTGCTCGTGCGCACCCTGGTTCCGCTACCGCCAGCGGTTCTGGTCGCCGCCGATCTCACCCAGACCGTGCTGCTGGCCATGGCCCTGTTCGGGCTGGGCACAGCCGTGCGCCTCGGCTCGCTGCTGCGCACGGGCGGTCGGGCCCTGGGCGTGGGCCTGGCCTCCTGGTTGCTCATCGCGGTTCTCGCGCTGGGCGCCGTTCTGATCAGCTGAGCCGGGCGGGTTTCACTCTGTTACGCCGCGACCCGCATCCGCCCGGCGGCGCACGGTAGCGTACCTGAATGGCAGATCGCGAGTACGGCTTCACGACCAGGGCAATCCACGCCGGGAACATCCCCGACGCCGTCACCGGGGCGCGGGCGCTGCCGATCTACCAAACCAGCGCGTTCGTCTTCGACGACACCGCGGATGCCGCCGCCCGCTTCGCCCTGCAGAAGTACGGCAACGTCTACTCCCGGTTGTCCAACCCCACGGTGGCCGCGTTCGAGGAGCGCATCGCCAGCCTCGAGGGCGGCCTGGGCGCCGTCGCCACCGCCTCGGGCCTGGCCGCTCAGTACATCACCTTCGCCAGCCTCGCCGGAGCGGGCGACCACATCGTCTCCAGCGCCAACCTCTACGGCGGCTCGATCACTCAGCTCGACGTGACCCTGCGCCGGTTCGGCGTGGAGACCACCTTCGTGCAATCCGCCGATCCGGCGGACTACGCCGCGGCGATCACCCCGAAGACCAAGCTGATCTTCGCCGAGACCGTGGCCAACCCGTCCGGCGAGGTCGCCGACATCGAGGGGCTCGCCGCCGTCGCCCACGCCGCCGGCATCCCGCTCATCATCGACTCCACCATCGCCACGCCGTACCTCTGCCGCCCGATCGAGTGGGGCGCCGACATCGTCATCCATTCCGCCACCAAGTTCCTCGGCGGCCACGGCACCACCCTGGGCGGCGTCGTCGTGGAGAGCGGCCGGTTCAACTGGGACAGCGAGAAGTTCCCGCTGTTCACCGAACCGGTTCCCAGCTACGGCGGTCTGGAGTGGTCGGGCAACTTCGGCGAGTACGCCTTCCTCACCCGCCTCCGCGCCGAGCAGTTGCGCGACATCGGCCCGGTTCTGGCCCCGCACTCCGCGTTCCTGCTCGCCCAGGGCGTCGAGACTCTGCCCTACCGGCTGCAGGCGCACGTGAACAACGCGCGCATCGTGGCCGAATGGCTGGATGCCGATCCCCGCGTCGACTTCGTCAACTGGGCCGGCCTGCCCAGCCACCCGCACTACGAGCGCGGTCTCAAGTACCTGCCCAAGGGCCCTGGCTCGGTCTTCAGCTTCGGTGTCAAGGGCGGCCGTGACGCCGGCCGTACCTTCATCGAATCGGTCGACCTGGCCAGCCACCTGGCCAACATCGGTGACGCCAAGACCCTGGTGATCCACCCGGCCTCCACCACGCACGCCCAGCTCAGCGAGCAGCAGCTCGTGGACGCCGGGGTGCTCGCCGGCCTAGTGCGCATCAGTGTGGGCATCGAGGATGTCGACGACATCATTTACGACCTCGACCAGGCGCTGACCCGCGCGGCCGCCGCAGGAGGAACCGAATGAGCACCGAGACCGTGCCGGATTCCGAGACCGTGCAGCTCACCAACGGACTCAGCTGCAGCGTGCCCTCCGACTCCCCCTCGCCAAACTGCTGCGCACCCAGCGCACCTGGGAGGGACCGGACGCCAAGGCGCGGCTGGGCATCCTGCGCTCGGCCACATCGGTCGCCATCGTGGGCGCCTCCCCCAACCCGGCCCGCTCGAGCTACTTCGTCGGCACCTACCTCCAGCAGTCGAGCGACTACCGGGTCTACTTCGTCAACCCGCGCGCCGACACCATCCTCGGTCAGAAGGCCTACCCCGACCTGGCCTCACTGCCGGAGGTGCCCGACATCGTCGACGTGTTCCGCAAGGCCTCCGACATCCCGCAGGTGCTGGACGACGCCCTCGCGGTCGGCGCGAAGACCGTGTGGGTGCAGCTGGGCATCTGGAACCAGGAGGCCGCCGAGTACGGCGAGTCGAAGGGCCTCACCATCGTGATGGACCGCTGCATCAAGATCGAGCACGCCCGCTTCCACGGCGGCCTGCACCTGCTCGGCTTCGACACCGGGCAGATCACGGCCCGCAAGACCATCCGGTAGCCGCCCGCCGAACCCGCCCGCGTACGATGGAGCGGGTGACTGCGTACGTATCGGCTCTCGACCTCTTCTCCATCGGAATCGGTCCATCCAGTTCCCACACCGTCGGCCCGATGCGAGCCGCCCGTGCTTTCGCCGAGACCCTGGCCGCGAGCGGCCGCCTGGGCGACGTGACGCGCATCCGCTGTTCGCTGTTCGGCTCGCTCGGGTCCACCGGCTTGGGCCACGGCACCCCGGATGCCGTGCTGGCCGGTCTCTCCGGCCTCCGCCCCGAGCTCTGCGACCCTGACGAGGTACGGAATCTCTGGGCGCAGCTGGCCGACGGGGCTACGCTGCCACTGAACGGCAGCCATCCGGTGGCCGTGCGGAAGAGCGATGTGGTGTTCGAGCCGCGCACCCGGCTCCCCGGGCACCCGAACGCGATGACGCTCACGGCCTATGGCTCCGACGAGTCGGCGCCGGCCGTTCTCGAGGAGACCTACTACTCGATCGGCGGCGGCTTCATCCGCCGCGACGGCGACCCGGTGCGCCCGCCGGCCACCGTGGAGCAGCCGATGCCGTACGCGTCGAGCGCGGCTCTGCTCGAGCTCTGTGACAGCCACGGAATCGGCATCTGCGACGTGGCCAGGGCAAACGAGGAGGCCGTGCACGGCGCGGACCGCCTCGACGCCGGACTGGACGCCATTTGGGCGGCCATGCACGCCTGCGTCGAGGCCGGCCTGCACGTCGACGGCACCCTTCCCGGCGGACTCGGGGTCAAGCGGCGCGCGTCTGCCATACGTATGCAACTGGAAGAATATGACGGGCTGCCGTTGCGCGAACGGGACACCTCGACCGAGTGGCTGCACGCCTTCGCCCTCGCGGTGAACGAGGAGAACGCCTCGGGCGGCCGGGTGGTCACCGCGCCGACCAACGGCGCCGCGGGCATTATCCCCGCCGTCGCCCACTACTACCTGCGCTTCGTGCCCGGGGCCGGGGCCGCCGGGATCCGCCGGTTCCTGCTCACGGCCGTGGCCATCGGGTCGCTCGTCAAGGCGAACGCGTCCATCTCCGGCGCGGAGGGCGGCTGCCAGGCCGAGGTGGGCTCGGCCTGTGCGATGGCCGCCGGGGCGCTGTGCGCCGTGTTGGGCGGCACCCCGCGCCAGGTGGAGAACGCGGCGGAGATCGCTATGGAACACCATCTCGGGCTCACCTGCGATCCGGTCGGCGGGCTTGTGCAGGTGCCCTGCATCGAACGCAACGCCATCGCCGCCTCCACCGCTGTCTCGGCGGCCCGGCTCGCCCTGCACGGCGACGGCACCCACCTGGTGTCGCTGGACACGGTGATCGAGACCATGCGTCAGACCGGCCTGGACATGATGACCAAGTACAAGGAAACGAGCGAGGGCGGCCTGGCGGTCAACGTCATCGAGTGCTGAGACCGCACCCGAAGTGGGCACCTCCCACGGTCCCACGAACGTAATCCCTGACCTAAGCTGTGTTCTCGGGGGTACACCATGACCGGATCGATGTTCACCGCACGACGTGCGTTCGCCGTTGCCGCGCTCACGGTTGCCGCTGTGGCACTGAGCGGCTGCGCTCCGGCGCCGGCGCCGGTGGTGACCCAGACCATCGTCATCACGCCGACGCCCACCCCCACGCCGACGCCCACCGCCACACCGACACCCGTCGTGACCACGCCGCCGGTTGCGGCTCCTGTGCCGGAGATCACGGAGAACCCCGACGTTCCCGAGGTGCCGCTGCCGGAGGGCCCCGCCTACGACAACGGCGCCATCCCCGGCGCCCAGGCCGCCCCGGTGCGGGACGACGCGGGCAACCTCACGAGCTACACCGTCATCGACGGTGACACGTTCTTCGACATCGCGCAGCGATTCGACCTGCCGATGCAGCAGCTGCTCCGCATGAACCCGTCGGTCTCGGGGCTCGGCGAGAACATCCGGCTGCGCCAGGTGATCAATCTGGACTGGACGACGACGGGCTGATCCGCCGCCGCCGGCCAGCGGGTCAGCCGGCCTGGGTCAGCGAGCCGCGTTGTGGATGCGTTCGATGACCTCGATGGTGCGCACGGCATCACCCGGCTCGACCGGGAGCGGCCCGCCCCGGAGCAGGGCGTCGGCCAGCGTGCTGTAGAAAGCGGCATACTGGCCCGGCAGCGCGGGAACGGCCTGCGTCGCGCCGTCCGCTCCGAGCCGGCCCCAGGTGCTCTCGGGTTCGATCCCGAAGCCGGGGTCGCCGGGGAGGTTGCCGGCCTGGATGGCCGCCTCCTGGCCGTCGAGGCCCCACTTCACGTAGGCCGCGGCGGATCCGAGCACCCGGTAGCGCGGTCCCGCCTGGGCCGTGAACGAGCTCATCCACAGGTGTGATCGCACCCCGGAGCCGTGGTGCAGCGACACGAAGGTATCGTCGTCGGCGACGCCGTCGGTGCGGCGGATGTTGAGCTCGGCGGTGACGTCGTCGACCGGTCCGAACAGCTGCACGGCCTGGTCGATCAGGTGAGCGCCGAGGTCGAACAGCACTCCCCCGCCGGCGGCCGGGGTGGCCGCGGCCTTCCAACTGCGGGGCGGGCCGGGCTTGAAGAACTCGAAGCGCGACTCGAACGTGTAGACGTCGCCGAGCGCCCCGGTGCCCAGCAGAGCCCGCAGGGTGAGGAAATCGCCGTCCCAGCGCCGGTTCTGGAAAACGGTGAGCGGCAGGCCCAGGCTGTCGGCCCGGTTCACCAGGGCCCAGCCCTGTTCGGAGTCCACCGAGAACGGCTTGTCGATGACAACGGCGAGGCCGGCGTCGAGGGCGGCGTTCGCCAGAGCCACGTGGGTCTCCGGCGGGGTGCCGATGACCACGAGGTCGAGGTCGGGGGCCTGGGCGAACAGAGCCTCGCTGCTGGGCACGATACGCACGCCCGGGTAGCTCTCGGTGGCCCGCGCGGCTCGCTCATCATCACCGGTCACGATGGCGGTGAGGGTGAAGTCGGGGTTGGCCGCGAGGAACGGCGCGTGGAAGACCCGGCCGGACAGGCCGTAGCCGATGACCGCCGCGCGGATCGGTCCGGTCAGGGGCGCCCGGGTACCTGTCGCGGGCGGGGCGCTGGGCGTCGTGCCGTGCTGGGGCCCAGGTCCGGGGCGCGGCCCAGGCCTGGGGGCGGGCTTCGGCGGGTTGATCGGGGATTCCGGCTGGATATCTGAAGAGGCCATGGCCCGAGGTTACGCCCTTCCGGCTAGAGCGGCGGCGACACGTGGTCGAAGATGATGCTCGTGCGGGTGGCCGCCACCACCGGGTCGGCCGAGAGATTGTCGACGACAAAACGTCGCAGCCCGTCGGTGTCACGCACGGCCACGTGCACGAGGAAGTCCTCGTTGCCGCCGACGAAGAAGAACTGCACGACCTCGGGCAGTTCCCGGATGCGCGTGGCGAACGGGGTGATCTGAGACCGAGCCCCCGAGTGGATGTTGATGCTGATCAGCGCCTGCACGCCCAGGCCGAGCGCGGCCGGGTTGACATCCACCGTGAACCGGCGGATGACCCCGCGGCTCACCAGCGAGCGTACCCGTTCGAGGCAGGTGGACGCCGCGATGCCCACCGAGGCGGCCAGGGCGGAGTTCGACAGCCGGGCGTTGGTGCGGAGCAGCCCGAGCAGGCTCAGGTCGACGGCGTCGAGGGTGTCGGTGGACACGGCCACGCGGTTGGATGCGACCATGGGGTTCCTCGCTGCCGAAGGGTGCTCGGCAAGACCGCCGAACGGTTCCAATATTCGACCGAACAGCGGTGGGACCGACGATCCGGGGGCTAGAGCCGGTTGATGCCCGTCACTTTCAGTGCCGGCACGCCCAGCTCGTCGGACTCGGCCAGGTCGATCTCAGCGCTGATGCCCCAGTCATGGTCGCCGCCCGGGTCGTCGAAGATCTGCCGGGCCGTCCACACCGAGGCGCCCTCGTCGAGGATGAGGAGCCCGGCGCCGCGGGCGTTCGCCCCGGCGAGCAGCTCGTCGTGCTCGGCGTAGTAGCCGTCCATGGCGTCGGCCCAGGCATCCGCCCCGAAGCCGTGTTCGCGGTCGAGGTCGCCGAGCGCGTCGTAGTTCTCCAGCGCGGCCAGCTGTACCCGCCGGAAGAGTTCGTTGCGCACCAGGATGCGGAAGGCCCGGGTGTTGGTGGTGAGCCGGTGCGGGGCCGGCGGCACCACGGCGTGCGCGGTGGCCTCGTGAGCGGCCAGGTCGGGGTGGATGAGTTCTTCCCACTCGTCGAGCAGGCTGGAGTCCACCTGCCGTACGAGCTCGCCGAGCCACTCGATCAGGTCGAGCAGGTCGTCGGTCTTGGCCTCGTCCGGGATGGTCTGCCGGGCGGCCCGGTACGCATCCGAGAGGTAGCGCAGCACCACGCCTTCGCTGCGGGCGAGCTTGTAGTACGCCACGAACTCGCCGAACGACATGGCCCGTTCGTACATGTCACGCACCACGGTCTTGGGGCGGAGCGGGAAGTCCGCGATCCAGGGCTGGGACTGCTTGTAGGTCTCGAACGCGTAGCTGAGCAGTTCGTCCAGGGGCTTGGGCCAGGTGATCTCCTCGAGCAGCTCCATACGCTGGTCGTACTCGATGCCCTCCTGCTTCATGGCGTTGACGGCCTCGCCGCGGGCCGCGAACTGCTGGCCCATCAGCACCGGGCGCGGGTCGTCGAGGGTGGACTCGAGGATCGAGATCATGTCGAGGGCGTAGGTGGGTGCCTCGATGTCGAGCAGGTCGAAGGCGGCCAGCGCGAACGGTGACAGAGGCTGGTTGAGCGCGAAGTTGGCTTGCAGATCCACAGTGAGACGGATCTCTGTTCGGTCGTTGAGCTTGTCGAAACGCTGCTCCACGATCCCGGCCGCCCGCAGGGTCTTGTAGATACCCAGGGCACGTCGGGCGTGGGCGAGCTGGCGCTTCCAGGGCTCGTGGTTGTCGAACACCAGCGAATACACGTTCGCGTACGCGTCACCACCGCGGGCGATCACGTTGATCAGCATGGCGCTGGTCATCTGCATGCTCGACGTGAGGGTCTCCGGTTCGGCGTCGACGAGGCGCCGGAACGACGGCTCGCCCCAGGAGACGAAGCCCTCCGGCGCGCGCTTACGCACGATCTTGCGCTTCTTCTTGGGGTCGTCACCGGCCTTCTCGATGGCCTTGAGGTTCTCGGTCTCGTGGTCGGGCGCCTGCACCATCACGGTGCCGGCGGTGTCGTAGCCGGCCCGGCCGGCGCGGCCGGCGATCTGGTGGAACTCCCGGGCGTTGAGCTGGCGCATCTTGACGCCGTCGTACTTGGTCAGGGCGGTGAACAGCACGGTGCGGATGGGCACGTTGATACCCACGCCGAGGGTGTCGGTGCCGCAGATCACGCGCAGCAGGCCGCGCTGGGCGAGTTGCTCCACCAGGCGGCGATACTTGGGCAGCATGCCGGCGTGGTGCACACCGATGCCCATCCGGATCAGCCTGGACAGGGTCTTTCCGAAGCTGGTGGTGAACCTGAACTCACCGATCAAATCGGCGATGGCCTCCTTCTGCTCCTTGGTGACCACCTTGACGCTGGAGAGGGCCTGCGCGCGTTCGAGGGCGGCGGCCTGGGCGAAGTGCACGATGTACACGGGAGCCTGACCGGTCTTGAGCAGGTCCTCCACGGTCTCGTGCACCGGCGTGGTCTCGTAGAAGTAGTGCAGCGGCACGGGCCGTTCCACACCGGTGACGACGGCCGTGTCGCGGTTGGTGCGCCGGGACAGGTCGGCGGCGATGTCGGTCACGTCGCCCAGGGTGGCCGACATGAGGATGAACTGCACGCGTGGCAGCAGCAGCAGCGGCACCTGCCAGGCCCAACCGCGGTCGGGGTCGGAGTAGAAGTGGAACTCGTCCATCACGACCTGGTCGACCGGGGTGTCCGCGCCGTTGCGGAGGGCCAGGTTGGCGAGGATCTCTGCGGTGCAGCAGATGATCGGGGCGTCGGAGTTGACCGAGGAGTCGCCCGTCATCATTCCGACGTTCTCGGCACCGAAAATCTCCACCAGTGCGAAGAACTTCTCGCTCACGAGCGCCTTGATCGGGGCCGTGTAGAAGCTGCGCTTGCCGGCCGAGAGCGCCGCGAAGTGCGCACCGACGGCCACGAGCGACTTGCCGGTTCCGGTGGGCGTGGAGAGGATCAGGTTCTGCCCCGACACGATCTCGATGACCGCCTCCTCCTGCGCCGGATAGAGACGGAGGCCCCCGTCCGCCGCCCAGAGTTCGAAGGCCTCGAAAAGCAGGTCTGGATCGGTGACGTGCTGAAGGGCGGTGAGGGTTGCCATGATCCCCCAATACTCCCCTATCCGGAGGCGTGCTGCATGAGCCAGGCCAGGAGGTAGGCGCGGCTGTTGCCGTCGTCGATGCGGTCCTCCGGCAGTCCCTTGGCGGCCTCGAGGGCTGCGGATGCGGCGTCCCTGCCCTCGAGGGCGGAGTACATCAGGAGGTAGTCGCCGAACAGGACGTCGTAGCTCGACGTGCCGGAGCTGCCGGCACGCAGGGCGTCGGCCAGATTGGCCTGCACCCGATCGGGGTCCCCACCGAGGTAGTCAGCGACCGGGCTCATCGGCAGCACCAGGATGCCGAGCATGGCGCTGGGTTCGGCACTGAACCAGGTGGCGTAGTCCGTTTGCCGCCCCAGACCAGCGAGGTGATGGTGTGGTCGAAGCCCTGATACACCGGGTCGCCCTGGTCGAAGTCGGTCCAGTAGGCCAGGGAGGACGCCGCCTCGGCGGAGAGCATCCATTCGGCTTCGGTCTGCAGCCCAGCCTGGCCGCTCAAAGCGGCCCACAACGCCAACCCGTTCCACGCGGTCACGGCCTCCGAACTGGACTCCTGGTTGTTACCGTCGCCGAACGGCGAGGTGCCGCTGGCCCAGGAGTGCCCGGCGTAGGCATCGAACACCCGTCGAGTGGGGAATGACTCGCTGCCGCCGCTGGTGGCCAGGTCGGCCGCGAGCAGGTTGAGCACCGGCGCCCAGCGTGTCACCGCGTCGGGGTTCTCCGCTGCCACCACCGCCGCGGCGTAGAAGAAGTACCCGTAATGGAAGTGGTGGTCGTTGAACTCCTCCGAGCCGAACGAGGTCGCCAGGCCCACGATGCCCTTCGCGGCGGGGTCGTAGACGAAACAGCGCTCGGTGCGTGCGACGCAACCGTCCGGGTCCATCCAGTCGTCGAATGCGGCGCTGAGGCGGTCGGTGAGGGCGGTCACCGCGTCATCGGCGCCGACCTGACGGGCCACCTCGAGCAGGTTGGCGGCCCGGTAGAGCGATTTGCCCCCGAAGTAAGTGTCGGCGGCAAAGGTCCCGGTGACCGCCACATCCGCGCGCACCTGGTCGGCCAGCCGGGCGCGTTGGTCGTCGTCGAGGGCGGAGAGGTCCAGCGCGCCGCTCGGGGTGACGGTCGGTACCGACCAGCTCAGCGACGATCCCTGGCAGAGAGTGAGCGCACCGTAGATACTCCGGTACTGCCCCGCGAAACAGGATGCATCCTGCGCCAGGCCCGCCTGTTGGTGCGGCAGTGCGGCGATCAGGGTGTCACCGCCGTCGCTGGTGTCGTAGGAGATGGTGGTTCCGGCGGTGTCGGCATCGGTGGTGTAGTCGACGCGGGTACCGGTGACGGGGTGGGCCGCGGCGTCGACGAACGCGTCGAGGTCACCGCCGGTCGGTAGGGCGAACCAGGTGGCCGACTGGCCCGCCTCCAGGGACATCTCGGTGCCGCCCGAGAGCGTGCCGCCGGTGACCAGCCCGTAGGTGTCGCCGGCGATCTCCGCACTCCAGGCTCCGTCGCCCGACCCGGTGTCCGCACCGGAGAAGGCCGTCGGCAGGGCCAGGGCCACGTCGGTCGTGGCCGTGAACGACACGAACGGCGAGCCTTCCGCGATCACGGTCCTGCCCACCAGAGCGCCGTCGACGAACTGGCCGATGGTGACCGACGCCTCGTCGTAGGCCGTTACCCGCTGCTCGAGGGCAGTATCCTCGGCGCCGACCCGCACCCGGATCTGGCCGGCGAAGCCGCCCATGATCACGGCGGGTTCCGCCGACACCGCCGGCAGTCCGAAGGCGAAGCCGGTGTCGGTGAGCTGGAAGCTCAGCGGCAGCGGGAACACGGGCATCGATGGGTCGCCGAAGACCAGGCCGGAGAACCACCGATTGGTCGGTGGGATCAGCCCGTCGGCGAGCCGGGCCGTCGGCAAGGTCTTCACGGTCTGTTGCGGCACCGCGTTCACCAGGGGCGCCACCTCGGCACTCGGGAACACAGCCGCTCCCCGGCTCTCTGCGGTGCCGCCGGCCGAGGGATCGGCCGGCGTCGTGGTGCACGCGGCCAGAACTGCCGCGACGACGACAATCGACGCCATCGTGAGCGGTCCCCTCGTCCTCCTCCGCACGCTCACAGGCCGATCGTCCGCAGGAAGCCGAACAGTCCGTCGCTGGCCCCGGCGAGGAGGCCGTCGTCGCGCAGGGAGAGGGTGGCCGTCACGGGTGTGCCGGGAGCCATCAGCCCGTTCGCGGCGCCGTCGACGAGATCGGGACTCACGACCTTCGCCGTTGTCTCGGCCTGGCCGTCGGCGGTCTGCACGTCCAGGGTGTCCATGGTGCCGGCCACTCGGGTCTGGTTGGGCAGCACGATGTCGACGGCCGCGCCCGGTTCGATCCGCGCGTAGTCACCACTGGTGAGCACAAAATCGGCCGACACGAACAGGGAACCGGTCTTGTCGATCACGGCGAGCACCTGGCCCGCCTGCACGAAGGAGCCGCGCTCGGTGGTGATGTCGGTGAGGGTGCCGTCGACGGATGCGGTGAGGGTGAGCGTGCCGTCGTCGCCGACCGAGTAGGCCACGTTGTCCGCCGTGACCAGTCCTTCGGCCAGATCGGCCTGCAGGGTCGGGCTCTGCAACGTGAACAGGGCCTGGCCGGCCTTCACCTCGTCACCGTCGTCGACGAGCCGGTCCAGCACGGTTCCGCCGTAGTCGGATCCCACCGGATACTCCGCCGCCTGAATGGAGGCGGAGGCGCTCATCACCTGGGCCTGCCGCTGATTGAAGACGACGGTGAGCACCGCCACGATGCCCACAACCACGATCAGTCCGATGACGAGCTTGAATCGATTGGCCCAGGTCATGAGTGCACCACCTCTCGGTTGGCCCGCATCCGGCGGGCACTGGTCGATTCGAGTAACGCCGTGCCCACGAACGTGCCGAGGATCAGGGTGTTGGTCACGTTCCAGGCCGTGGCCAGGGTGAGGGTGCCGATCGTGACGTCCCGCCACACAGCCACGACCGAGGTCAGGAGAAGGAAGACGAAGAACAGGACCTGCGGAATCATGAAATTGAACGGTGAGGCCGCCCGTGACCGGTTGCCTGTGGCGCTCCACTGCTGTTCCTTGCCGACCAGCACGTTGATCAGAGCGGCCACATAGATCGGGAACGACGCCGTGGCGAGCATGAGGGTCTCCCACCGGAACGACCCCATCGTGTAGAACGCCAGGAGCACCTGCATGAGGTAGAAGCCCGCGTAGTACAGCAACCAGGTCACGACGGTCGTGGAGATGTTCATGGGGCGCAGGTCGAAATAGATCTCCAGCGGTGGCACCAACAACAGCAGCAGCGGCGCGATCCCGGTGAGGTAGAACGATGCCGTCACGAGGTACTGCAGCCGCTGGTCGAAGGTGAGCCGGCGGCGCGGGCTGAGCGGGTTGCTCTGCACCAGGATCTCGAAGCCGCCGGTGGCCCAGCGCAGCTGCTGCTTCGTGTACGCCTCCACGGTGTCGGGGGCGTGGCCGGTGGCCAGCACGGTGGGAATGTAGATGGTTTTCCAGCCACGCTCGTGCAGCTTGAGCGAGGTCCAGACATCCTCGGATTTGGAGTCGGTGTACATGCCGTCGATGTCGTTGATCGCATCCCGGCGAAAGATCACGTTGGTGCCCACACAGAATGCGGCATTGAATCGATTGCGGCCGGGCTGGATGAACCGGTAGAAGACCGCTTGCATGTATCCCGCGCCACGGGAGATGACGTTGTGCAGGTTGCTGTACGACTGCGGGGTCTGCACGAACGCGACCTTGTCGTCGATGAAGAACGGCAGGGTTTCGAGCAGGAATTCCGGCTTGGGCACGAAGTCCGCATCGAAAATCACAAAGTATTCCGCGGTACTCACCGTGAGTGCATGGTTCACGTTGCCCGCCTTGGCGCCATTCGAACTCAGTCGGCGCAGGTATCGCACGCCCAGCTCCGCGGCGAGGTCACGCACCCGGTCGGACCGACCGTCGTCGAGCACCCAGGTGAGGTGTTCGCCGTGCATCTGGCGCACGGCGGTCACGGTGGTGCGGATGACCTCGAGGTCCTCGCCATAGGTCGTGACGAACACGTCAACGGTGGCCGGCTGGTCCCCCAGGAGCAACGGCCACCGCTCCGGCTGGTTCTGCAGGCCGTCCCTGGCAATCGAGCGGGTATGCACCAGAGTGGCCTGGGCCTGATGGAAACCGAACTCCCGCGGATCCACCGATCCGGACAGGATCGTCCACATCGACAGCAGCGCCTGGAAGATGAGGATTGACTCGGCGGCGATCACGAGCGAATACGGCAGCCAGTCGCCCCGGCTGGCCGGATTGAGCAGGAAATTCGCGTAGGCCAGGATGCCGATCGTGGCGATCAGCACCAGCATCACCAGAGATGGCGAGTGCGCGTGCCCTGCTGAGGTGGGTCGCACCCGGTGCGGGTGGCCCGCCAGCTGGTGGGTGGGGATTCGGTGCATGGCCTCGGGAGGCACCCCGAATCCGAGCGGAATTCGGGCGTGGCGGGGACGTCAGGTCTGGGATGCAGGGAGGTCATCCGTCTCTCTTTCGATTCCGGATTCGCATCCGGGGTTCGCGAACGGGATCTCGGGCGAGGTTCGCGGTGCTAGTGCGGAACGCAGGCGTGATCGGGATCAGTCACTGGTGGGGCCGAGGAGCTGAGCGCACACGGAGAAGACCGTTCAGACACACCGGAATGAGGCGTCTGGAGGGGCAGCGAACGTCATCGGCCGTGAATCGCGGGTTCTATCGAGATCGGGATCCGACAGGATCAGGATGCGAATGGAGCGGCGAGGAGCCCAAGAGCGGCGGAGACGATGAACGGGGAGGTCGGGTTCGACCGTTCGTCGTGGCGGGTAGGTAGTCACGGTACGACGAGAAGCAGCGCCCTGCCAAGGTGATCCCCGAACGTTCTTGAGTTCGTAACACAGCTGTAATCCGCACCGTCGCATCGGCTCCCCCGTGGCTCTGTAAGGGTTCCGTAAGGGTGATCCGACGCGCACCCCTGCTCATCTCCCAGCGTGCGAATCTATGCTGAAGCCATGCCCAGCCCGTCGTCTCCCCCGTCGTCCCCGGTTCCGGCCGGTGAAGCCAGCCCCGCACGGGCCGCCGCACCTGACCGTGGACCGACCGGACTCGCCGCCCTGGCCGGGTTGGCCGCCGTTCTGGCCGGATTCGGCCTGGCCGAATTCGCCGCCGGACTGATCGCTCCCGGCGCCAGTCCTGTGCTCGTCGTCGGCGCGCTCCTGATCGACCTCGCGCCTGCCTGGGTGAAGGAACTGGTGATTTCGCTGTTCGGCACAGCCGACAAGGTGGCGCTGATCGTCTTCATCGCACTGGTCGCGGCGGTGTTCGCCGGCCTGGCCGGCATCCTGGAGTACCGCAGGGCACCGTTCGGTCGGTTCGTGGTCGTGGCCGCGGGGCTCGTGGCCCTTCTCGCCGCCCTCACTCGCGCCGGCGCCTCACCGTTCGACGCGGTGCCGCCGGTTCTGGCGATGGTGGTGGCCGCCGTGGTGCTCACTCTGCTCACGAACCGGTTGCGGGCGAGCGTGGAACCGTTCGCGAGTGCTGCCGCCGCGTCGCTGCGGACCGGCCGCGCCACATCCGTCACCCCGGCGGCCGCGTCGCGCGCTGCCATGGACCGGCGGCGGTTTCTGGCCTACACCGGCGCCGGCGCCGGGATCGGCGTGATCTCGGCGATCGCCGGGCAGCTGATGACCGCCGGCACCCGGGCCGCGGATGCCGCGCGGGCGCTGTTCACCCTGCCGGCGCCAGCCGTGCCCGGCAAGCCCATTCCGGCCGGGGCGTCGTTCGACATCGACGGCCTCTCGCCGATCATCACCCCCAACGCGGACTTCTACCGCATCGACACCGCCCTGGCGGTGCCGCGCATCGACCCGTCCACCTGGACGTTGAAGATCAGCGGCCTGGTCGAGAACGAGGTGCAGATCGACTTCGCCGAGCTGCTCGCCCTGCCGCTGGAGGAAAGCACGACCACGCTCACCTGCGTGTCGAATTACGTGGGCGGCGACCTGATCGGCAACGCGGTCTGGCTCGGCTACCCGATCCGTGAGCTGCTCGCCCGGGCCGTGCCGCTCGCCGAGGCCGACATGGTGCTTTCTCGCAGTCAGGACGGCTGGACGGCGAGCACTCCGATCGAGGCGCTCACCGACGACCGCAACGCGATTTTCGCGGTGGGCATGAACGGCGACCCGCTTCCGCTCGAACACGGCTACCCGGTGCGGATGGTCGTGCCCGGTCTCTACGGGTACGTGTCGGCCACCAAGTGGGTCACCGAGCTCGTGGTGACCCGGTTCGACACGGAGACGGCCTACTGGACCAGCCGCGGCTGGTCCCAGAAGGGTCCGGTGAAGCTGTCCTCCCGGGTCGACGTGCCCCGGGACAACGCGACAGTATCCGCGGGGACCGTGACGGTCGCCGGGGTTGCGTGGAGCCAGCACGTGGGCATCTCCGCCGTGGACGTGCAGGTTGACGACGGCGACTGGAACGCGGCCACGCTGGCCGACGCGATCTCGGTGGACACCTGGCGCCAGTGGCGCTGGGACTGGCCGGCCACCGCGGGTTCGCACACCCTGCGGGTGCGCGCCACCGACACCAACGGCGAGGTGCAGACCAGCAAGACCGCCGATGTGGTGCCGGACGGCGCCACCGGGTTGCATCAGATCAGCGTCTCGGTGTCCTGATCGTGACCGGACCGGTGCTCAGCCCGGCCGATCTGGCCCACTTCGCCGGGCTGCTGCGGCAGCGCCGCGCCGAGCTGGAGGGTGAGCTGGCCCGGCAGGGCGCGAGCCTGGCCGATGTGCGCGCGGCACGCAGCGGGGCGGATGCCGATGACGAGCACGATCCGGAGGGCCCGACGCTCTCGGACGAGTGGTCTTTGCGGGCCGGCGTGCACGCCGAACTCACCGCATCCCTGGCCTCCATCGACGCGGCCCTCGGCCGCATCGACGACGGCAGCTACGGGATCTGTCTCCGCCGGGGCGAGCCGATCGGGCGGGATCGCCTTCAGGCCCGTCCGGCTGCCGAGCTCTGCATCGACTGCGCCCGGGAGCAGGGCTGATGCCAGAGCCGCCCCTCCTCCACAGTCGGCCAGCTTTTCGGTTTGTCTACCGCTGATTCATTGGGATGCAGGGTGTCAGTGGCTGGTGCTTCACTGTCCCTATGGCCACCTCGAATGCCACACCAGACAGCGCCCCGGATGACTACGCGAACCCCGTCGCGGACGCCATCAGCGCGGTGATCGACCCGCTGATCGAGAACGAAAAGGTCATCGCGGCCGCGTACGCGGAGCGCGTCCGGCTCCTGGCCGAGTTGGACGGGCTCGGGCACGACCGGTGGATCATCGCCGGCCTCGCCGGTGACCCGATCGAGTCCGGCCGGGACGACCCCGACACGCAGGCGCACGGTCCAGCGTGGGACGACGTTGAGCTGGCCCGCCGGGCGATGGCCGCCGAGGTCGGTTGCGCGTTGCGGATGCACTTCCAGACCGCGGGCATGATGATCTGCGACGCCGCCCGGCTCACGGAGCAGCTACCGCGGTTCCACCGGGCGTTGGCGGAGGGCCGGATCGGTTGGGGCCATGTGATGAAGATGCTCGACGTCACCGCCGCCCTGCCCGTGGACCTGCCCGAGCATGTGCTGCCGAAGCTCGAAGAGACGACGTTGACGGCGGCGGAGAAGCTCACCCCGGGTAAGTTTGCCAGGGTCGCCCGGGAACTCCTGGAAGCCCTGTACCCGATCCCGCTGCAGGACCGGGTCAACGCCGGCATCCGCGAACGCCGCGTGGTGCTCCGCCCCGACGCCAACGGGATGTCCTGGTTGAACGCGTACCTGAAAGCCGACGAAGCCCACGCGATCTACGAACGCCTCACGCAGATCGCCAAGACCCTCAACGACGACAACAACGCGACACCCGAGCCAAACCCACCAACGAACATGGACGCGGCGGCGGTACCGGTCGTCTGTCGCACCCGCGACCAACGTCGCGCGGACGCCTACCGCGACTTGCTCCTGGACGGCATCGGAGCCGACGGAAAACTCGGCCGCGGCATCCGCGGCACCGTGAACATCACCGTCCCGGTGCTCACTCTTCTTGGCCAGAGCGACCAACCGGCCATCCTCGACGGCTACGGACCGATCGACCTGGAGACCGCCCGTCGGCTCACCGGCACCGCGACGAGTTTTACTCGCATCCTCACCCACCCACACACCGGCTGCATCCTCTCCGTCGACCGCCACTCGTACACCCCACCAGCCGATCTTCGCCGGTACGTGCAGATCCGCGACAACACCTGCCAAACCCCCGGCTGTAACCGGCAAGCCGTGCACAGCGAGATCGATCACACCCAAGCCTGGAACGCCGGCGGCCCCACCAGCGCCGGCAACCTCGTCAGCCTGTGCCGGCCCGACCACAGGCTCAAACACCAAAGTAGTTTCACAACCCGCCAAGCCCCCGACGGCACCCTCACCTGGACCACTCCCGGCGGCAAAACCTACACGAACCCCCGCGCCCACGACCTCGTCCGCGCTGCCCTCCAGCGGCCCGCCTCGCCTCCGCAACCTCCCCCGCGATCGGTGAGCGAAGAACCACCGCCGTTCTGACAATCGCACTCCGACGCTGGCCGAATCGGCGCGAAGCGACTAAAACTTGAGGCATGACCGATCCGCGGACGCCCGGCACCCGAGCCCTGGGTCCTGCCCGAGACCTCTGGGTGATCCGTTTTGCACCGACGGCCGCGCGAACGACCTCACCGAGTGGTGGATGGATCAAGCGAAAGACTCCGACACGAACTGACCCCCGGATGGACCACAGGCCACCCGTCCAATAGGCTGCCGACAACCACCTTCACGGACCGAAAGGAATCCCCATGGGAATCGTCTCCCCCGGCTTCTTCGGTCGCCGCCGCCGCGACGATCCGGCGCTGCCGCCTGGCCAGTACCTCACCGAGAGCTTCCCGGTCCTCTCCGCCGGACCCACCCCGCGCATCACGCCGCTCGAGTGGGAGTTCACCATCACGACCGAGACGGGCCAGGTGCACCGGTGGAACTGGGATGAGTTTCTCGCCCTGAAACAGGATGACGTGACCCGCGACATCCACTGCGTCACGAGCTGGTCGAAACTGGGCACCAGCTGGCGGGGCGTCTCGATCGACACACTCTTCGAATCGGTCGAATCCGACGCCGAGTTCACCATGGCGCACTCCTATGGCGGCTACACCACCAACGTTCCCCTCGACGACCTGCTCGGCGGCAAGGCCTGGATCGCTCACCAGTTCGACGGCGAGGCCCTGGAGCCCGCCCACGGCGGCCCCGCCCGCCTGTTGGTGCCGCACCTGTACTTCTGGAAGAGCGCCAAGTGGGTGCGCGGACTGGAGCTGCTGAACCAGGACGAGCCCGGTTTCTGGGAGAGCAACGGGTACCACATGTACGGCGACCCCTGGCAAGAACAGCGCTACTGGTGAGAACCGGTTGGAATGTCGCGGAGGTGATCGAGGTGACCCAGGAGACCCGTACCGCCCGCACCCTGCGCCTGCGGCTGCCCGGCCTCACCTCGCACCGGCCCGGTCAGCACGTTGACGTGCGTCTCACCGCCCCCGACGGCTACACCGCCGTGCGGTCCTATTCGGTGGCGTCCGCACGACCGGGCGACGAGCTCGAACTCACCGTCGAGGAACTCTCCGACGGTGAAGTCTCGCCCTACCTGGTGCATCAGGTCGCCGTCGGTGACCAACTCGAGGTGCGCGGTCCCGTCGGCGGCTGGTTCGTCTGGGACCCTGCCGACCCCTCCCCCGTACAGCTCATCGCCGGCGGGTCCGGTGTGGTGCCGCTCATGGCCATGGTTCGGGCGCACGCCGCCGCGGGGTCAGCCCCCGGATACGAGGCCCCGTTCCGGCTGCTCTACTCGGTACGGAGCCCCGACTCCGCCTATTACGGGCCCGAGCTGGGCGACCTGGCGCAGCCGCCGATCTTGACCGTGGACTACGTGTATACCCGTGTGGCGCCAGCCGGCAGCCTCACCCCGCCCCGCCGCTTGGATGCACCCACACTGCTGGCGTCGATCATCCCCGTCTCTCAGAATCCGGCGTTTTTCATCTGCGGGGCCACGGCCTTCGTCGAGAGCGTCTCCGACTGGCTCGTTCAGGCCGGGTACCCGGCGGAGAGAATCAAGACCGAGCGATACGGCGGAACCGGGGTCACGCCGTGAGCGGCTACCTCGACGGAAACGCCGCCGCTGGAGCGCTCTCCGAGGTTTTTGTCGGCGACATCACGACAGCGCTGGGTCGGTGCGCACACTGCGGCCGTACCGGTGCGATGGCCACGACCCGGTGTTACCTCGATCCGCACGGGCTCGTACTGCGCTGCCCCGGCTGCGCCGAAGTGCTGTTGCGCCTGGTGGAGGGCGACGGGCAGCTGCGACTCGACCTGCGCGGTGTCAGCTTCCTCACGCTCACGCGCCCCTAGCGGCCAATGCGCAGATTGTCCGCCTAGGCTCGTCACACAGCCCTCGCACCGCGTCCAGCCCGCGCGAGGCCGAACAGCTACGGAGCGTGCATGCAGGGTTCGGCAATCCTCGACGTGATCCTGGTGATCCTTCTCGTCTCCAGCCTGGTGGCCGGGTACCGCAGCGGACTCATCGGCAGCATCAGCGGCATCCTGGGCCTGGTGGCCGGCGCCGTGGCCGCCTACTTCGTCGTGCCCCTTGTGCCCACCTGGGTGTCCGCCGTCGAGTGGCGCACGCCGGCGTCCATCGCCTCCGCGCTGGTGCTCGTCATCGTCGGTCTCACGGTCGGCGAGGCCATCGGGCTGGCCCTGCGCCGCCGCACGCCCCGCAAGCTGCGCGGCGTCGACAGGCTCTTCGGCGCCGTCATCGGCGTCGCCGCGGCCGCCGCGGTCATGTCCATGGTCGCCTTCAGCGTGGGCGCCCTCGGCATCCCGGTGCTCACCTCCGCCATCGCCTCCTCCGGCGTGGTGCGCACCATCGACTCGGTCACACCGGATCCCGTCAAGAGCTTCCTCGCGCAACTGCGTTCCACCGTCGTCGACGACGGTCTGCCCCGCATCACGGATGCGTTCGGCGGGCAGAGCCCCACCCTGCCCCAGGCCCAGCTGGACAACGCCGCCCTCGACACGGCGGCCCAATCAGTGCTGCGCATCACGGGGAACGCGGTGGCCTGCGGGCAGAGCCAGTCCGGCTCCGGGTTCGTCGTCGCGCCCGAGCGCGTGCTCACCAACGCGCACGTCGTCGCCGGTGTCACCGAGGCCGTCGTCGAGGTACCGGGGGCGGGTGCGCTGACCGGTGAGATCGTCTACTTCGACCCGGTTGACGACCTGGCGCTCATCAGTGTGCCCGGGCTCACCGCCGCTCCGCTGACCCTGCAGGGCGACCTCCCGGTGGATGCCGAGGCCGTCAGCCTCGGTTACCCGTTCGGCGGACCGTTCGACTCCGACCCGGCCCGGGTGATATCGGTGGCCTCGGTGCTCGTCGCCGACATCTACGGCCAGTCCCCCACTGAGCGTTCCGTCTACACCCTCGCCGCCGATGTACAGCAGGGCGAATCGGGCGGGCCGCTGCTCAGCGACGGCGGCCAGGTGGCCGGCGTGATCTTCGCCAAGGCCGCCAACACCGCCAACGTGGGCTACGCCCTGGCGATGGACGAGGTCACCCCGGTGGTCGACCAGGCCGGCAGCCTGTCCGCCGCGGTCAGCTCCGGCGCCTGCATCCAGGGCTGAACCGGTCTGCCGCCGGGCGCACAGGCAGGGTGTGGTGGCCGCCGAGCGGGAGTGACGACTGCCGCAGCCTGACAGACTGGATCCATGACTATCACCGCCGCCGCAGACGGATCCGCCCTCGGAAACCCCGGGCCCGCCGGCTGGGCCTGGTACATCGACGACAACAACTGGGCCGCCGGCGGCTGGAAGCACGCCACCAACAACCAGGGTGAGCTCAAGGCCGTCCTCGAACTGTTCCGCGCCACCGCGCACGTTGACGACGACCTGCTCGTGCTCTGCGACAGCCAGTACGTGATCAACTCGGTGACCAAGTGGATGCGCGGCTGGAAGGCCAAGGGCTGGCGCAAGGCCGACGGCAAGGCCGTGATGAACCTCGAGCTGTTACAGGAGATCGACGAGGCCCTCGTGGGCCGCCGGTACCGGTTCGAATGGGTGAAGGGCCACGCCAACCACCCGCTCAACGAGGCCGCGGACTCGCGCGCCCGGGCGGTCTCTGAGGCGTATCAGCGGGGCTCCGCGATCCCCACCGGTCCGGGCTTCGTGGCCGGCGGACCGGCACCGGCCGTACCCAAAGCGGCACCGGCGAAGGCGGCACCGGCGAAGGCCGCACCCGCGACGAGCGCAGCCCCCCGCGCATCCGTCGATCTGGGCCTGTTCGACCTGGAGGTCGATCGGCCGCACTCGGTGCAGGTGGCGCTCAGCACCGAGGAGCTCGCCCGGCTCACGCGCCGGGCGAGCACCCGCGGCGTCAGCCCCGAGGAACTGCTCCGCGACCTGATCTGACCGTCAGGCGCGGGCGGTGTTCTTCTGCGCCGCCTTCTTGGCCGCGTTCTTGGGCGGCAGCAGGGTGTTGGCCTCGTCGAGCGACATTCCGTTGGTCTCGGGCACCTTGGTGAGCACGAAGAGGAACGACAGCCCGGCGAAGAGGGCGTACATGCCGTAGGTGAGCGGCAGGGACAGCGCTGCCATGGGCGGGAACGTGACCGTGATCAGGAAGTTCGCGATCCACTGTGCGGCAGCGGCCAGGCCGAGCGCCTTGGCACGGATGGTGTTGGGGAAGATCTCACCCAGCAGCACCCAGACGACCGGACCCCACGAGGCGCCGAAGGAGATCACGAAGACGTTCGCCGCGACGAGGGCGATCGGGCCCCAGGCGCCGGGCAGGGCGAGTTCGCCGTCTGTCATGACTGACTGGCTGAACGCGATGGCCATGGTGGCCAGTGACACGGTCATGCCGATGGAGCCGGTGAGCAGGATGGGCCGGCGGCCGATCCGGTCGACCAGGGCGATGGCCACCAGGGTGACCAGGATGTTCGTGACCGACGTGGCCACCGAGATGGCCAGCGAGCTGGACTCCTCGAAGCCCACGGCGCTCCACAGGGTGGTCGAGTAGTAGAAGATCACGTTGATGCCCACGAACTGCTGGAACACCGACAGGGTGATGCCGATCCAGACGATGGGCTTGAGGCCGAAGACCGGTCCGCGCAGCGTGCCGGTGCGCTTGGCCTTGAGGTCCTCGTCGATCGACTTCTTCATGTCGCGGATCTCCCGGTCCACGTCGCCGTTCGGCCAGACCTTGGCGAGCACCTCGCGGGCCTTCGGCTCCTTGTCGTGCAGTACCAAGTACCGCGGCGACTCCGGCAGCAGGAGCGCGATCACGCCGTAGATGAGCGCCGGGATGGCGCTGACCAGGAACATCCAGCGCCAGGCCTCCAGACCCCACCAGAAGATCTCGCTGGCCCCGCCGGCCGTGGTGGCGAACACGGC
The DNA here is from genome assembly GCF_019443325.1 of Cryobacterium sp. PAMC25264. NCBI lineage: Bacteria > Bacillati > Actinomycetota > Actinomycetes > Micrococcales > Microbacteriaceae > Cryobacterium > Cryobacterium sp. PAMC25264. The sequence goes on from NZ_CP080383.1 coordinate 2,187,864, forward strand.
GTCGGAGAGCAGGGCGGCGAAGATGCCGATGGTGATCGCCAGCTGCTGCAGCGAGCCGAGGCGACCGCGCATCTGCCGGGGCGAGATCTCGGCGATGTAGGCCGGGGCGACCACGGAGGCCAGCCCGATGCCGACACCGCCGAGCACCCGCCAGACGATGAGGTCGACGACGCCGAAGGCGAGCCCGGAACCCACCGAGCTGGCGAAGAAGACGATCGCGCCCACGAGCATCACGGGGATGCGTCCGAACCTGTCGGCCAGGCGTCCGCCGAGGAAGGCTCCGGTCGCGGCGCCGAGCAGGGCGCTGGCCACGGCGAAACCGGTGATGGCCTCGGTGAGGCCGAATTGGCCCTTGATGGCTTCGACCGCGCCGTTGATCACGGAGGAATCGAATCCGAAGAGGAAGCCGCCGAACGCACCGGCGATGGCCAGCGCGATGACCTTCCGGTTCGTGCCGGGGGCAACCCCGGACTGATTACCTGTTGACGGCCCGTTTCCTGACGGTTTCGTCGTCTTGCTCATTGCCAATTCTCCCGTGTTCGCTGGTGATGCTGTCCTGTGGGCAGCCTGAAGAGCCTACGCCTGCTCTTCCCGTGTTCATCGCCGCATGCTATCTATGAGCCATGACGCGATTCCTCGGGGTGGATCTGGCTTGGGCGGAAGGCACGGCGACGAAACCGGCGAACGAGAGCGGGCTGGCGTGCATCGACGAGACCGGCCGGGTGCTCGACGCGGGGTGGGCGCGCGGGATCGACGAGGTCGTTCACTGGGTGCAGTCCGTGGCCGAACCCGGGTCGGTGTTGGCGGTGGATGCGCCGTTGGTGGTGAACAACCCGGCCGGCATGCGGGACTGCGAGAAGGAGACCGGCTCCCGGTACGGCCGCTGGAAGGTGTCGGCCAACGCCTCGAACCAGGCTCTGCCGCGACTGGGCGGCGTCACCCTGCGCGGCCGGCTCGAACAGCTCGG